>OMOE01000117.1:1012-11538 GCA_900290365.1 Syntrophobacter sp. SbD1 | reverse complement strand
GCACGCGCCTGATTTTGCCCCCCGCCATTAACAGCATGGAGCACGGCCGATTCGAAATCGTTGTGAAACCTGGCAGCGAGGTAGTAAGCGGCAGGAAGTTGATGGTAAATGGCGCAAGGCATGCCGTAAACTATAGACACCTTCCAGGCAGGCTCTATGTGGATTTCCGGATCTACTGCAGCTTGGGCCATATAGGAGGGCGAGAGCAAAGCGTCCGGTGATGCGAACCGGCCGGCGCGGGGTGGATCCGGATCTCCGGGACGTGGCGGCTGGAGATTGTCGGTGGTCACGGCGTGAAAGGGCAATTCCCCGTTTTTTACCAATTTCATGAGCCTGGCCGACAGTTGCGCGTCGAGTGTATGCCCTTGAACCAGAAGACCCAACACCGCGCCGAAAGCGACAGTCATCGAGACCACGGTATCATCCACTTGGGTAAGGATGGTATTTTGGGCTACGGCAGATGCTAGCTGAGCGGGTTGAAATGCATAGCGAACGGCGATGGCAAGGGTGCGTTCGATTGCTTCGGTGGTATCGGCATGGCCTCCGGTTTGCCCCCAAGGCAGGTTCTGCTGCACGCGGCGCCTCCATGCCTCCCGGATTGACTGGCTGGTGTATCTCCCCGGTCCGCTCACCGGTGTTCCATCGAGAAGCGGAAAGAGATCTTCATCCATCCGGCGGCAAAAATCCGCTGCATCGTAACCCCCGCAATCAACGAGGGAGCGAACCATAAGCGTGAGAATGAAACCTGCCTGGGAAAGTTGACCTGCTTGGAGTCCATCATGGTATCGGCCGGCTTTGGGATCAGTGTAGTCGTCGATCCAATCGCCGAAGTCGCGGCGAAGTTCAGCGAGATCGTAATACCAATGAGGACCCAGGCCCAGGGCATCGCCTATGAACGCCCCCATGATGGCGCCAGTGGCGCGGTCTTGGATGATCTTGTTTGTCACTTCATACTCCTTGAAAAAATAAAAAGGACGTTTTTATTTTCTCTTCTTATTCCGAGCGCACAGATTTTAAAATCTGTCTTTTCATGTGCATTGTTCAAGGTGGTGGAGCAAGCAGAGAGGATGCTGAGGGGCTTTGGCTAAGAGCACCCCTCAGCGCACAGATTTACTTGCTGCCAGTGGGCGCGTGGCAAGTGGGAGCATGACATGAAGGAGAATGACATGAAGGGGCATGACAACTTGTTTTTGCGTCATGAATGATACTGGCCAATCTTTTTTCCACCTCTTTTACCTGTAGCATCTTTGCCTCCTCTAAAGGAATCAACGCTTCTCTGCCCAAGACTTCTTTCGCTACTTAATAATCAGCACGATCTATTTGTCAAATAGGATATTCCAATTTATTGCACCGAAACAACGCCGCGATACTGAGTGAAAACCAAAGAGGATGCCACATCGATGAGAACATTACTCCACAGTACAAGCCCGCCAACTAGCCGAGGAAATTGCCCGGAGGGCCTACTGGAACAGCAGCTATTTTTCAGTCACGTTCCAGGATCTGAGGCAAGCGTCCATCTGGTAGACCAGGCAGAAAGGAATTCCCCGGGGCATCTCCTGGTTGCCCGAATGCTCTGGAATGATGCTTGAACACGGCTTCGCGGCTACTACTCTTTCTTCTCAGAGGCTGATGACTATGACAGTGTGCTTTTGCGAGACCTGACCGACAGAGATCTTCGAGAAATCTTTCGCGGGCTGTGCGGAAAATAAACTTCAATGCTCTCGGTCTATTATGTGAATGTGGCCATCCTGGTAGTGGCCGCCTATGACAGGGGCATGCCGCAGACGCTCGATCACCTCGCAAGTGCCTCTTGTTGCCGAGGCTCAGAGCCTTTCGAGGCTGATTCCCTTCGGTTTTGCGCAGCTTTCAATCAGATCCCTGCAGTAAGAACAGGTTCGACATTCTCTGGAGCAAGAGGTCAACCGCTGCAGGAAATCGGCGGGGAGTCGGTCGTTCGAAACGTACAACCACTCGGCTATTCCATCCATGGCGTCCATCAGATCCAGGAAATTGCCTGAATGTTTTCCATGCAGGTAGGCGTCCACCACCCTCATGAGGAAGGGGGCACCCTGGGTTCGTCCGCATAGCTTGAGGACATCAACGTAGGGTTCGTAGGCGGCGACGTCTTCTGGCCGGATAAACGGTGACTTGAACAGGTGGGAAGGGTCGCGCTGAAGCGTCCGCATACATCCGAGATCCCGGTTGATGCGTTGGGTATCCAAGGCCTGGCCCATGTTGACCATAGAAATGTGGCAATCGTGGGTAAGCTTATATGGACAGTGATAGAGGCACCCTTCATTGGCCAGGAGCTCTAATTTCACAGCCGGGAGCATCTCCCTGCAACGGGCAGAAACTTCCGTAAGAGCATCCAAGCGACGATTGAGCGATCTGTCCAATATGAGCGTTTCCGGAAGGCGGAATCGAGTGGAGGAGATAAAATCGATCATGCTGGCGATTCGGTCGTAGGTGTCCAGCATGCAATTTACGCTGGGGATAGCCTCAAGCTGGGACACTTCGTCTTCTCCCGCATCGGAGATAGCCTGAAGGTAGTAGGCATCGGCAAATACGATTCCGTCGATCACTCCAGCACTCAGCATCGATCGAAGGGTTTGAATCACCGTCCGCAGGTGATCAGGATCAAAGTATGCCCCATGTGCATGGGATCGACTGTTCAAGAGTAGATATTTCTTGGCGATTCGCACGGATCGCAGGAATTCAATCCACCTGTCGGTTCCCATGAGCCTATGTTTGTGACGGCCGTCATGAACATCGGCGGCATAGAGGCTGAAGTGGCAGGAGTAGAACGAGCTTGCGTGCCGATTCAGGGTTGCGGCGAGTTTTTCATCGGGGATCACCGGCACATTGAAGAGCATTTCAGGCCATCCTTTCGCCCCAGTTGCCCGGATTAAGAGGATACTTCGCGCATTTTCGGGCCGCCTCCATAAAAGCAAGGGAATTTTCCAGCGGAGCAGCAAGCGGAGTATCGCATCCAGTTCCTATGGTATATCCCTTGGGGCTATCCCATGCTTTCGCAAAACACTCTCGCACGCTTTCCTTGACATCATCCGGAGTGCCGAAAAGAATAATGTTAACTGGATCTACATTTCCCAACAGGTGAACCTTATTTCCGACACGCTCTTTTGCTATTTCAATATCTACCATATTATCCAAGCTGATTACATCATACCCACATTCCACCATACCTTCCAAGATAGCCATGGTATCGCCACATATATGGCCGGTAATGCTGCAGGGACTAATTGCCTTGCATCCTTCAACAAATCGGCGGGAATATGGCACAACGAATTCATAAAAGTGTCCTTTTCGAAGAAGGCTTCCAGAGGCAACAGGGTCTGAAATACTTATAGACAATCCCAATTCCAAGAATGGCTTAGCCAGCTGTAATGAAGCCATGGTAGTAAATTCCATAAGTTTGTGCACCTGATCCGGATTTTTGATAAGAGCCTTCAAAAGTCTCTCCGGCCCCAGTAGAGCAGAAGCTGAGGTGAAAGGGCCGGTTGCGTCAAACCCACAGCCAACTTCATCGCCAATTTCTTCCAGGAGCATCTGTGCCATTTCATAGCACTTTTTAGCGTTTGGGTCATTTTCTTTAGTGATTACATCTAAATCAAGAATACTTAAATCCATTATATCTTTAATCGGGTGTTCCAAAATTGCCGGATTATCATTCTCCGGATCACTCATAATCGCACCAAAGGCAATGCCCATGGCATGTGACCCATAGTTAGCGTTAACCCCGTCGATTCCAAATACTTCATAGATTTTCTTCTGGATATCCGCGCGAGTGCGCGCACTGGCGTATCCCTGACGTCTGGTCCATCCCATAAGACGAGGTCCAGGAGAATGATAAGACATACTGATGGGCATACGGTCTATCGCATCCCCAATATTCAGTGCTGCGCGTCTTTCTTTTGGCGTCATTTGATCGTCTTTATGCATGTGTGCTGTCCCTTTATGTTAAAAGCGCCTTCCCCCAATGGGCCTCGGCCTTTTGAAGCAGCAGTTTCTTTGCCGGGCGAGCGGCACTGATGGCGTTTTCTGCGTAGCCATCGGCGCCAATGCGATCGGCAAAGGATTGGGAAACGGGGCCGCCCCCGACCAGCACAGTGACTTTTTCCCGGAGGTCATTTCTGTTTAGAAGTTCAATGACATCGGCCATGACAGCCATGGCCGTCGACAGCAAGGTTGAAAGACAGACCATATCGGCATTGACTTCCCCGACCCTGGCAATAAAGTCCGCAGGGGGTACATCTATACCCAGATCGACTCCGCAACGAAGTATTCTCCCTCTTCATAAAGCCGTGCCGCTTCTTTCATACCGGCTAGCAACCCTTCATTGATGGCGGTAATGGCATTGACTTGGTTGCTCAGCGCCTCCCTTGCTGCCGCCTTGGTCGCTTCCTCATCCATGTTGCGAACACTCAGAGCCAGACGACTCAAAAGATCTTGACGCAAATCGAACCTCCTCTTACAGAATACCGGCTGTCATTGAGTTCGGGAGTACATAGGTCCGTGTCAGCCCCATTTCATTTTAGGGGCACCCAGGATTAAGTTCAAGACTCTCGGCTCCTTTGTGCAGAGGACCGGAAGACTTCCCGGCCACCCGACTACCCTTTTTTACAAGTCTATCTTCAGCCAAATCTGCGCCGGCTGTGCTCACCTTTTTCCGGGTCATCGAGCCAATTTCCATCGGTGCAAACCTTGCACCCCTTTTCTGTTCAAAGCTCATGGCCCTGCGGATAGAGTTTTTCTTGGAACGAGCAATCCTTTGTTTGAGCAGTTTCCATAGTTTACCCTTTTGTTTTCGGTAGGAAGGTAACTTTGTAATAATCATTCGCCGATATTTTTTCCAGCTACCGTCCTTTACCTTCTGCTGGTCCTGATCCAAGTCCTGACGGTATGGGAAGCTCAGACCCGGAGCAACCATCCTCTTTAGGGGGGGCGGGGTACATTCGTGATTTTTGCAAGAGTATAGAAAAATCAAACATCCTTGCCAGAACCGCGAGTGCACTCTCGGGTGGATTTGCGTTCACATTTGTTATGGACTTCGTGAGGTTCAGGCGTCGGACTGGGCTGATTTTGACCTTTTCCGAGCCTCATGGCAGCCCGATCATAGCGCCTACCGTCCGACCACCCCGGCCCCACCGGTACACCCCCCTTTTCGCCTCGATCCGAAATTTTCGCCCGCCCGCTTCTCA
Organism: Syntrophobacter sp. SbD1; assembly: GCA_900290365.1. Lineage (GTDB taxonomy): Bacteria > Desulfobacterota > Syntrophobacteria > Syntrophobacterales > Syntrophobacteraceae > SbD1. The sequence continues at coordinate 6,319 of OMOE01000117.1, read as the reverse complement.
ATTGGCTTTCCGAGTGCCATATAGGGCGGCCCTATGATGAATCTTTTCCTGTGACACAAATTTAAGGTTTTTGACACAATTGTGCGGCACATTGCCCGCCATGGCAGAACAGGGGGAAAAATTAAAATTAAGGAATCAACCTAAGATTGCCGATAATGAAAGTTGAGTCTGCCTCTTTCCGGCAGCCATAAGCAGATGTTTTTTTCTAACAGTCATAGAATATATCAAGAACTTGGCTCACCAGAGCTAAATATTCCAACGGTGGTGATAAATAATGGACGCAATGACCATTAATATTACAGATAAGAACTCAATCGATTTATTATGCTCAAAGTGTGGTTCTGCTAAGCGCATTAACATTTCGCAAATGCCCAATGGTATTGGCCGTGCATATAAAATAACATGCAAGTGTACTCACTCCTTTACTATATTATTTAATAGACGTAAACATAGACGTAAGCGATGCAGTCTAATTGCGACATATTCAGTTAAGAATGTATTTGGAGATAATATTATAACCATAACTAATCTATCTCGTGGCGGACTTGCGTTTAACCGGAGTGATAACAATCAGCTCAAAATCAATGATAGGATTACTATACGTTTCAATCTAGATAATGCTCAAGGCGATTTAATAGAAAGTACTGCGATAATAAGGAATATCTTGCAGGATACAGTGTATGTTCAATTTGAGGAAATGAGAGGTAGAATGCAAACAACTTTAGGATTTTACTTCCTGTGAATCAAGGGGTTCTGTCTCGTGTAACGAAAACTGAACAAAACGGTGATACCCAAGTCTATCTTGATGCGGGAGTTACCGCCAAAGCCTCTCAAACCGCCTTGGATTTGTCGCCGTGTAAATGGCGGTGTGACCTATGTCGCGGTGCTATAACGTGTTTTCGCAATATGGACAATTCGTGCGCTCCAGTCCGATCATCAGCTTTAAAATCCCCGTACACTCACACTAATAAAAAGAACAATCCGGACTTTTCCAGTAGCGGTCATAGGGCCTAGCGAAAAAGAATGAAATCTCTCTATTTTTTCTGCTTGACTTGAATCCAAACGAAAACTATGATTGCGCGTAACACTCACTTGATGGAGTAGATTACGATGTTATCGAATTGCGCGCCACCTCTGGATTGGTTGCCACCGCCGGACGAAAGAGCAAGAGAATTGGCAGGCGGGATTTTTAGCGCTCCGAACGTGGCTAAAACGCTTGGTATCAAACCGGGGCGCCTAAAAGAATGGCTGAAATACATCCCGCCGAACGTAGAGAAGGCGAAAGGGCCAGGAACTCGAAATCTTTTCACTCGGACAGACATTTATAAATTGTACGCATTCAAGGAACTAATCGAATCGGGGAGGCTCGAAAGAGGAGCGGCGGCTGAGATAGTTTCAAAATTGGAGTCATGGGGGCTCAAATACAGTGCTACTCTTTTAGGAAGTCTTCCCGAGGTAAAGCTTGCGCATACCGGAGACTTTTTAAAAATTGGTTTGACCTTTAACATTGATGCTTTGAAGAAAGAGGTTGACGGTCTGCTGGGATAAAATTTTTTTATCGGATAAGGGAGTAATATGCTCCATTGGAGGAGTATGGATTATGAATCTTCTGGCCAACGCGTAGCGGTCAAGCTGAAAAGCTCATTGGACGCGCACAAAAGTGGGCTCCCAGACCGTCGAGAGATGAGCGCCGGAGTCCAAACATTAACCTCAAGACCGTCGAGATGACAGGACAAAGAGATTTCCAACTATGAACAACATTTCTGAAGCGGTTTTCACAAAATCCAAGACTGCATTTAAGAGCCTCTCAAACATTATTCCCTTGTTCTACGCCGAGGGCCGACAACTTCTTATTGCAAAGCTGCGCTCTACTGCCTGTTCGCAAGAACTTGATGTCAAACAAAAGAAATTGAATCTGGTTTTTGACAAGATAAACAACGTTATCGAGCTTGTGCAAAAGATTGAGAAAATTAAGGACCAGGTTATCCGAGCAAAGATACGAGATGACCTCTTGCTAAATATGAACGCGTTTGGAATAGAGTCTCCTTTCCCGCCGAGGCCCGATATGATCGAGGAAATCGAAAACTCGGGCATAAATGAAATAATGCGAAAGACACTCTCGTCAAGTTCCTTAGAAATACAACCCCTTTCGCTACCATTGCTCGATAACAAGAAGAAGTGAAAAGCTTGGACAACGAAAGCGGAGCCGTCAAGATGGTCAATAATGAAAGGAAAGATCTGGTGCTGTAGGGCAGGATAGAAAATCAAGGGGGCAAACCGTATCTGAGCTATTTGGTAGTGGACACAAGTGAGCGTGTGAAGAGGTTGCGAGAGTAATATTCCCTTTTCAGGGCCCCTTCTTTTCTTCCTCTTGGTCTCTGATTTCACTTTTCCAAATCCTTAAGCGGGCATGTGATCCGTATCTAATCGACCCTTGCCAAGTACCGCTCGGCTTGGCTGGAAGAATGGGCGCAGATGGGGGATATATCACCGGGGTTGGGCAGTTCAACCGCCTTGGTTCTTTTCGGGCTTCTATCATCGATAATGGGGGCTGATGACCTATTGCTAGAATATTGCTTCTAGCGTTGCTGTTGAATTGCATGGCCATTGCCCATCAGTGCTGGGCGGCAACCAAGATAAATCAACAGCCACCGAGAACCATATGAGGGGAAATCCTTGAGAAAAGAGCTTGTAGCCAAGCTTATATTGGCCATCATTCACGACGATAGGCTCCCTTGGCGTATCCCTAAGGCTATGGAGAAATAATCCCGGACGATCAGCATGGATCGAGAGAAGATCAATTTCTCCGAAGTCTTTTGGCAAGATTGTGCGTTCATAGCCCGCCTGACCTGCCCACTTGAGATAACTTCTGTCAGGAGACTCTAAATTGACGCCAGTTGGGAGAATTACATGGTCGAGGATGCAAACACTTCCGACCGCTGCAGCATCCGGGCGATTATTTTGGACCCGGATTTTCCAGGAGTATGTCTGGTACGTTCCGGAATGATCATTATATGTCCAAGAACCGGGGGTGCCAATTCGCTGAAGTACTAGATTCCTTGAATAGGAACTGGACCACCCTCTGTCGCGTACCAGATTGCGAATCTTTGCTAACAAGTCACCTTCGTCAGTGAAAGGCTCTGGATTACTGAGCACGTAGCGTAAAAAACCCTCCAAGGGTGCCCCTTGCTCCTGAAGGGCAATCATATCCTCAAAGCCCAGATGGTGCGCTAATGCCAATTCTTGGTGTGTGAACAAAGAGACCTGAAAATCAAGAGTGCTTTTGGGCTTCCGGAGAAAATCAACAAAAAGGTAATAGTCGGACGACCTAAGCTCGCGTGTAATGGTCATTATGTCGTTCAGACTCTGGACTCTGAACGCCAAATATGCGTTAAGATGAAATTCGTCCTCAAGCAGTTTTTGGATTTTAAGAGCGTTTTTCCGTTCCGGCGGACGTTGACCGCAACTGACAAATACCTTCCCTGCCATTGTTATACAGCTACCTTTCCGGTTTTTATTGATCGAGCCCTTGCAAAGCTTCCCGGTACACTCTTCCAAAAGGACTCTGTTATCATTCCAAAATCATTCAGAAACGTCAAACTTAACCAGCGGCAAATATTTCGGACACAAAAACAGATTCCAGGAAATCTCCTTCACTTCAAACTTAAGCCAGCGCAATTTCCCCGTCTGGTCCCTTTATGAAACTATTTTATTAAATCCTTTATTCCCTCTGCCATCTCCAGAATAAATTCGCTCAGGGTTTTCATTTCATCCTGAGTCATGTCGTCAACTGACCTTTTCAGAGAGGGATACTTCCCCGATTCAAATTTTGCATTCCAATGAAGGGTCGCCTTGTATTTATTTTCAAGAGATTTTAAGAACTCAATTCCGTCCGAACACAAAGCTGTTGCAGAAAGCTGTACCGATCCAGAATTTGCCCAGATATAATACATCGCTCTGGAGACGTTGTTTCTCACGATGATGGTAGGCGATTGTCCTGTACCATAGGCAATACTCATCAAAGCTGGATTGCTTTCAGCCAGTGCGGTCAGCACCTGTATATTTTCAAATCTTTGAGGAATATTGTACTGTTTGATGTAATCTAAAACCCCCTCCTGGTCCCACTTCCTTCTCTTAGGGTCTTCTATTATGACTTTCTTTTTAATTCTACGAGCTTGCTCCGTAAATCCAAAGAGACTTGGGACCAGAATCTTCATTTCATTGTGGCAGAATTGCTTGGCTTCCACTATGAGAACCTCGGTTCGCTCCATCTGTCTGTTTAAAAAATCCACTATGCTCCGTAATTCAAAGGGGGCTTGATCGAGGAAAAAAATAAGTCTGATCTGAGCTTCTTTGAGATTGTTCTGAACTTTTTCAAAGAATGCATCTGCGGAGTCTTGGTCGGTTCCCAACAGATCTCGGAGAAGGTCATCAATGTTTTCATTTCTTTTTGTCGCTGTCTGTTTGGCAAAGGTCTTCAGATCATTCCGTTCCCAGTAGTATTGAGCGTTGGCTGCGTATTCGAGCATTTGCCCAATAACCTCTCTCCTCGCTCTGGAATCGTTGTAACGCTTGCATTCCACGAACGTTGGGACGCCATCTTGGTCAACGAAGAAAAAATCGATAGACCATTTGTTTACACCGGATGCGGGATCTGGAACGGGCATTTCTCTGCGGACAAGCAACCATTTTCGTGGGGATTCAGGATTAATCTGACCACCAACGAGTAGATCAAATTTTTTCTCAAGTACGTTCTGGAGTTCTTTGCACTCGTCCTTATCAGGGCTCCATCTCAAGAGGATGAACGCTTTGTTCTCCTGTGATGACGAATATTTTATCCATTTGCTCCCCCTACCAGCTTGGAAAGCTCAAGTTAAAATTTCCCTACCGCATTGAATACCATTATGGAGTTTCAATGTCACGTCCGCTCTTAAGCCGAGGAGTTTGCTGGAAGGGAATGCTTCGAGAAGATAAGCCAAAAGAAAATTTTGCATCCCTGAACACAGTGGGATTTCTGGCTTGAGTTCTGGACCGACGTTCAGTTTTGCCTTTTTCCGGCACTTCGAAGGCGAGAAAAGCCCGAACTCTCTTACCCCATTTGGGTCCACCTGCAGGTCAATAATGAAAAGACGGGCCTTGAAAAGGGAATATTAATCCTGAATTCAGTCCTCCGTCATCCGTCCGAGCATTTGGTTCGCAATCCACCAACGGGAATTGATACGTGGTTTTGGGTCTTGACCTGAGTGGACTTTACAGCCTTGTAGAAGCCCATAGAGCTTTGCTCCAGTCCTCAATGAGGTGAACCAC
>OMOE01000117.1:0-1002 GCA_900290365.1 Syntrophobacter sp. SbD1 | reverse complement strand
GATCCGCCAGTCCGGTTCGGAGGGAGGGGCAGTGCAATCCAATGCGCTGTTCCTACCCCTATCTGACTTCTACCGGGCAAATCGGATGGAGCAAAAATCATCGGTATTTGATAAACTGGTCGAAGAATACGGTTCGAATTCGGGTTTGCACCAAAACGCAAGGAGGATTGAACAATGTCGAACCTTAGTCGAAGAAGCGCGGTATTCCTGTCCGCAATCATTTTCAGCCTCGTTTTGATCAATTTGGCTTTCGCTGAGATGTCATGTGTTGATCTCAAGTATGGCAATCCAAACTATCACGAAAAGATGGACGAATTAGCCAAGAGAGCAGGATTGCCTGACAGTTACTGGAGCCGGTACCATGAATCTGTAGTTAGTGCATTATGTAGTGGAGACACCAAAGAAGTAAATAACTTGATCGATAATGGATACGTGAAAGCAATAGAAGTTCAGGGTATCGCAAAAGTTCTTGGCAAGACATACAAAACCAAACAAAGATCAGAAACAGGCAAACGCTATGGTTACTCAAAAGAGAAATTTATGGAGATGGGAGCGTGTAGTGCTTGTGCAGACAATATCACGCAATACTACACGAAGAAACCTGGTTCTCCTTGTGGGAAACTAGCAAAACAGGCACTTGAAGGAAACCCTGACGCAATTAGAAAATTAGTCGCATATCCTGACTATTGTGTCTGGAAGTACTAAAAAGAATCAATAACAAAATGTCAGAATCATATGTCAGCAAAAACGTAAGCCAAGCCAAATGCAACGAATCCATTCGGTCATTATGAGAATTTGAGCACCGGCACTTTAATTCGCCCACCGAGGATTTAAAGTTAACGGCAGACGTGTGGAGATTTCGCCTTGGACGGGGAGCAATAGAATGCCTGCTCTCTACTCTAGTTTCCCTCCGGAAAGGGTCCTTTTCCGCCCTGGCGTCGTCAATCTTCGGGTTTGCTTGTGCGGCGACCCCTCACGGGGCCCGGCTATATGGGTCGAACA
>OMOE01000118.1 GCA_900290365.1 Syntrophobacter sp. SbD1 | reverse complement strand
TTTGCGGCCTGTTGACGTAGGTTCCCTCCTGGCGGCGGGTATTTTGACCATAAGTGTTTTTGCCAGACCGAAAGTATTCATCCAACCCACAGGCAGCGAAATCATTTCGCCCGGCAGTGCGGCTGAAGCAAAGCCGGGTCAAATTATAGAGTTCAACGGCGCCGTTCTTGCCGGCATGGTGCAGGAATTAGGCGGGACGCCGATTCTGGGTGAAATCGTCCCTGACGATTACGAATCGTTAAAATTGGCTCTGCAGGAAGCGATCGAGTCTACGGCTGATGTCGTCTTGATAAATGCCGGGTCTTCGGCCGGATCTGAAGACTACACGCCTGCCATTATCGAGGAACTTGGGGAAGTGCTGACGCACGGGGTTGCCATGATGCCGGGAAAGCCGGTTATCCTTGGAATGGCAGGGTGGAAACCGGTTGTCGGAATCCCGGGATATACCGTTTCGGCGATAATGGCTTTCGAACAATTCGTGCGGCCGCTGCTCTATTCTCTTCAAGGGATCCAAAGCCCCGCTTTTCCTACCGTTTCGGCCATCCTTGGCAGGAAGCTGCCTTCGAAGCTGGGTTTGGAAGAATTTGCGCGCGTAATTCTCGGCAGGGTCGATAACAGGCTGATTGCCATGCCTATCCAGAGAGGAGCCGGCATAATAACCTCGCTTACCCGTGCCGATGGGATCCTGCAAATTCCACAGGAGCAGGAAGGGATGGAAGAGGGGGCGGAGGTGGAGGTGAGGGTCCTTCGGGCAAAGGATCAGCTTGATTTTACGCTCATTATGATCGGAAGCCATGATAATACGATTGATTTGATAGCAAACGAACTGAAAAGCCGGGACAGCAGGATTCATCTCTCATCGAGCAATGTGGGGAGCCTTGGGGGAATGATGGCGCTAAAGAGAAGGCAGACGCATTTTGCCGGGTCCCATCTGCTCGATCCACAAACCGGAGAGTACAACTACTCTTATGTGGAACGCTATCTGAAAGGAACCCCCGTGCGTCTCGTAGAGCTTGCCATGAGAGAGCAGGGATTGGTTATCGGCAAGGGGAACCCCAAGCGGATAAACGGATTGGAAGACCTTCTGCGGCCGGATGTTGCATTTATAAACCGGCAGGCCGGCTCTGGAACGCGCGTGCTCCTGGACTACTGCCTCCAGCAGCGCGGTCTTCCGGCGGAGGAGATCAAAGGGTATGACCAGGAAGAATTCACCCATATGAGCGTTGCCGTAAATGTATTGAGCGGCAGGGCGGATGCCGGAATGGCGATCTATGCTTCTGCAAAGGCGCTGGACCTGGATTTCATTCCGATCGGCCGGGAGCGCTACGACCTTGTGATAGCCGAGAGTGCATGGCTGGATTTCAAAATGCGCGCGGTGCTCGATGTTATCGCCTCGGATTCATTTCGCAGGACGGTGACCGCGATGGGAGGCTATGAAGTTTCAGACTCCGGCAGGGTTAAGGGTGTTTGGGACGGTGAAAAATGGACGGAGAAATGAATCCCGGGTACTTGCAACTTTTGAAGACCGGAGAGCTTTCTCGCAGGGCCGAAGCCCTGGATGCGAAGCTGGAACGATGCGATCTTTGCCCTCGTTCCTGCGGTGTTGATAGGAAAAACGCAAAAGTAGGCTATTGCGGAGTGGGGAGTCTGCCAAAGGTAGCCTCGATGAATCTTCATCTGTGGGAAGAACCTCCCGTCTCGGGCACTCGGGGTTCGGGCACTATTTTCTTTTCCGGCTGCACTCTGAAATGTATCTTCTGCCAGAATTATCCGATCAGCCAGCTTGGTGTCGGCCGCGAGATGAGCATTGAGGATCTGGCTTCAGGGATGTTGGATCTCCAGGACAAAGGGGCTCACAACATCAACCTGGTCACGCCGACTCATCAGGTGCCCGCGGTCGTTCGCGCAGTGCTGTCGGCGGCGAGCCGTGGTCTTGAAATCCCGCTCGTCTATAATACGAGCGGTTATGAGTCTGTAGATACCCTCAGACTACTCGATGGAATCATTGATGTTTACCTGCCCGATATTAAATACTCCGACCCCGAAGCAGCCAAAAAATATTCCGGGGCAGCAGATTATGTCAGTTACAACCGGGAGGCGCTGGTCGAAATGTGGAGGCAGATGGGACCGATCCTGACGGACGCGCAGGGGATCGCAGTGAAGGGCATGATGGTGCGCCATCTGGTGCTGCCCGAAAACATCTCCGGCACCAGCGAATGTCTATCATTTCTTGCAGGGCAATTAGGGCCGCCGCCGAAGGCAGCGGCAAACCCGGCTGGCGGTCCCACCGCCCCGCAGGTCTGGGTAAGTCTGATGAACCAGTACTTCCCGGCTCATAAGGGCCTGACCAGCCCACCCCTGGACAGGAAGATCACCGAAGAAGAATACGAGGCGGCCTTTGCAGCCCTGACTCAACTGGGGTTACTCAACGGCTTCGTCCAGGGTGCCTGACAGGGTGACGACGAAATCACCCTCTCTTTTTGAACCGCTTCCTGCTCCCTGCTCTAATGCGGATGATATTTCTTGAAGGATTTCGAGTCCAGGTTGGTTTCGCGGATCAGCCTGTGCAGGTACTGGCGTTTGAGGCCCGACTCACGTGCGGCCTTCGAGACATTGCCGTCGTTGCGGCTCAATACCTCGGAAATGTATTCGGCATGAAACTGATCGATCAGCTTGTCTTTGGCTTCTTTGAAGGGCATGGCAAGAAGATCCGAGTATTGATTGAGTTCCCGGGGAGGGGAGCATTCCTGGGCCGGTGCGGACACCAGGATATCGGATAATTCCAGGCTGTCTCCGGCAGCCATTATTATGCCTCTTTCAATTGCGTGTTCAAGTTCGCGAACATTTCCGGGCCAATCCCTTTCGAGCAGATGTGCAATGAGTTGATCCGAGATCCGGCTGATATTTTTGCTGTACAAGGCGTTGTATTTTTCAAGGAAATGGTGCGCAAGCAACGGAATATCATCCTTTCTTTCGGAAAGGGCCGGCAATTGGATATTGATGACGTTGAGACGATAGTACAGGTCCTCCCTGAATTCTCCTTTTCTGATTCTTTCAAGCAGGTTTTTATTGGTGGCTGCAATGAACCGGATGTCCACCTTGCAGATCGAATTCGATCCCACAACCTTGTATTCGCCTTCCTGGAGAAGGCGAAGCAGCTTTACCTGCATCATCGGACTGAGATCTGCGATCTCGTCAAGAAAAAGGGTCCCGCCGTTGGCCTCTTCGACCATGCCTTTCTTATTCCTGATCGCACCGGTGAAAGATCCTTTAACGTGGCCGAAAAGTTCGCTTTCAATAATCGATTCGGGAATTGTGCTGCAGTCGATCGGAATGAATTGCTGCTCGTTTCTAAGGCTCTGGGAATGAAGTGCGCGGGCAACCAATTCCTTGCCGGTGCCGCTTTCACCGGTTATGAGGACGGTGGCGGAAGTTTTGGCCACCTTTCTTATGTGATCGTGGAGCGAGCGCATTGCCGGTGTCGAACCCACCAGGGTTGGGAAAGTGGATTTTTCTTCCAGCTTTTGACGAAGAAAGATGTTTTCTTTCTGAAGCTGCTGCCAGTTGATCGCCTGCTCGATCACGCGAAGGAGCCTTTCCTTGCGGAAAGGCTTTGTAATATAATCAAAAGCTCCCTTGCGGGTGGCATCGAGGGCCGATTCGATAGTGCCATAGCCCGTCATTATGATTACTGCCGTCTGAGGGCTGTTGCTTTTGATCTCCTGCAGAACCTGAATGCCGTCTTTGCCAGGCATCTTTAGATCGGTGAGTACGACATCAAAGGTTTTTTGGAGCAAAAGCTGCGTCAGTTGCATGGGGTCGCTCAGGGTAGTTAACCCGTGGGAACTCTTCTCAGTGATGATTCTGCTCAAAAGAGCCAACATGTCCTTTTCGTCATCCAGTGCAAGAATTGAGGACATCTTTTTGCCTTTTTAGATTGATAAGCGTTAAGGGTATAACCGATTTTGGAGATCCAATTTCCTCCAGGGGGAATTTTCACTCTACTTTTGATGAAGAGTCAAATAAAATGTCATTAAATAGTTGCAGTTTATAAAATTGCAACTGGATTTCAACATGATGCCGGGACAAAACAATGGACCCAATTGCACGGACTAAACGCTCCAAGATATTGAAAATCATGGGAATTGCTACGTTCATGCTTGTGGTGGGGGCCTCCTGGCTGGCCATATCCACCGCCAGATATATGAAAGATGTCCTCAGGGAACAGTTCAACGAACAGCAACTGGTGCTCGCCAGGCATGCCGCCCAGCGAGTTGAAGCAAACATAAATCATGCTATCGACGATCTGGTGCTCCTGAATTCCCTGCCCGCAATTCAATATTGCGACACTCAGAGCTACGAAGCAATGCTGCTGACGACGCTGCCGGTTCTCAACGGGCGCAGGATCATCGCAATTCGACGCATCGACAGGCAAGGCTCTCAGATCTTTGCGGCAAGCGAACAGGGGATAGTAATACGCAACCTTGGCCATGTGCAGCAGGAGCCCGCGGCCTATCTGTCGTGGGCCGAAGATCCTGCAAATAAAGGCAAGACAATGGGCACGGCCCTGTACCCGAAACAAGGGGCAAAAGAGAGGAGCGACCTGGTATTCGACTTGATCACGCCAACTTACGAAGAGGCCGCCAACGCCGCTCACCCCTACCCGTCGAGAGCCTATGCCGGGTATATCAGGCTAACGCTGGATGTAACTCACATGATGCACGATATAATGCCCCCGATCCGCTCGGGGAAAACCGGCTATGCCTGGGTGATAGACTCAAATGGAATAATCATTTATCACCCGGAGAAGTCGTTTATCGGGGAAAGCACATTCGAGGCGAGATCCAACAAGGGCCCCGCTATCTCATTCGACCAGATCAACCGCATTCAGCGCGAAGAGATGATGAGAGGCGTTGAGGGTACCGGTTCGTATTATACCGGGTGGCACCGGGAAATTGTCAAGCCGATGGAAAAACTGTTTGCTTACTCTCCTGTGCACATTCAAGGGCCTTATGTAAATTATTCCTGGTCTGTGGCGGTTGCCGCCCCTGTCCAAGAAGTCGAATCCATCATCGATTCGGTGTATACGAGACAGTTTCTCCTCCAGGCGCTCGTGGTGTCTATCATTTGCCTGGGAAGCCTGTTCGTCGTGTTTTATGAACGGAGGTGGTCCAGTGAGCTGGAGCACGAAGTTGAGCTCAAAACGGGACATATTCAAAAATACGCAAATGAGCTTGAAAGCTCCGAAACCAAGTACCGGTCCCTTGTGGAAAGCGCCGAAGACCTGATCTTCACCGTGGAGCCAAACGGTCTGATAAGAACTGCAAACCTGCATATGTGCCGTATTTTTGGGATTAACCCTCAGGAGATGGCAGGCCAGAGTCTTTACCGGTTCTTGCCCGGAAAGGAGGTCCAGGAGCAGTTGAGTTGCGTTCGAAAAGCTCTCAGTTCCGGGAGAGGCGAAAAGACCGAAACTCGTTTGGCCCTGCCTTCCGGAAATTTTTGGTTCAATATTCAATATATTCCCGTAAAAGGTGACGGGGTTGAAGAATATGCGCTGGCCATCGCCAGAGATATCACTGAAAGAAAGGATATTGAACAGCAGCTCATCAACACCGAGAAGCTGGCTTCCCTGGGGACCATGGCTGCCGGTGTCGCGCACGAAATAAACAATCCAATCGGAATTATGCTGGGTTTTTGCGATTTGCTTCTGGAGAAAATGGACCCGGGTTCCATGGAATACAACGACCTCAAGACGGTTGAAAGACACGGCCTGCACTGCAAAAGCATCGTGGAAAGACTGCTGAGCTTCGCCAGGGTGAGAGAGGAATACGAAGAAGACTGTGATCTCAATGCGAACATCGAATCGATCACATCAGTAGTGAAGCACACTCTGGATATGAACAATATAGAGCTGGTCCTGTCTCTCGCGCCGGATTTGCCGCCTGTGCGGGGAGATTCGACCGGTCTCCAGCAGGTCTTTCTCAATTTGATAAACAACGCCGTCCAGGCCATGGGTGAAAAGGGAGCGATCAAGATAGAAACCCGCTGCGGATCGAGTCGAAAAGAGATCGAAGCCATAGTTACGGATAGGGGATGCGGAATAAAGAGGGAATACCTGGACAAGATCTTCGATCCTTTCTTTACCACGAAGAAAGTCGGTGAAGGAACCGGGCTGGGACTTTCGGTAAGCTACGGAATAATAACCAGGTTTGGAGGCCGAATAGAGTGCCGCAGTGTTACTGAAGAGGAAGCACCCGGAGCATCGGGAACCACGTTTGAGATAATTTTGCCCGCCAGTGATGAAGTAAAATAAAAAATAATAATGGCATGGACTTTGAAGTAAAGATTAGCCCAAAGCGCCACGCTCACAATGCATTGTTCGCGCTGTGAGCAAATTAAAGGTGGTCGCGTTTCAGGGCAACTCATGTCTCCGGTCCCCTCAGGGGGGCGGGAGGGATTTTTCTTGCCGCCGCCGAAGGCAGCGGCGAACCTGGTAGGCGGTCCCACCGCCCGGGTTACGGGCGATCTTATGGTTGAAAAGAGCCGAAAAAATATTCTCATCCTCGATCCCGAAAGGGACACCGCCGAGCTATTCACAAGAGCGCTCGAAAGCTATAATGAAGGTTACAAGTGCTACTGGGTGAACAACTCCCAGCAGGCCAGGAGCCTTCTTTCCGAGATCCCCTTCTGTTTTCTTATTGCCGATGTTTCCCTGCTCCAGCGGGACGGCGTGCTATTGACGGATTCAATCCGGGAAGCGGTTTGCGGGACAGTCCTGATAGCCAACGCCTATCTCAACGAGAAGCATAACTTGAAGAAAATCATGGAAATGGGCGCCTCAGCTTACTTTATAAAGCCTATTATGGTAGGTTCGCTTAGAAAGTTAATCGACGATTTCTCCGCGTCAGCCGCTACCTGACAGCTTGCCTTATTCCCTTCTTTTGTGTCCACTCATAGTTTCCCAGTGTCACACTATAGTTTCACTATGGCGCCGCAATGTTGGCGCCGCGTGTTCATGATCCATAACTCATTGTAAATATTACCTTAAGTTGCCTGGAAGCGTGTGTCCTAATGGCATATTAATTGCTTCTTACTTGACTTCTGGCTCTTCGCGAGTTGCAAAAGATCGAAGATATGAGGTGACACTAATAATGGCGAGGCATTACAAATTGATTTTTGCCGTTGTCATGATGCTGCCCTTGGCATTGACATGCAGCTCTGGCAAGGTCGACCAGGGAAGGGTGGTTAAGTTCGACAAGGATAACGGAACGGTGACAATTATCCGAAAGGTCGCCTGCCGCGCGGGGAAAACCGATTATCGTCTTCCCGCCGTAGTGTACACCATGCCCGACCGTGCCGATATGGAGCCGGAGCCAAAACCGGGCGAGCGGATAAAGCTCGACACCAGGGACAACCAGATTACCTACTACGATTCGAAAGCCGGGAAACTGAAGACGATCCCCTACACCTTAATCGATCAGAAAGAAAATGTGGACGGGGACAGTCCACTGGTCTTCGATGCGTCGAGTGAGAAGGCAAGGAACTTCCCCGTGGTGGATACAGAGAAAAAGACGATCACTGTTTACTCCTCACGGCAGAAAATCCTCACCACTTTTTCTTTGCCCGAGGAGTATTTCAGCCTTCCCGAATACACCTGGGATGCGGGAGATGACGTTCGAATATATTACATGGAAGAGGGGAAGGCCCTGGGGTTTGTGAACGTCACCGAGTCGGACATTCACAAGAAACTGCATTTTTTTCAATATTACACGCCTATGATTTCAATCAGCACCCGCTTGCCCCTGCGTCCATCGAATACCCCGTAAAAGATCTGCTCCCGGGGGCCAAAGTCAAGTTTTCCTCCCGTTATTGCAACCACTACTTCACGGCCCATGATCTGGTTTCATCAATTCCCTTGAGCTTTCATTTCTGCGGGGATGGTGATAAAAGAGGTATGCCGGATTGACCGCTTGTCAGAGAGGGAAAATGAAAGCTTCTTCCACAGATATTGAGGGAATAATCGTTCTGGAACCAAAAGTCTTTGGCGACGAGAGGGGATTTTTCTTCGAAAGCTACAACCTGAAGACTTTTGCGGCGCTTGGAATCGATGACTCGTTTGTGCAGGACAATCAATCTTCGTCCAGCCGCGGCACCCTCAGAGGAATCCACTACCAGGTACGCAATGCTCAGGCTAAACTGGTTCGCGTTGTTAGTGGAGAGGTCTTCGATGTGGCGGTGGACCTCAGAAAGTCCTCACCAACTTTCGGCCGTTGGTTTGGCTTGAACCTTTCGGCTGCAAACAAGCTCCAAGTTTATATACCCCGCGGTTTTGGCCATGGTTTTGCGGCTCTTTCGGACACCGCCGAAATGCTTTATAAGGCAAGTGATTTTTATGCTCCGGAGCATGAAAGATGTATAAGGTGGGATGATCCCGTCCTGGCCATAGAGTGGCCGGTGGCCGGTGAGCGGATCATTTCTGAAAAGGATGCAAGGGGCAGTTTTTTTCGTGAGGCGGATCTGCCGTAATCGTTAACAGACGCTCATGGATACGGATGGACACCGATGGACGCGGATGGAGAAAATGTAGTAGTCGTTGGAAGCGGCGGGATGCTCGGCTGGGAAGTCGTCGAGTTGCTGAAAAAAAGTGGTTTCACGGTTACCGCCCTGGACATCCCTGAGATCGATATAACAAAACCGCAAAGCGTTCATTCGGTCTTGGGACTAATCAAGGGCCTGCGGCTGCTGATAAACTGCGCTGCCTATACCGCCGTCGATAAAGCCGAATCGGAATCGGAGGCCGCCTTTGCCGCCAACCGTGATGGGCCGGCCAATCTTGCCGATGAGTGCGCAAGGTTTGGGATACCGATCATCCATATTTCCACGGACTATATTTTTAACGGTATGGCGGACCGGCCTTATAAAGAAGAAAATGCCGCCGATCCCATAAACATCTACGGCCTGAGCAAGTGGCAGGGAGAAGAAGCAGTACGGTCCAGGATTTCCGAGCACGTAATAGTTCGGACTTCATGGCTTTACGGCGCCAGGGGGCAGAACTTTGTAAAAACGATGCTCAGACTCGGCGCAGAGCGGGAAGAATTGAAAGTTGTATCCGACCAGTACGGATGTCCCACCTGGTCTTTTGATCTCGCAGCCTGCCTGGTTAGGATTGCCGAGCGCGCGATCCTCAGCTCGGAAAAGGTCCCCTGGGGCGCATATCATTTCTGCGGAGCGGGCATTACGACATGGTATAACTTTGCCTCAGCCATACTGGATGAGGCAAGGCGAAGGCAATCATCCCGGATTGCCAAGGTGATGCCCGTGCCGACCAGTTCATATCCAACGGTTGCAGCCAGGCCCATGTATTCCGCGCTCGATTGCAGCAAGATCGAGGCGAGTTTTGGAATAGCGCCTCCCCCTTGGGAGAAGAGTCTGGCCCATCTGATGGATATACTCTCGCAAGGGATTTAGGGGATTTAAGGATTTCGAGACTGAATTCTTAAATTCATAGATCCGGTAAATTTCTTAATTCCCACTGAAAAGCTTTATGCCTGAGACCAGCATCATAATCGTAAGCCACAACGGGCTGCGCCAGACTACGGCGCTCTGTCTGGAGAGCATTTTCACAATCGGCGCGGCAAGCGATTTCGAAGTCATAGTTGTGGACAACAACTCGTCCGATGAAACCCCAGCCTACCTTAGAGCCGGCATGGAGCGGGAACCCAGGCTAAGGTGCATCTTTAACAAATCGAACCGGGGTTTTGCCGGGGGCAACAATGACGGGCTCAAGATTGCCTCGGGCGAGGTTTTGATCCTTCTTAACAGCGACTGTATCGTGACGAAGAACTGGATCGAGGGACTGAGCGCTCTGCTGCAAGATCCGGTGATCGGGTTGGCAGGACCGGTTTCCAACTCTGTGGGAAATGAACAGAGAATTTTCACCGGGGGGACTACTACCGAAGAGATCATAGAAGAGGGGTTTACCTGGGTTTCAAACAGCCGGGGAGGAAGATTCGAAACGGAGAAATTGGGATTTTTCTGTGTGGCCCTTCGCCGCGATGTTCTTGACCGGGTCGGAATGCTCGATGAGAATTTCGGGCTCGGCTTCTACGAAGACGACGATTACTGCATGCGCGTGCGCCAAGCCGGGTATAAGCTTATATGCGCGGAGGACGTATTCGTCTATCACAGGGGAGGGGGCTCGTTCGGCGAACTCGCGCAGGGTACTCGAAAAATGATGAAGGAAAACCGCAGGAAACTCGAAACCAAATACTCCTGCCGGTTCGAAGGGCCTCATCCCAGACAGGGGCATTTGAGGGTGATCGAAGGCTATCTGGGGCAGGCCACGGATGATGGTCCGAGTCCCCAACTGCAATACAAGATATCCAACCGGCTGAGGGCAATTGAGTCCCAGATGCCGAGGGGAATATTCAAAAGATGGGCTTTTTGCCGGCGGCTCGGCAGTCTTAAGAAGCGCCTGGCTGAGATACGCTGAGATTCAAGTCCGAATGGAGCGCCTTTTTGTCTCCAAGGGGTTTTTTTATGAAACGGGTTCTTCTGAAAATTATGGATGCGCTAGTCCGGCCGTTTGATGCAAGGGTCGTCAGAAACGATTCGGACGAGTTCCGGATGAAATCGGCCCTTCGAAGAATCGTTGGACATGGAGTTGAGATCGATACCGTCATCGACATCGGGGCATCCGACGGCAAATGGAGTCTCGAAGCGATGGAGTTCTTCCCGGGAAAGCGCTTCTTCGCCGTGGAGCCCCTGACTGAAAGAGAGACGGCGCTTGAAAATCTAAAGCGAACCCGCTCCAACTTTGATTACGAATTGTGTGTGGCCGGTGAGATCGACGGGGGCGCGGCAACGCTTAACGTCGCAGCGGATCTGGACGGCAGCACGGTGGGCGGAACCGGTGGAACGGCTCGCAGAGTGACGGTTCGAACTGTCGATGCCATGGTGGCCGAAAATGGACTGGAAGGCCCCTTTTTGCTAAAATTCGATACGCACGGCTACGAACTCCCCATCCTCAGTGGCGCCAAAGAAACTTTGCTCCGGACGAACCTCATCATCATGGAGACTTACAACTTCAACTTCACGGACCGGGCTCTCCGGTTTCACGAAACATGTTTTCATATGGAAAAGCTGGGGTTCCGCTGCTATGACCTAGCCTGCCCCATGCTTCGCGTCCATGACAGGGCGTTCTGGCAAGTCGATATGTTTTTCTGCCGGAGCGATTCGAAAATTTTTGCCTACAGGCAGTACGCCTAACGGGGTCCCAAGCACGCGGTTCATCCGAGTATCTTTCGCGCAGGGGAAGGGTCATGAAAATATCGATTGTCACCGCCTGCCTCAACGCGGAGCAATATATCGAAGAAACGCTGCTAAGCGTGCTAAGTCAAAGAGGCGATTTCGAGATCGAGTACATTGTTGTTGACGGCGGCTCGACGGACCATACTGCCGAAATTGTAAAAGATATCTTCTCAGCTTACGAATCCGGCCGCTCAGCGATCTCATGCCGCAAGATCACCACCGGGTTCTTCTCGGAAAAAGACGAGGGGCTCTACGACGCTCTTTCGAAGGGTTTTGCAAGACTTACGGGGGATGTGGCGGGGTATATCAACGCGGACGATCTCTATATTCCGAGGGCCTTTTCCACGGTGGCTTCGGTCTTCGAGACATACCCCGAGGTGAGGTGGCTTACCGGTATGCCCGTATGCTACAACGCTGATGGGCAGATCATCGATACATTCCTGCCGGTCGGCTATCCCGGCCGTCTTATCCGAAAGGGCATCTTCGGCAAAATGCTTCCACACATTCAGCAGGAATCGACTTTCTGGAGACCGAAGCTCCTGGGCCACGTGGATATGGGGGCACTGAAAGAATTCCGGCTCGCCGGGGATTTCTTCCTGTGGCGCTCTTTTTCCCTTCAGACAGATCTATATGTGGTCCGGAGTTGTCTGTCCGGATATCGTACCAGGCCGGGCCAACTTACCGGCCAGATGCACGCATATGAGCGGGAATTCGATCTGATCGCCGAGAAGATGTCCTGGCTTGACGCCCTTCAGGGTAAAATCCTTAAGAAGGCGCACGACCTATTGCCCGATAAGTACAAACGGAAGATAAACAGGCGATTGATCGTCTTTAAAGACGGAATGTGGCGCAAAAGGTCCTGAATCATCCTTTATGCCTGGCGATTACGTCGAGGACGATTTCCTGATAGGCCCTGGCGAACTGCTGCATACGTTCGGGTAAGGCGCGCGCCGCACGTTCGAGTTCGTCGCGTTCACGGTCGGGGTCGAAGGCTTCCAATACTTCGAGTATGTGAGCGGCAAGGGCTTCCTGATCGTGCGGTTCAAAATAGAGCGACCTCCCCGGGGCCTGTTCCCTGTGCACGGCAATATTCGAAAGCAAGAGGCGTTTGCCAAGGCTTTTGGATTCCTCGACGGTAGTGCTCCAACCTTCGAAAAGCGAGGGATTGATGACGGCGAGCGAACTCCGCATGAGCACTGCCATATGGTTATAGGGGACCACTCCGAGGAAACGAAAGCGGTCGGTAAGATGAATTTCGTCGAGCCGTTTGGAAATCGAGCTGAAATAAGCCGGGTTGCGGTAATCTTCGGTCAAGCCGGTGCTTACCACCAGGGGGCATCGGCCGCGGGCGGCGAGCATGCGAAGTGCCTCAACGATAACGCCGTGATTCTTATGGGCCCAGAGTTGGTTGGGAACATGGAAGAACGGTTCGGCAATAGCGTAGTGTTTTAGCAGGGTATCGGCGGGAGGCAGCACCGCGGCATCCGGCAGATGGGCTACGAAGGGCAACACGTAGGTTTTTTTAACCGCTTCCGGATGAAAATAGCAGAAGTCGCGCCGGGCGTCCTGGCTACTCAAGAGTATCGCCTGGGCGTTGACGGCCATAGCTGCATGAATAGAGTTGCGGGAATTTTGTTCCTCGGTAGAAAAAAATTCGGGAAGCCGCCTGTGTTGAAAATCAGCGATCCAGCACATTGCCGGAACGGGAGAATTGAGCCCCAGCCATTGAGCATGCGATAAAAGCCGTATTTCGTTTTTCATCAGCGACTTGGAGAAATAGCCACCGTTATGAAGGATTTTTCGATCGATGCTGTCGCGCATTCTCGCCGGCCAGAGACGAGGGAGCGTTGGCCGAGGTATGGATGGGCACAGGTTGAGAGGTGAGGGCAGATCTGCCGGATTTCCAACCACCACAGGTTCAATGAGTCGATCACGAAAGGCGAGAAGCGCCTCCATCAGGTTCCGAAAATAATTGAGCCCCCCAATCCACGCTGGATCGTTAACGAGTATCCAGGCAACACGTATCATGAGTGGAATTCTTTCCTGAACCAGCGAACGTAGGCAGCCAGGCCGGATGCGAGTTCGACTTTCGGGGTAAATCCCCAGGATTGCGCATTCCGGATGTTCGCGACGAGATGACATGGGTCGCCCGGTTTGGAGATTTTGGAAAACTCGGGGACCGCTTGGGGCGACCACAGCAGACCCGTTTGAGTCACGATATCTCTCACAGTGTGGCCCGTACCCGTGCCGCCGTTGACTACGGGACAGTGGACTCCGGCATTTTCAGCAGCAAGGAGGAACAGCTCCGCTGCATCGGAGACGTGCAACCAGTCGCGGAGTTCATTACCAGTGCCAAAAAAGGTGAACGCTCCATCACGGGCCTTGTTGCAGGCGTCCCAGAGAAGTTGCTTGCGCAACCCTTCGCCATACAGGGAGAAAAAACGGACCAGGGCTGCCGGTACATTCCAACGCGCGGAGTAGTACCCGCAGAGATCCTCGACTATTCGCTTATGCAAGCCATACGGGGAAATGGGATTAGGCGGTATGGCTTCGCTCAGCGGCAGGACGGTAGCCGCCCCGTACACCGCTGCACTCGACGGGTATACTATTCGCACGGCGGGGGCTCGTCTGCGGGCGAATTCCAACACGTCGA
>OMOE01000145.1 GCA_900290365.1 Syntrophobacter sp. SbD1 | reverse complement strand
GCCCGACCCCGCCATTTTCCGCCACTGTAATCTGCACATGGTCAATGTAGCGGCGGTTCCAAATAGGCTCGAACAGTGTGTTTCCGAAACGGAAGGCCAGGATGTTCTGTACCGTCTCTTTTCCGAGGTAGTGGTCTATACGGTAGATTTGAGATTCAAGGAAGTGCCTGGTTAGAAGCCGGTTCAATTCCCGGGCCGATTCCAGATCATGGCCGAAAGGTTTTTCCACGACGATTCGGGCATGCTCCGGGTCACGGTTGAGTCCCACGCCTGCAAGCCCTTCGGCCATGGGCGCGATCATATTGGGCGGCAGGGCCAGGTAGTAAATCAGGGTGGCCTTTTCGCCCCACTTTTCCTCGTAGGCCGAAAGCTCTTTTGCGATATCGCCGAATGCCTGCTTATCGTTTAGATCGGCATTGGAAAATTTGACGTGAGTGGCGAAATCAGCCCAGCTCTTTTCATCGATTTTGCCTTGGGCCGAGAACTTCTCGACACCCTCTCGCAGGTGCTCCCGGTAGGTTTCATCGTTAAACTGCTTGCGTCCCGCTCCCAGGACCTCGAAGCGATCCGGAAGATGGCTGTCCAGGAAAAGAGAGTAGAGGGCCGGAACCAGCTTGCGAAACGTGAGGTCTCCTCCCCCACCGAAGATCACAAAAACGGTTGCGTCGCCATTTTTGCCGGGCTGCATCAGGTATCTTCCTCCGTATCTTTCCACTCGGTATGCAGAAATTTTCCGGGCATATCTTTGCGTTCGTAGGTATGTGCACCGAAGTAGTCGCGCTGCGCCTGAATCAGGTTCGCGGGGAGCCATGCGCTCCGGTATGCATCGAGGTAGGCAAGGGAAGCGGAAAATCCGGGCGCCGGCAATCCCAGTTCTGCGGCAGTTTTGACCACCGAGCGGAGCGATTTTTGCCGCGAGCCGATTTCCCGGCTGAAATAGTCGTCCATCAACAGGTTTGGAAGCTCGGGCCGCCTTCCGAATGCCGCGCGAATGGGTTCAAGGACTGCCGCACGGATGATGCATCCCCCTCGCCAGATTTTGGCCACAGTCTCAAGCTCAAGCCCGTATCCATATGACTTGGAAGCCTCCCTCATCAGGGCCATCCCCTGGGTATATGTCACCACCGTTGCGGCAAAAAGCGCGCTTCGAAGATGGTCCACCAGTTCCGCCGGATTTCCCTCAAACCGATGCTCGGGGCCTTGCAGCACTTCGGAAACCTCCCTGCGCTCATCGAGATGATCCGAAAGGTTGCGCATCATTACGGCCGCATCGACATTGGGCGTGGGCACCTGGAGCTCCATCGCATCCCACGAGGTCCATTTTCCGGTACCCTTTTGTCTTGCCCGATCCAGGATCAGGTCGATCAGCGCCAGGTTCGGGTCCTTTTCGTCCCTGTAGCGCAAAATGTCCGAGGTGATCTCAACGAGGTAGGAGTTGAGTTCCCCGCTGTTCCATTTCGAGTAGATTTCAGCCAGCTCATAAGCATTCATCATCAGCCCGCGTTTCATAATGTCATAAGTTTCCGAAATGAGCTGAAGCAGGCCATACTCGATTCCGTTGTGGACCATCTTGACGTAGTGGCCGGACGAACCGGGGCCGAGGTGAGCGACACATGGATCTCCGTCCACACGGGCGGCTGAGGCTTCAAGTATCTTCTGAACCCTTTCGTATGACTGGAAAGGACCGCCGGGCATTATACTCGGTCCGTGCCGCGCCCCATATTCGCCCCCCGAAATGCCCATGCCCATGAAGAGCATGCCCTTTGCGGTCAAAAGCTTTTCTCTGCGATTAGTGTCCGAGAAATGGGAATTACCCCCGTCGATGATAAGGTCCGCCTCGTCGAAATATGGCACGAGAGCGGCGATCACATCATCGACCGGCTTGCCTGCGGGAACCATCAGCAAAACGGCCCTGGGTCTATGCAGAATGTCCGCCAGCTCCCGCACGGTTTTTCCAGCCTTGAGCATGCCTGCGCCTTCTTTGCCTTGGGCGAGTTCGGCGGCTTTCAATTCGTCCTCATCGTAGAGGGCAACCCGATACCCGTGGTCGGCGAAGTTAAAGGCAAGATTTGCGCCCATTGTGCCGGCGCCAACTATTCCTATGTCGCATTGCTTATCTGTCATTGGTCAGCACGCCTTGGCAAGGCAGAAGCTGCCGCGCTTCTTTTCGATATTGGACATCAGGCTGTCGTAAGGCCTGTTGAACTTTTCTATCGCCTCATCTTCGAGTTGCCGGGTCGCCATGTCCAGGTCTATCCCCAGTTCGGCCAGGTGATCGATGTTCCTGTAGGCCTCCTCCAATTCTTCTTCCAGGCGCAGGGCCGGATTGCCGTGATCGCGGTAAGCATCGAGTGTTTTCAGGGGCAGGGTGTTGATAGTGTCGGGTCCGATCAGGGGTTCGACGTATTTTACGTCGGAGTACTCAGGGTTTTTTGTTCCGGTGCTGGCCCACAGAACACGTTGAGTCCTTGCCCCGAGATCGGCCAGCTTTTGGAACCGGTCGCTATGGAAAATTTTCTTGTACATCTGGTAGGCTATCCTGGCGCTCGAAATGGCGATTTGCCCTCGAAGTTTGCGCGCATTGGCTTTTTCGAGCATCGGATCGACCAGAACGTCGATGCGGCTTAGAAAAAAACTTGCCACGGAAGCAATGTTGGCAATTGGCAGACCTTTGGCTGCGCGATCCTCCAACCCGGCGATAAATGCATCGGCAACCGCGCGGTAGCGCGGCAGCCCGAAGAGCAAAGTCACGTTGATGTTGATACCTTCGCCGATCAGTTGCCGGATGGCTTGCAGTCCTTCCAGGGTTGCGGGGACCTTGACGAAGACGTTGGGGCGGGCGAGCATTTTCCACAGCCGCCTGGCCTCCTCACCTGTACCCTGTACTTCGTGGGCGAGGTGTGGGTTCACCTCGATGCTAACGAACCCGTCCCTGCCCTGAAGCCTGTCGAAGGTCGGTTTGAAGGTGTCGGCAGCCCGTCCCACGTCCTCGGTTGTGAGCGCCAGGTAGATTTCTTCGATGCTCTTTCCTTCGTTGGCGAAAGTCCGTATGTCGTCGTCGTATACGTTGCTTCCCTCGACTGCCTCATCAAAAATACTGGGATTGGATGTAATTCCGAGCAAACCGTCCTTTTCAATCAACCTCCGCAAGCCGCCCGATTCGATCAAGTGGCGGTGAATATAGTCAAGCCAGACACTCTGACCGTAGGACTCCAATTTTCGTAAGGGATTTTCTCTCATTACGATTTACCTCCTGCTTTCCAGCCTGTTCACCTTCTCAAGGCGCCTCCTGAAGCGTTGGTCACCTTTAAAACGTGCATCGAGGAATTGGTGGACGAGGTCTTTGGCCAGTTCATAGCCGACCACCCGGCCCCCGAGGCACATCAGATTCATGTCGTCGTCCTCTACACCCTGATGGGCCGAAAACATGTCTATGATCAACCCCGCGCGGACCCCCTGCACTTTGTTTGCAGCAATGCAGGCGCCAACGCCGCTTCCGCAGACCGCTACACCTCTTTCGACCTCGCCGCTCGATACCGCAAGCGCCAGCGGCACGACGAAATCCGGATAATCGTCCAGCGAATCCAACTCAAGGGCGCCGAAATCCATCACTTCGTGACCCATGCCTTTCAAGTCGGACACAAGCCTGTTCTTCAGCTCAAAACCCCCGTGATCGGCAGCTACGCCCAGACGCATTTTATTTTGCCTTCCCCATAACCTCTTTTACCTTTGCCACTATGGCCTTTTGAGAAATCTCCTCGTAGTCGAGGAGCTCCTGAGGACTGCCGCTCTTCGGCGTTTTTCGCACGGCAAGGCAATATACCGGCACGCTCATGGGCGCTAGAGAGCTCCTCACTGCTTCACCGATTCCTCCCTCGGGATAATGGTCCTCCACCGTAATGATGAAATCGGTGCTGCTTGCCGCATCGCGCAGTGTGGCTTCGTCCAGCGGTTTCACGCTATAGAGGTCGATCACGCGAATATGGATTCCCTGCTTTTCCAATTCATCACAGGCTTTCAGCGCCTCATGCAAAGTGACCCCCGCTGCCACTACCGTTGCGATGTCTTTATCGCTTTTCCGCAGGATTTTGCTCCCGCCGATGGGGAAAGTTTCATCGGCGCCGTAGAGGATCGGAGTGTCCATTCGCGTGGTCCGGATATAGACGATCCCTTTGTGCCTGGCTGCCTCTTCGACCAGCGCATCGGTTGAGACCGCGTCGCTCGGATAAAGCACGACGCTATTCAAAATGGCCCTGAACATGGCGATATCCTCAAGTCCCATCTGAGAGGGCCCATCCTGCCCGATCGATACGCCCGCGTGAGAGCCGACGATCTTGATATTCGCATCGGAATACCGGCTCATGCGGACCTGGTCGAACGCACGGCTAAGAAAGGCCGCAAAAGTGGACACAAACGGAATCTTTCCACTTCGGGCAAAACCAACCGCAGCGCCAACCATGTTCTGCTCGGCGATGAACATTTCGAAAAAGCGGTCCGGATGTGCTTCCTTGAATTTTTCGGCCCCGGTCGAGTTGCTGACTTCCGCATCCAGGCTCAAGATTGTAGGGAACCGGGGATAGATGCGCGTAAGGCCGATTCCGTACGCTTTTCGGGTAGCCAGGGGTTTGTCCTTTGGATAGTTGATTTTCCCGGCCGGCTGCGGCTCCGCAGACTGCGGCTTCAGGTCTTCGGGACGGGCAATCTCCCCTCGCACCGAATGATCGATTTCGCCAAGTTCTTTTACCGCCCTTTCGAAATCGTCCCTTTTTAGAGCGACCCCATGCCATCCGTTTTTGTTCTCAATAAAGGAAACGCCTTTTCCCTTGACGGTTTTGGCGACGATCATCACCGGCTTTTCGCTGCCAAAGGCTGCCTCGAAGGCATCGAGTATCCCGCCGTAAGAATGCCCGTCGATCACAACTGCTTTCCATCCGAAAGCGTCGACCTTGCGCGCATAAGCTTCGACGTCCCAGCCGTACATGGTCTCTCCGCGCTGGCCAAGCCGGTTAACGTCGATTATGCCCACCAGGTTGTTCAACTTGTACCAGGCCGCAATCTGGATGGATTCCCATTGCGAGCCCTCCGCCATTTCGCTATCCCCAAGGAGCACATAGGTCCGGTAGGGGAGCTTATCGAGGTACATGGCATTGAGCGCCATTCCGACTCCGATGGAAAGGCCCTGCCCCAAAGAGCCGGTGGCGGCTGACGCATAGCGGAATGCAGCCGTAGGATGACCCTCCAGAGGGCTCCCAAACCTTCTGAAAGTCATCAGCTCTTTTTCGCTAACGGCCCCCGCCGCTGCCCACAAGGAGTAGAAAAGCGGAGAGGCATGGCCTTTGCTGAAAATGAGCCGGTCGTTATTGGGATGATCGAGACGCTCCAGGTCGTATCTGAAGCTGCCGCCGAACAGAAGGCCCGTCATGAGATCGGTTGCTGAAAGTGAAGATGTCGGATGCCCCGAACCCGCTTCGGTGGACATGGCAAGAGAGTAATACCGGATCAGTTTGCCTATTTTTTCCAGTTTTTCCAGTTTGTCGCGATTCTTCATGTTTTTAACATAATCAGGGCCGTGGAAGATTGCCGAAATTTTTTGAAGAGGGCGAAGAACACACGTGTAACAAAGGTGCGAACTTCAAAAGTTGAGCGGAAGGTAGATGAGGGGTCCAGGCTAATGCTGTTAACTTTCGATTTGAATGCTTTTTGGGTCACGAAGAGTACGAAGGATACACGATCGACAACCTGGCCGCATTGCGCCGATTTGTTCGAGGGGCCACGGTCGATCTTGAGCGCACGAAGGGAAATCATTGCAGGGGATCTTGCATGACTGGAATAAACCCCATAGTCTCTCAAATAAGGATATTGTATTTAAGAATATTCTATACTAAATTAGTAGGGTATAATTCCATTAGGCATTAAGCATGTGAAGCCCCGAAGTTATTTGTCGAAAAGGAAAAGCGGGAATGTACAAGATCGTTGAAAAAGAAATTCTGGGTGACGCTACGAAACTGATGGTGGTGGAAGTGCCGCAGGTGGCCCGCAAAGCCAGGGCAGGACAGTTCATTATCGTGATGGTGCATGATTCCGGCGAACGTATCCCTCTCACTATTGCCGACTATGACAGGAAGGCAGGCACAGTCACTATAATCTTCCAGGAAGTGGGCAGCTCGACCATACAAATGGGAAGGATGAAGGTGGGGGATTCGTTCAAAGCTGTTGCCGGTCCGCTCGGTCATCCGGCCGAGATAAGTAATATGGGCAAGGTGATCTGCATAGGCGGCGGCGTGGGAATCGCTCCCGTCTATCCGATTGCCCGGGAGCTCAAAGAGGCTGGAAATCACGTCATCTCCATTATGGGAGCCAGGACGAAAGAACTTCTATTCTGGGAAGACAAGATGCGTGCGGTCTCAGATGAGCTTATCGTCACAACCGATGATGGGTCCCGCGGCCGCAAGGACCTCGTTACGGCGCCCCTCAAGGAAATCCTCGAAGCTCAACCGGGGCGGATCGCCAGGATCTGGGCCATCGGGCCGGCCATCATGATGAAGTTTGTCGCCGCTACGACCAAGCCGTTCAATGTGCCGACCGTGGTCAGTTTGAACACCATTATGGTGGACGGTACAGGGATGTGCGGAGGCTGCCGGGTTGCAATGGACGATGGCGTCCGGTTTGTTTGTGTGGACGGCCCCGAGTTCGATGCCCACAAAGTGGACTGGAACACTCTTTTGTCGCGGATGGCGTTTTACCGCTCCGAGGAGCAGGCGGCGGTTCAGATCTTGAGGGAGGGCCACAAGTGCAATCTGGGACATGCGATCCCGGTGGAAATTAAATGATATGGCGGAACTGACCAAAAAAGAACGAATGAAGATTCCCCGGCAGGATATGCCCGTGCAGGGCCCTGCAGACCGGGTGCAAAACTTCAATGAAGTGGCCCTGGGTTTTACTCTTGAACTTGCGAAAAAAGAGGCTGAACGCTGCCTTCAGTGCAAGGAGCCTCACTGTGTCGAGGGCTGTCCCGTAGGAGTTACAATCCCCCAGTTTATCGAGGCCGTGCGTGTGGGCGATATGGCCAGGGCCGTTGAAATCATGAAAGACAAAAACAACCTGCCGGCTATTTGCGGCAGGGTCTGCCCTCAGGAGGCGCAGTGCGAGTCGCGCTGCATCCTGGGAAAAAAGGGTGAACCGGTAGCCATCGGACGCCTCGAGCGTTTCGTGGGGGATTTCGAACTCGCAAACAAGACTTTCGCTGTTGCCAGGGGGCCTTCGACCGGCAAAAAAGTGGCGGTAGTCGGCTCCGGGCCCGCAGGTCTTACCTGTGCCGTGGACCTTGCCCGGATGGGACACGAGGTAACCATCTTTGAATCCCTGCATACTCCGGGCGGCGTGCTCGTTTACGGAATTCCCGAATTTCGACTTCCCAAGGAAAAGGTTATCCGGGCGGAAATCGAAACGGCGGCAAAGGCGCTCGGCATTCGCATACTTACCGATTACCTTATCGGACGCACTCTTACCATCGACGACTTGCTGAGCGAACACGATGCAATTTTCCTGGGCACCGGGGCGGGCCTCCCAACCTTTATGCACATTGCGGGAACCAATTTGAACGGGGTCATGTCGGCAAATGAATTTCTGACTCGAGTCAACCTGATGAAAGGCTACCGGTTCCCTGAATTCGATACCCCCGTCAAGGTAGGGAAAAGGGTAGCCGTAATTGGCGCGGGAAACGTTGCAATGGATTCGGCTCGCTGCGCTCTTCGCCTCCAGTCCCGGCGCGCCGGGGCGGCAAACGGCGGCGAAACCGCCGAGGAAGTCCATATAGTGTATCGCCGATCATTCCCGGAGGTGCCTGCAAGGCTTGAAGAAGTCCATCATGCCCTGGAGGAAGGGGTCATTTTCGACTGTTTGACCAATCCGGTTGAAATCCTCGGAGACGACAAGGGTAGAGTGCGCGCGATGCGTTGCATCAGGACGCAACCGGGAGAACCGGACCAATCCGGCCGCCGCATTCCGGTTCCGGTCCAGGGTTCTGAATTCGAAATGGCGGTGGACCAGGTGATCTTTGCCCTCGGAACCAACCCGAATCCTATGGTTTTCTTCGGCGCCGAGGGCTTAGAGCGCACCAGGCACGGGACTGTTGTGGCCAACAGGGAGACCGGCCGCACCAAAATGAAGGGTATTTGGGCCGGCGGCGACATCGTGACAGGCGCTGCAACGGTCATCAGCGCAATGGGAGCCGGCAAGCGCGCAGCGGCCGATATCGACCGGTATCTGAAAGAAGAGTCGCCAGTCGTGAGTGGTCAGTCGTCAGAAGAACATTCGTCAGTGGCCAGTGGTCAGTCGTTAGAAAATGCTTGAACCAATCACTTGCATGAGCCTAATCCTTTTATATTGATGAGTGCCAGGAATTCTATTCCAAAATTCTTCGGGTCTATTTATTAAGACACATGGGACTACCACAACGTGCTTAATTATTACGGATATTAATACTGTTGATACACATATTAGGAATTCTATATCCTTAAATGTTTCCATTAATCAACCGACAGGTGTTCGTCAAGTTAATAAGTTAAGGGCGTCCCCAACGTTACCCCATTGACTCCCTGTCTCTTTCCTGACATACTTCGCCGGAAAAAATAGGTTTCCCTTTTAAAGGAACAAAGATGGCCATGATTGCGGTCGGGCCGGTTTGCTAAATATCTTTATCTTTACTGCAGGGGCAAATGGCCGTCATTACAATTTCAAGAGGATCTTTCAGCCGGGGCGAAGAAGTAGCCGCCAAAGTCGCTCAACAGCTCGGCTATATGATGGTTTCCCATGAAGTGATTTCCGAAGCCTCGCGAAAATTCCAGGTCTCTGCAAATAAGTTGGAACGGGCAATTCATTTCGCACCATCACTTCTTGAACGGTTTTTCTCTAGAAAACAAAAATATGTTGCCTGTGTGGCCGCCGCGACACTGGCCCATTTTAAAAATGACAACATCGTCTACGACGGCTTGGCCGGACAATTTTTCGCCAGCAGCGTCTCCCCGATGACGGCCAAAATTCTTGCTTATTTCAAAAACGATAATGTGGTTTATACCGGTTTTGCGGAGCAATATTACTCCAGAACCATCTCGCATCTTTTAAACGTGAGGATGACGGTAAACCTGGAAGACCGTATGCGTCTGTTGATGAAGGAAAAGAATCTGGGCCGGGGACAGGCGATGCGCGCCTTGAAAAGGGAGGACAATCAACGCAATGCCTGGAGCCGTTATTTTTATGGTGTGGATAATTCGGATGACGATTTATATGATCTAGTGCTTCATATGAGCAAAATGAGAGTCGATGAAGCAGCGGATGCCATATGTGAAACCGTGACAAAGCCTAGATTCAAGACCTCCTACCAATCCCAACAGGCTATCGAAGATCTGGCCCTCGCCGCTGAAATCAAAGCGGCTCTTTATGACGATTATCCCGATTGTGAAGTTGTCACCGATAGGAAATCCGTCGAGATATATGCCCGATTCACGATCCATACCGATACAATGATTGCCGATAAAATTACAGCCAAAGTCCTTAAAATGAATGGGGTGTCATCGGTTTCGGTTATACTTATTCCCAGCGTTATCTTTACCTAACCAGGAAGCTCCACCGGAATTATCGGATCTCACGCCGACGCTTCCAGCCTGCTTCGCAACTCCGTGGCCGCCGAAAGATCTGTAGCGAAAAGATTGTCTCTGCCTATCAGATCGTTGAGGCCCGTTTTTTCAATCACATCCTGCACATGTCCCTTGAAGCCGCTGAAGCAAAGGCAAACATTGTTGCTCTTGAATCTGATGATCAGTTTGGACAGCATGTCCACACCGGAGGCATCCAGGTCGTTGATCCCGCCGCAGGAGACCAGAATCGTGTCGATCTCCGGATTGCCCCGTTCCATCTCGAGCACGGCTTTCTCGAATGTGGCGACATTGATGAATCGCAACGCACCGTCGAAGCGGATGGCGCCCAGTCGGCGGTGCAAGGGAGGCAGGTTGTGGCGTTGGGCGTCGCCAAGAGTTCCGTCCTGATGAATGCCCAGTTCAGCGATGCGCGGCTGCATCATCCGATACAACATCAACCCCAGGGAAAGACCGATGCCGATCAGAATGCCATTCTGGATATTGGGGGAGAATGCCAGTGTGGCGGCAAAGGTCGCAACCGAGGCGATGCCATCGTCACGGCTGACGCGCCAGGCACGCAGCATGACAGGGAAATTGATCAGGCCCACTACCGCCACCATGATGATTGCCGCCAGTACCGGCTTGGGCAGGTGATAGAGCAGCGGCGTGAGAAAAAGCAGAGTGAGCAGCACGCAGATGGCTGAAATCACGGAGGACAATCCGGTGCGTGCATTGGAAGCCAGATTGAGTGCCGAGCGTGAGAACGATCCGCTGACCGGTATGGAGTGGCAGAAAGCGGCGGCCACCTTGGCCAGTCCCTGCCCGACGAGTTCTTTGTTCTCATCCCAGTGCACGCGGGTATTGTTGGCGATGACCTTGGAACTGGACATCGCTTCCATGAAGCTGACCAGGGCGATAATGAAGGCGGCCGGCACCAGAGACATCGCCATATGCCAGTCCAGGGTCGGAATGCTGAAGCTGGGCAACCCTTTCGGGATGGCGCCTACCACCTTTCCGCCTATGTCTGCAAAACCTATAGCGTGGCTGACCCAGGTCAGCGCAGCCACGGTGATGAGCACGCCGGGCAGTTTGGGGGCGTATTTCTTAAGCGCCACAATCATCAAAATCGCCGTAACGCCAAAGCCCAATGACAAGGCGTGCATCGTGTTGATATGTTCGATCACCTGCAGGATGTCGAGCAAAAAATGCGATGAATGCGGGGCCGGTATGCCCAGCAAGGTCGGTAGTTGCGCCAGTCCGATGATTAGGGCGGCGGCATTGATAAAGCCCATCAGGACCGGGTGCGAAAGGAAGTTGAGAACCGCCCCGATCCGAAATACGCCCATCAGGATTTGAAACAGACCAGAGAGCAATGCCAGCAGGATCACATAGGAGTAGAACAATTCGGTGTCCGCGGCGGCCAGCGGTGCAACGCTGGCCGCGGACAGCAATGAGGTCATGGCGACCGGACCGGTGGAAAGCTGACGCGAGGATCCGAACATGGCGCCGATGATTGTGGGGATCAACGCGGCATACAGGCCGTAATAGGCGGGTACGCCGGCCAATCGGGCATAGGCCAGCGATTGCGGAATGGCGACCAGTGAAACCGTGATACCGGCCATCAAATCGGATTTGAACGTGGAAGTGTCGATCCATAAGGGCGCAAAGATCGATGAGGTAACGGTGGCTGCATATTTCATAAAAAATCACTCCCGGTGGCAGCGATGTCTTTCTCGAAAACTGCTTTTCTGTTTAGCAATGGAAACAAAATGGCGGCCGTAAGCTACTCCTTCCCGCAGCTTTCTACAATAATTTTTAACCTGACCATGTTGACGCTTGATCCGATGCATTCTCTTGTGGGATTTGTCTATAGGCTTCGATACGGCAAGAGCAAGGAAGGAGCCTGAGGTGGATCGTGGCAGGCTTCAATATTTGTTCTGCAGTTGCCCGAAATCTTTACATTATTGACGACCATTACACTGCTTCTTACCGTAAAAAGTATGAAAATAAATTTCACCTCACTTTGGTGGCAACCGCCCCGATAAAAGGTGCTGAAGATACGGTGTGTCAAGGCTAACCAAAATGTGTCTGGTTACCGGGTGAATAGCCAGAGTGTATAAGCTTACTGTACGCACTCTTGCAGGTCAGCGATTTCAGCCAGGGAGAGTCAGATGAAAGCGGATACCGCGCCACAAGTTCTGCCAATGGACCAGTACAACAGCGTTTTGGTTGGCAACCTCCATCCACCTGAATGGAGGAACCCGGAACCTTCCGGCCGCTATGATCTCGTAGTCATTGGAGCCGGCACTGCCGGTCTGGTAACCGCGGCAGGTGCAGCAGGGCTGGGAGCCAGGGTCGCTCTCGTAGAAAAGTACCTCCTTGGCGGCGATTGCCTTAACGTAGGATGCGTTCCATCCAAATCCATCATTCGCTCATCACGCGCCGTTGCGGATATCAGTGCTGCCGCCGGATTTGGCGTCAACCTGAACGATACGGCCGAAGTGAATTTCCCCGCCGTTATGGAGCGCATGAGACGACTGCGGTCGGGACTCAGCTACCACGATTCAGTCAAGCGGTTTAAGGATCTGGGAGTCGACGTGTTTCTGGGGGGGCTCAATTCACCGGACCGGATTCTGTCATTGTGAGAGACACAGCTCTTCACTTCACTAAGGCTGCAATCGCAACAGGAGCACGAGCGGTAGAACTGCCGATCGAGGGCCTTAGAGAAGCGGGATACCTCACTAATGAAACGGTTTTTTCTCTGACGGAGCGGCCCGGACGGATTGCCGTCATCGGGGGCGGCCCGCTTGGATCCGAACTGCCCCAAGCCTTCCAACGGCTGGGATCGCAAGTGTTCATTTTTCAGGGGCCTGACCATCTCTTAGATCGTGAAGATGAAGACGCCGCCGCAATACTACAGAGGGCTTTTCTCAGGGAAGGCATTGAGCTTATCTTCAACACCCGCCCCACAAAAGTAACTCCCACCCAGCAGGGAAAGCTGATCACCTACGAGCGAGACGGTCAATTAGAGAGTTTGATTGTGGATGAGATTCTCCTTGGCGTTGGGCGTGCCCCAAATGTCGAGGGGCTCAATCTTGAGGCTGCCGGGGTCGAATACGACAGGAAAGACGGGGTCAAAGTGAATGATTATCTTCAAACAACAAACCCTCGAATCTATGCTGCCGGAGACATCTGCCTTAAGTATAAATTCACTCACATGGCAGACGCCACCGCTCGCATTGTGATTCAGAATGCACTCTTTATGGGCAGGAAGAAACTGAGCACGCTTCACATTCCCTGGTGCACCTATACCGATCCGGAGATCGCTCACGTTGGGATATATGAAAGTGACGCTGAGGAGAAAGGCGTTGCTTTGGACACACTCATCAGACCTCTGAATCAAGTCGATCGGGCCATTATAGACGGAGAGGAAGAGGGATTTGTGAAGGGGCATGTGAAACGGGGCACCGACAAGATCCTCGGGGCCACTATTGTGGCACGTCATGCAGGCGATATGATCAGTGAAATCAGTCTTGCCATAGTGGGAGGGCTTGGCCTCAAGACCATAGCCAACGTGCCCCACCCTTATCCGACTCAGGCTGAGGCCATCAGGCAGGTGGCCGATGAGTATAACAGCACTCGATTGACTCCATTTGCAAAGTCAGTTCTGCGATGGTGGCTTGCCGCGAGACGGTGGAATTTTATGGAGCAGCTAAAAAATATTGGGCACGGGTCCGCTAAGAGGCCCCAAGGCTTAAAGGCCTAGTTTGTCATGGAATCTCGTGAAAAACAAATGGGAGCAGAGATAAAGGCGGCCGCGTTGGTTCTTTTCGTAATCACGGCCGTGGTCATTGTTCGCTTTACGCCGGTGAAAGAATTCCTTACCGCCGAAAAATTGGGCTACTTTTTGGAGAACGCGGGATTGCTGGCCCCACTGGCATTCATAATCGTGTACGCGGCAGGGGTATGTCTTTTTGTGCCGGGAACCCTCCTCACCACCCTGGGGGCGGCCATCTTCGGTCCCTATTTCGGCTTTCTCTACGTCTGGGTGGGGGCCATGCTCGGATCGAGCCTGGCATTCTTTATCGGGCGGTACCTGGGACGGGATTTTGCAGCATCACTCATCGGCGACAGGCTGAGGAAATATGATGAGGCCATCGAGCGAAACGGCTTTGCCACAGTCCTCTACCTGCGCCTTGTCTACTTCCCGTTTACACCCATGAACTTTGGAATGGGGCTGACCCGTGTGCGTTTCCGGGATTATTTTTCCGGGACGGCGCTGGGTATTATCGTCGGGACCTTCATTTTTGCTTTTTTTGTTGGCACGGTCAGGGACGTATGGGCAAGCGGCGAATGGAGAGGGTTGGTTAGCTGGAAGGTATTCTTCTCACTTGGTCTTTTTGCCTTTTCGTTCTTTATCCCCAAAATCATTGAGAGGGCAAAAGCGTTTAGGAGAGTTGATGCGGGATAACTTCAAGCCTGGATTCCAGTATGAGCATGGTGATATAGGCTGACAACCCTCTGCAAAACCTCCTGGCGGTATAATTAAATAAGAAGGGTTTGAAACGTCATGGAAAAAGGTTTGACCCTGATACAGCGGGTGGCAATCTGCTTCGCGGCGGGGGTTATAGGCGCACTGGCAGTGCTGCTTTTCGGCCGTATCCTGTTTGCGTTGGGGCTTAGCGCGGCATTCGGGGTAAAGAATCCGATATCCTTGAGCCCTCCGGATGTATACAGGCCGCTCTTCTGGGGCGGACTGTGGGGTATCCCGTTCGGGCTTCTTATAAAGTCCGTCTGGAAGCGGCTGTACCTCTTCGGTCTTCTATACTTCCTGGTACCGGTGCTGGCGCTGTTCACAATCTTCCTGCCGATGAGCGGCGCTGGGTTTTTCGGGCTTCAGCGGGGCGGACCGATGTTCGCAGTCTACCTGCTGCTGGTAAATCTGCCGTTCGGGATAATCACCGCTTTGACAGCAAAGGCGATAATAGGGAAGGCGCCGTGATTATAAACAGCATCCAGCCGAAATATGACAAAGGGATCACCGCACTTCTCGCCATCGATCCCTATAACGATTTCATTTCGGAAGGTGGCAAGATATGGGACCGAATTCGGGCCATCGCAGAAGCAAATGACTGTGTTCTTCATATGTTGCGAGTCCTGAATGCTGCGCGAGAGGCTGAGCTTCATGTTTTCTATGCGCTGCATCATCGCTACCGCCCAGGCGACTACGAGACCTGGAAGTACATTGCGCCCGTCCAGAAGGCGGCCTGGTTGCATAAGAGCTTCGAATACGGCACGTGGGGTGGCGAGATCTGCCGCGAGTTCGAGCCTCAACCGGGCGAAATCGTGGCCCTGGAGCATTGGGGTTCCAGTGGTTTCGCCAACACGGATTTGGATTTGCAACTCAAGAAACACGGCATCCATAAGCTCATCGTCATGGGGCTCATAGCACACACGTGTGTGGAGGCAACTGTTCGTTATGCCGCTGAGCTTGGCTACGAGGTCGCAATGGTAAAAGACGCGACCGCGGATTACTCGGATGAGGAAATGCACGCTGCTCTCGACGTCAATATCCCGAATTACGCCAGCGCTATTGTGACCACAGATCAAGTCGTCAATTCGATCTCTTCTATGTAAACCTTAGGAATTCAGTGCGCATTAGTGATTCTGTCACAGGAACAGCATGACCGCATTGTTTTCACTATGATTTGAATAGCTTGCGCATTTCAACACTTCATTCTTTCAAGGACGAGGAGAGATATAGCAACTTCTTCAGAAAGGCAAAAGAAGGCAGCTAATTGCTCGACAGCTAACCGCTAATCGATCAACCCATGATACTCTGGAATTCGTGTCCGCACTACACCCTGCGAAATTTTCGGGGTGTGGAAGAATCGCGCCGCTTAATCTCGTTCTCGTAATCCGGGAATAAGCCGCATAGCTAGTGTTGCATTCCTTAAATAGTTGCATATAATGTCGTCCCAATGGGAGGGCAATATGAGAAAACCTTCAAAAATTGAACTGACGGACGAACAGCATTCTACTTTGATGATCTGGGTTGCCGCCGGGAAAACCGAACAGCGTCTGGCCAAAAGAGCTCAGGTCATTCCGTGCGCTGCGGCCGGCATGAGCCTCAAGGACAATGAAGCAAAGTCGGATTGAGCTTTCAGAGTTGTTTGAAATGGCGCAAGCGCTTTGTGGAGAGCGGTCTCAAAGGTTTGAGGGATATCCCCCGAAGAGGAAGACCGCAGTGTGGAACTGCTATCGTGTCCGTTCTTAAATATTTTAAAGATAAATTGATGAGATATTCCAAGGGAGCACTCTTGAAACTGCTTCACATGCTTCCTGTTTCTTCGGCTTTTGTCGGCCCTCCGCGGCGATTCGCCAGTGAGACGCCAAATTGGGTAAAAAAGTGGAACTCACGTAACGTGAAAGCGAAAGCATCTTGTGAGATTATCCACGCTCCTTCGAATATTTGTCGCAGCGAGCCATCGACTATCTACCGATCCGACGCATGGCAATACCAAATCTGGCGTCAATCGCAGGCTGTGAGCACACCTCCATCGGAATCACCTGCTACGTTCTTCTCAACAATCCCAAACGCCCGCGTTTTCGGGGCAGATGGCTGTGTCATTGCACCCGATGACGCCCTGCTTGGAGACGTGTCACTCGACATCGATACGGTAATTGCCGGAGACGGGGGAAGCAATTCCGTATTTCAGCGCCTTAAGCTGCCGGCGCTTACATATCTTAAAGGGGAGGCACTGCTGTTGACATCGCTCGGCGGACATAACTATTTCCACTGGATGTTCCAAGTCCTGCCCCGCCTCGTTTTGATGGAAAAAGCCGGTGTTAAGCTCAAAGGCATTGAGACATTCTTTATCAATAAAATTCTGGCACAATTCCAAACTGAAACACTCGAAAAACTGAATGTCCCCGTCAGTCGAGTTTTGCAGTGCCGGCCTGATACACATATTCAAGTTGACAGGCTGCTCTTGCCGTCACGGCCAAGTCGCATGAGTGAGATGCCTTTATGGGTCTGCGAATTCCTGAGGGAGACGTTTTTGCCTGACAAATCCGCGCTGAACGCTGGGCGAAACGGTCATAAGCGTATATATGTCAGTCGGGGGGATGCGCAATATCGAAAGGTCGTTCATGAAAGCGAGCTCGAAGCATATTTGCAAGGTTTAGGTTTTGAGACCGTAGTGTTGGGAGCACTAACTGTCGCGGAACAGGCGGCCACGTTTCAATCAGCTGAAATCATAATTGCACCGCATGGTGCCGGCTTGACCAATCTCGTCTTCTGCAACCCCGGCACTTTAATTATTGAGATATTTGCACCATCATATATAAACTGTTGTTATTGGGCACTCAGCAACTGGATTGGCGCTCGATACTGGTTCATATTGGGTTCCGGTGAATGCGTGCGGGATGATATGTGGGGCATGGGGGATGATATCTACGTAGATGATAATACCTTTAGAAAGGTTCTTGAGGCGTCAGGGGTATTATAAATGCTAATGTGGTATTGTTGAGAATATACATTGTATATGAATACAATGATATGCGATGTGAATAAAATATAATAGAAAAGTAGGTACATTCAGAAAGGATATGATCATATGTCATTGCCAGATGGAATATCTTCATCATCAGCTGCTCCGTGCGGGAAATTTACTTATAGAACTTCCTTTATAGCACCGTTTCCAAGTCTTCCCACTTCACATAGGCGTACATCGAGTCGTGCGATTGTAACATGGATTGCTGGAGAAGCCGCATACAAATGGTTTTCAATTACCGGGCCAGCAATGAAATATTATGCGGACAAAGTGCATGCCGATCTTGTCATCCTGGAAGGTTATGCATCTCAGCCATACGTATTTGCTAATAAATTTCGTGTCCGCCAGGTATTTGATGAATACGGATATGACTCAGTTTTGTATGTAGATGGTGACATTCTTATTACACCGGATTGTATAAATTTTTTTGAAATGGTTCCGGATGATAAGGTTGCGATCCTGGATGAAGGGCCATACTATGATTATTGGATGCTTGCCCATTATCGACACGAAGCGTTGGAACTGATTAAGTCACAGGGGCTGGATCATAATAATATAGATCTGCCAACGCCCAAGAACGCAGGTTTGTATTTAATGCGAAAGCAGTATAAGGATACTCTCAAGCCACTTGAAAAGCCATTCCCTCTCTGTTATAGAAATGGTACTACCGTTGAACAAACGTGGTTCTGCCTAATGTTGCAACGCCATAACGTCCCTCTGCACTTCCTCAAATTTCCTGAGCATCATTGGCTGTGGTATCTTGATCAGGACGAAAAATCCATACACAAAGGGAATGTACTACATTTTTGCGGCTTACAGGATCAAAATAATAAAAGATATGACAGATTATTGGCGAATTCATGTAAGTTTGTAGACGAAAGTGAAAAGGAAAGAAAACAACAAGTGATCGAATCGAGCAAGGTTTCATGTTTCGATTCGCAAATGATTCTTAGCACATCTGCCCTCCCTGGGTTGAACATGCGAGATAACTTTGTTATCCGGTCACATCAATATGGGTGGGAGGTCGCACTGAAAACCCTTTCGGTTCTCTTTAACCCGGAAGGTGTTCTTTTCGATGGCTTCATCGAGCAGACATTTCTCTGGGATTTGGATAAGAGCCGTGAAAAGGGCAAGATTCCATATTGTGAACCTTGGGTAGGTTTTATTCACCATCCGCCAAACATCCCAAATTGGGCATCGATTGCCAAACATAGGATCCAGGGCTTGAATAAAATTCCGGAATGGTCCAAAAGCTTGGAGAATTGCCTTGGACTGTTCGCCTTAACCGACTATCTTGCGGAATGGGTCAGAAACGAATGGAAAATTGATTGCGATGTCCTGCGATACGCTGCTCTGATGCCGGATAACTTGTTTTCATTTGAAAAATATGAGTCTCAGGATATTAAAATCGTAACCATGATAGGGTTCTGGCTGCGTCGATATAGTTCCTTCAGAATGCTGGAAGCGAAAGGGCATCGAAAAGTGCGTCCGCTTCTAGTGGATGACCCAAACTCCAGGGGGATGGATCATATCAGGGTGTATGAAAAGGAAGAGGCGGCTTCGGTGTCATGGCCGGCTAGAGATCTCGAGGAGGTTGAAATTATTACCAGGCTGTCGAATTCGGATTATGACGATTTATTGTCAAAATCGGTCGTGTTTCTGGACCTTCTTGATGCATCCGCGGCCACTACTATTATCGAATGTATTGCACGATGTACTCCATTATTGATCAATCCGCTGCCCGGCGTAAAGGAGTACCTGGGGGAAGATTACCCCTTGTATTTCGAATCTCTTGAAGAGGCATCGAGGAAGCTGCAGGACAGCAACGCGGTTTTAGCGGCGCATAAACATATGACTGCCAATCCGATCAGAGAGAGGCTTCAACCCCAGCGGTTTCTCGACGAATTGGCGAACACCCATATCTATCAGAAAATCCTCTGGGCTCTGACATGCAAGGGGAATGGGTCGAGCGCATTATAAGGTATGCCTGTAGTTAACATGTGGATAACCGGGAATCGAAGAGCACGGGCATGGCATATGCTGATGCCCGTTTTGCTCCAGCCATAATGAGTTTTGGAGTCCCGCAATGGCTACTGATTTCTCGTCGTCGGCGGATGGGCCGCGGAGCGCGCGCATTGGCTTGGCGATAGACCTTTATCGCGAGCTCTGGCGTTTGGCGGCCGGGAGGCGAGGAGTAATTTTTCTGGCCTTGGCTCTGCTGGTGGCTGGCCAGAGTGTGAGGCTCTCCCTGCCTTACCTGGCGGCGCAGGCCATTAATGTGATTCAGATGGCGGGGCCGAATTGCCTACGCGACGCCAGTTTTTATCTCATCGCCGTGTTTTGCGCTCACGTCCTGAGCTGGGCGCTGCACGGTCCGGGGCGAATCATTGAGCGCAAGCTTGCCATGCACATCCGGGAGAGGCTCGCCGATGAACTCACGGGCAAGCTTTTTAGGTTGTCCCTCGCCTGGCACGAGGAAAACCATTCGGGCGAGACGACACATCGCGTCGAGCAGAGCACCCGAGCCCTGTTTGACTTCGCCCAGACCCAGTTCATGTATGTGCAGAACGTCGTGAACCTCATCGGTCCTATCATCGCCCTGTTTCTCCTCTCCAGGGTGACAGGGATCGCCGCCCTCATCGGGTATGCGTTCCTTGTCTTCGTGATCGTTCAGATCGATCGGGGCATGATGCGCCTGGCGGTGATCGAGAATGCCGCGGAACGACGCTATCAGGCCGCGCTGGTGGATGCCATGGGCAATATCCTTTCCGTCTTCGCCCTGCGTCTGGAGGAGGCTACCAGAAGACTGCTGGGTGCGCGGCTGGCGATGGTGTTTGTGCCGATGAAGCGTTCCATCGTGCTGACTGAAGGAAAATGGTGCGCAGTGGGTCTCCTGAACGCCGCTCTGTGGTGCTCTCTGGTCGCGCTCTACGCCTGGCTGGCCCGGCGCGGAGCCGGGGGGGCGGCCAAACCGCTCATGGTCGGTGGTGTCTTCATGGTGTACCAGTACACTCAGCAGGCAGGCGACGTCATCACTGCCATTGCCTCCTTTTACCAGATGTTCGCCCGGCACCAGGCCGACTTTGCCAGTGCCGGGCCAATTAAGGAGGCCCCTATCGACACTTCCCGCTTGGCACCCACGCTCCCGGAAGTGAGTGACCTGCTCAAGCACTCGAGCACGATTGAGCTTGCAGACCTGACTTTCACGCACCTGCACAGCCGTTCTGAAGGTCCGGCCTTAGACGATGTTCATCTGCGGTTCAAGAGGGGGGCACGCCTTGCTCTGGTGGGAGAAAGCGGTTCGGGAAAGAGTACATTGATGCGAACCCTGGCCGGTCTATACCGGCCGCAACACATCAATATCCGCATCGATGGCCAGCCCATCGATGACCTGCATGATCTCCACGACATAGCCACCCTGATTCCCCAAGACGCCGAGCTTTTCGAAGACACGCTCCGGCAAAACTTGACCATGGGCGTCGACTGCCCGCCGACGGCCCTGGACGCGGCCATCGAGGCTGCCCGCCTGAAATCTTTGATACAAATGCTCCCTGAGGGGCTGGACACTGTCATCGTCGAGCGCGGCGCCAACTTCTCCAGCGGCCAAAAACAGCGGATCGCACTGGCGCGTGGTCTGATCGCAGCCCGGGATTCGTCCGTGCTTTTTCTAGATGAGCCTACTTCCAATCTGGACGCCTTAACAGAGGCTGCGGTGTATGAGCATATCTTTCGGCTGTATCGGAATGCCTGCGTGGTTTCCTCCGTGCACCGACCCCATCTGCTCTCGCGCTTCGACGAGGTGGTATTCATGGAGCATGGGCGAATCGTTGATGTGGGCACGGCCTCCGATCTCAAGGAACGCCAACCTGCCTTTAGGTTATCCCTGGAGAAGGCGGCTTCCGCGGCTCAAGAGGAGATACAGGTGAAAATGACCTCAGGGATGGGGAGGGGCCCCCAAGTGCAAGGTTGAGAAGCCGCATGACCAGTTCCTGGCAGAGTTTTAATCACGCAATTTGTTTATCCGGGTTTCAGTGGATATGATGGGCGTATCAGACACAGGCACAGCAAGTGGCGAATTGCGGATGTAGGATCAGCTATTTTGTCGGAGATTAGTCAGCCTGGGAGCGTGTCGGGATAAAGACATTTTAACGAAATTTTCCTGGAAAAGTGGGAGCCAGTGCACACGAGAGATTCTTTCCCCCGCCCCGGCAGATACTTTTGAGTGGCTTAGATAAGCCAAAAGTGGGAAGTGGCCTCAACTTATTATCACTCCGACTGGCTCCTGGGGGGCATGAAGATCGTATCAGCAGCCATTTGTGCCCAAGCTGAAATGTTATTCATTCCTACGAGGTGATTATGATTGCTTTTTTTAACAGTACTTTAAAGTGCATACTGAAAGGTAGGGCAGCAGTCTTTAGCGGCAGCCTTGAGCAATATAAATATCAGAACTTCCGCGAATCCCTGATACGTGGATGCTTTTATCTATTCACACCCATCTATGCTCTGATGACACTAATAACAATCATTTATCCTATACATGAGGTTCCTATTAAATGGACTTGGGCCGAATTCCTCATTAATTATCAGGGAGGCTTTGTGAGGCGAGGCCTTTTGGGTGAAATTCTATTTCAGCTTCAGCCCGTCATCCCCGGTGTGGTAGCAGCCAGTATCATAGTCTTTTTCTGTTATTGTCTATTTACATATTTTGCCTTGAAGCTCTTGAGCGACATTCCGTTAGTTGTTTTTGCGTTTTTCGTATTTTCCCCCAGCGGTTTCTTATTCCCGGTGTATGAACCTGCCGTATTTGCACGAAAGGAGATTTTTTCCTTCCTGGCATTTACCCTTGTAATTTTAACCTACATAAAGTACTCAGACTACAGGGTAAAGGTTTGTTCATTTCTGGTGCTGTATACGATCGCAACTCTCATTAACGATGCCGCCGTATTATTTGCACCACTTGCAGCTTGCCTCCTTGTGCTTTCCATGCGAGAGGAGAAGAAGCACCTTCGCGTAACGGTGCTTTGTGCTCTTTTATTTTATGTTGTTGCTCTCGGGAGTGTTATTTTCTTCAGTATCAATCCTCATTATGATCCCTCCGGGATAGTCAAATCATGGAGCCCCTATTTCCCAAACATTGGGACTGGGCCCGCTCTGGATTATCTCAACAAGGGACTGGGAACCTATCTCACCGAAACCTCGCACAAGGCGGCCAGCTGGAATCTATTCACCGGTCCTTTCCTGGTGGATTTCTGCCTGGCATTCCTGCCCATAATCCTTTTGTTACTACACTCGACTCATTTGAAGTTTTTCAGGACCCTGAGAACAAATGAACCTCTTCTTTTCCTGTCTACAATCGGCTCACTGCTGGCACCACTTATACTTTTCTGTTGTCAAGACTGGGGTAGATGGATTTATATCATTTCGATGCACACCTTTATTTTTCTGTCTACTCTGGAGAACTTTGGTCTCGTCGCGTACAAGGAAATTCCCGCCATGTCCAAGTATCAGTGGAAGATTTGCGCCTTATTCTTTCTGTACTATGTGATCCTATGGAGGATGCCGCATCTAAGGTTGTACGGTGAACGCTGGTAATATTCACGCACGAATGCTTTACAATTGGGACATAGAAAGGCACGTGCTCATCATCAAAATTTGTCCCAGTACGTTGAGCACTCCATTTCATGTCTGGGAGTGTGCGAAAACTTTAGTAATTATGATTCGGCCTCTAACTGCTGCCTAAGTCGGTTCCCTTCAATGACACCAATCATTTTTTTGGGATTACCTCGTTTCGTTCTCATAAAAAAAGGGCGGATATCCTCCTTAAATGCAGTGCCCTTTTCCCACCTAAACACCCTAAATTTGGAGAGCATCATGGACAAGGCGATGTTGAGGACCCCGGAGAGCAGAAGAAAATGCCCAAGTTCTATCGAGTCTATTATACTGTTCTTCAACCTGGCTTGTATCTTCCTGGCGGCTGTTTCTTACGCAGACTGGACAAGCATTGGCCCGGGTGGTGGTAAAATCCTTTCTCTTGCCGTCGCCCCCGATACTCTGCCGACAATCTATGCCGGCACTGATGACGGCGGTGTATTCAAGAGCACCGACGGGGCTTCAAGCTGGACCGCGGTCAACTCTGGCCTAACGAACCACCAGATTGTTTCTCTTGCCGTCGACCCCGCGAATCTG
Organism: Syntrophobacter sp. SbD1; assembly: GCA_900290365.1. Taxonomy (GTDB): domain Bacteria; phylum Desulfobacterota; class Syntrophobacteria; order Syntrophobacterales; family Syntrophobacteraceae; genus SbD1. The sequence continues at coordinate 18,817 of OMOE01000145.1, read as the reverse complement.
CAGACCATCTATGCCGGAACTCGAGGCAGCGGCGTATTCAAGAGTAACAACGGCGGTGCAAGCTGGACCGCGGTCAACTCTGGCCTGACAAACGTTTATATCAGTTCTCTTGTCGTAAACCCTGTAACTCCGCAGACGATCTATGCCGGCACTTCGTACGGTGGCCTATTCAAGAGCACCGACGGCGGTACAAGCTGGACTGCGGTCAACTCTGGCCTGACAAACACTTGCATCCTTTCTCTTGCCGTCGACCCTACAGTTCCGCAGACGATCTATGCCGGCACTTCGTACGGTGGCCTTTTCAAGAGCACCGACGGCGGTACAAGCTGGACTGCGGTCAACTCGGGCTTGACAAACACTTGTGTCCTTTCTCTTGCCGTAAATCCTATAGCGTCGCAGACCATCTATGCAGGAACTAAGGACGGAGTATTCAAGAGCACTAACGGCGGTGCAAACTGGAGTGCGGTAAACTCCGGCCTAACAAATCAAGACATCGATTCTGTTGTGAATTCTCTTGCCGTTGACCCCGCAGTTCCCCAGACCATCTATGCCGGAACTTCGCGGGGGGTATTCAAGAGCACTAACAGCGCCAGAAGCTGGACTGCGGTCAAATCCGGCCTGACAGACGCTGATATCTTTTTTCTCGCCGTAAACTCTGCAACACCCCAGAATATCTATGCCGGAACTGACGGGGACGGCGTATTCAAAAGCAACAACGGGGCTGCAAACTGGACTGCGGTCAACTCTGGCTTGACAAACACTGGTATCAGGTCCCTTGCTGTCGACCCTGTAACTCCGCAGACCGTATATACCGGAACTTATCGTGGAGTATTCAAGAGCACCGACGGCGGTACAAGCTGGACAGAGGTCAACTCGGGCCTGACAAACCACGTGATTGTTTCTCTTGCCGTCGACCCTGCGACTCCGCGGACCATCTATGCGGGAACTCAAGGCGGCGGAGTATTCAAGAGCACCGACGGCGGTACAAGCTGGACAGAGGTCAACTCGGGCCTGACAAACTTTTATATCAGTTCTCTTGCCGTAAACCCTGTAACGCCGCAGACCATCTATGCCGGAACTGAGTCCGGCGGCGTGTTCAAGAGCACCAATTGCGGTAAAAGCTGGACTGCGGTCAACTCGGGCCTGACAAACCACGTGGTCGTTTCTCTTGCCGTAAACCCTGTAACTCCGCTGACCATCTATGCCGGCACTTGGTGGGGGGACGGCGTATTCAAGAGCACCGACGGCGGTACCAGCTGGGCTGCGGTCAGCTCGGGTCTGCCAAACACTGGTATCCATTCTCTTGCTGTAAACCCTGCAACTCCACAGACCGTATATGTTGGAACTTATGGAGGCGTGTTCAAGAGCACCAACGGCGGTACAAGCTGGACTGCGGTCAACTCGGGCCTGCCAAACACTGGTGTCCATTCTCTTGCCGTAAACCCTGTAACACCGCAGACTATCTATGCCGGAACTGAAGGTTGGGGCGTATTCAAGAGCACCGACGGGGCTGTAAGCTGGGCTGCGGTCAACTCGGGCCTGACAGACACTAAGATTCTTTCTATTGCCGTCGACCCTGCAGTTCCCCAGACCATCTATGCTGGAACTGATGGCGGAGGAGTATTCAAGAGTACCGACGGAGGGCTTTAAGACCTTGACTTCAACGACAACAAAAATAGTTGAGTAGACTGCGAAGAGCGATAGGGTTTTCGACCTGGGGGATTCAGCGCCAACCATGAAAAGCCGTTTTGGTTTTTGCCGGTTAAAAGAGAGAATCGATCCTCCCAGTCTGCCGTGCGTTCTGAATACGGGTGTTAATGCGTATCATGTCGGCGACATGTCGATGCCTCGCCACAACACCTTGTATGATTCATTCAACCGGCAGCTCAACAATTCCATAGACTGATGTTATATTACTCAGTTGGCAAAACAGTGTAGTAGTCCAACATTCTTATTCCTCTGGATAGAAAAGGGCAAAAAGGAGATGGCTTTCAGAACAAGCTGGCCGGCAGTCTGTAAGTTGAGAGTGATGGCGTTGTTGATGCCGGTCGTGGCGCTTTTGGCGACCGCTGCCATCGCTGGAGTAAATGAGGATTTAGTTAAAGCAGCAGGGCGTGGCGATCAGCCTGAGGTCAAACGCCTTGTCGCCGAGGGTGCGGATGTCAATGCCAAAAGCAATAGCGGCAGAACCGCGTTGTTATATGCTTCCATGAAGGGCCACCTGGAGGTCGTGCGGGAGCTGCTTAGTAGGGGTGCGGAGGTCAATGCCCAGGACAATTATGGCTGGACCGCGTTGATGTGGGCCTCCCTGAATGGCCACCGCGAGGTCGTGCAGGAGATGCTTAACAAGGGCGCGGAGGTCAATGCCCAGGAAAAAGAAGGCTGGACCGCGTTGATAAGTGCCTCCCAGAATGGGCACAGGGAGATCGTGCAGGAGCTGCTTAGTAAGGGGGCGGAGCTCAATGCCCAGGACAATGTCGGTAAAACCGCGTTGATCTGGGCTTCCCTGAATGGCCACCGCGAGGTCGTACAGGAGCTGCTCGGTGAGGGTGCGGAGGTAAATGTCAAGGACAATGGCGGCAAAACCGCGTTGATCTGGGCCTCCGAGAAGGGCCACCAGGAGGTGAAAGAACTGCTTATTAAGGCAGGGGCAAAGTAATGTGGTCGATATTACGCAAGAATTGGTTTATCTGTAGCGGGATTTTGGGTGCGGTACAAACATAACTCGACCATCGGTAGTGAAGCAGAATCTTTAAAGGCGCAGTCTTTCGGATGATAGGCTACGCCATTAAGCTGATAAGCAAAGTGTTTAACGCAGCCTGTAGTCGATCCAGCCAAAACACTTTTGAAAGGCAAGCGGCGGTTCGCTCGATCAATTTTGTGAGGCGCCGCAACTTTAATGACGCATATGTGGCTCTCACTCTCTTTGACCTGTTAGGATATGAGGAGGACAATCGGAACAGCAACTCTTTCTCCTCATATTTTTATTATATCATTAGAACTATAAATATACGGAATGTATCAGCTTTTTGTTGATGCGAGACAAAGGTACTGCAGATCGAAATGATACGTTAAGATCAAGGAGTTATCTTATCAGCTTATTCCACCCGCTCCGTCAAGGCCCGTTCTGCCTTTTTCCATGAACCAGTGTCCAGGATCGACATAATAGAACCTGAGATCGGATAAAATGATGTAGTGCGACCTATCTTCGGCGATCATGTAATTCAGGAATTCGCGCTCAATTGAGGTGGTGGCCAGTCTCAGGTGATCCGTGAAAAAATGATGCTCTTGTTTTCCAGTTCCATGCCACTTTCGATAGCGGCGACATCATCGAGGCAGGCTTTCCCAACGAATTTTCTTTCCCTGGCGATCCTTTTCAGGACCTCTTTTTTGTCGGCCGTATCGAAGTCGTAGAAGCGGCATGAATCGACATCGACTTTGCCCTTCGTCAGTTCGGTATAGATCCCGTTAATACGGTCGAGGTGATCCTGTTCCATCTGGCGCAGCATCCGAAACGTTTCAATACCCACATCGTCGGAACACCTTCCGGCAGCGTCGTCGTACAATGTTTTCATCTTCTCTTTTATTTCAAGTGCAGCACACATCATTTTCATCAAACCTGGTATTCTTCGTTTCTGTACCCATAACGTCCTCCTCTTACGAGGGCTGAAGACCTTATAGGGCCTCTGTCTGGACATACCACCATCCTCGCAGTTGATAGCTCTTCGGTTCAATACAAGATCAAGTTCCCATGGCAATTGATCTCAATTAGTCGAATTAAAGGTGAGAAAAGGAATCGGGCAAAGGTTGGAAGCCAGGGTGAGAGTCATAGGGCCAAAAGCGCCGGTTTGTGGCGAAATACTGCTCTGGACCCATTGCGTTCTCAATCATACGCCTTATTTTCGGCACACGTGAAATTCAGAGGGAATATTTTTATCAGGCTTCATGCCTTATTCATTTCGTGAACTTTTTCCAGGCCCTAGCCCATGCAACCAAAGGAGACACATGATTATGGAGCAGCAGATGAACGCGGTGAAGCAGATGATCGAAATGCAGAAAGCCGGCTTTGACAACATCATGAACAGCACACTCATGTTTTTGAATCAATCGGATGTAATGCTCAATTCGTTCCTGGGTCTTGCAACATGGATGCCAGAAGAGATGAAAAATGCATTCAGGCAACAGACGGAGACCAAAAAACAGGCGTTTGAATTTTTCAAGAAATCCATTGATGACGGGTACGATAATCTGATGAAACTCTTGGAGGAAGGAAAGTTCCCCAAGTTCGGCCAGTAAGTTGCCTCTATAATCTGTGAAAATAACTGGTTTCCATCCGGAAAGGGTCCTTTTCCGCCCTGGCGGCGTCAATCTTCGGGTTTGCTTGTGCGGCGACCCCTCACGGGGCCCGGCTATATGGGTCGAACATGGTTCCACGCTCCTCCGATGCTCATGGGTCGCGGCGAGGGCCGACCCAGGTACGCCTCCGCGCAAGCCCTCGATTTCCTTGCCACCTACGGTGCGGCGCTGGCCAATCACATTGGGCGGCTCGCAAGGTTGCACGCGCCATGACGAAAAATGCCTCCTTTCCGAATTGGAAACTATAAGTGTCACATCCGGAGTTTCCGGATGGACACTAGATCGGATCATCGCTGCCACAGGATTCGTGTGTCTTGCAATGGGGCCGCAACGCCGTCGTGGTAAGGTATCACTCGCGCAGTATAGTCCTCTGGTGGGCGGGTCGAAGACACAGCAGCGCTATAAACATAGCCACCAGATGCGCCGGCCAGTTGGCGAATGTGCTTCATCTCCTGCCGTACCGGCTCTCCGGTGTCCGACCCCTCGGCATAAAGCTCCACTCGAACTCCACTGGGCTCCAGTCCGTTGAGATAGACCTGAACCTCAAATAGATGCTGTCCGTCGTGTGTTTCAATCCTCGCATCCCCAAAATGCAGGTTCACCCACTTCTGTTCCAGGTGCTTTTGCCATTTTACTATGTCGGCGCCCGTAGCACCTTTTTGGGAAGCCCGCTCCATGAAGACTGCAGCCGCAGGAAGGTAGTAACGCTCGGTATACTCGCGCACTGTGCGGTCGGCGGAATATTGCGGGGTAAGCTCTGCCATGCTGGTGCGCACTCGATCGACCCAGGCAGTGGGTATACCTTCCTTGTTGCGAGAATAGAATGCCGGGACTACTTCCCGCTCAAGCAAATTGTAGAGAGCCTCGGCTTCAGCAGCGTCCCAGGCTGGATCATCGCCATGTTCCCCGCCATCCCCCAAAGCCCAACCTACCTCGGCTGAATAGGCCTCTGCCCACCAACCATCGAGTTCTGAGAGGTTGATCCCACCGTTGACAAGCACCTTCATTCCACTAGTCCCACACGCTTCGAACGGGCGCCTGGGCGTGTTGATCCAAACATCGACACCCTGCACCAGACGTCTGGTTAGAAGCATGTCATAGTCGCTGAGGAAGACAATGCGGTTTTGTGTTTCCGGCTGTCTGATGAATTGGGTCCATTGCTGAATCATGGCTTGTCCGGCTTGGTCTGCGGGATGTGCCGGAGTCTGGAGGAGATTCGAAATTGTTGTTTTGAGCTTGCCCCCTTCAGTAAGCTTATGAGATTATCTCCTTCCGAAGCACATCCACCTGATGTAGATCAAGAAGGTACAGAATTTATACGGTTTTGATTGTTTGGTGAGGATAGTTTCAATGAGTACCCCGGCGCCAACCCAACAGGAGCGTTTGAAAATGAGAAACCGGAACAGCGGGGATGCTTTTCGTCGCCAACTGAGAAATGCATGAAACGTCAGCCCCACCCCGCCCCTGATTTCAAGCCCGCTGCCATGGAGGGACGCCTAGCCTCTCTGGACGCCTTTCGCGGCTTAACAATCGCCTTGATGATACTTGTGAACAGTCCCGGGGATGCCGGGACAGTCTATTCACATCTGAGTCATGTGGTTTGGAATGGATGGACTTTTGCCGACACTGTCTTTCCATCCTTTCTTTTCATAGTTGGAGTTTCTCTCGTCTTTTCAATTGCAAAGCAAGAAGAAAAAGGCATGCCAAATTCGGCGTTTATCGTCCGGCTCCTGAGACGCACTATTATTCTGTTCGCGCTTGGGCTTTTTATTAATATTTTTCCAACATTCTACCTGTCTGCAATCCGCATACCCGGAGTTCTGCAAAGAATTGCACTCTGCTATTTTTTTGCTTCTCTGATTGTCCTGAAAGCGGATTTGAGAGGCCGCATCTTATGGCTTATTGCCCTGCTTGCCTCCTACTGGCTGATGATGCGGTTTATACCAGTACCTGGGATCGGAGCAGGAATATTAGAGCCGGGACGAAATTTTGCCGCCTGGATCGATTCTATTTTTCTGCGCGGGCACATGTGGTCATATTATGATGGCCAATGGGATCCGGAAGGAATTGTGAGCACAATTCCCGCAATCGCCACCACTCTTTTCGGAGTGCTGACGGGACAATTGCTCAGGTCTTCTTTGCCCGAACGCAGGAAAGTTGCCGGGATGGTATGCGCCGGCCTGGTTCTGCTCATCGCTGGTTACATACTTGATCGCTGGCTGCCGATAAACAAGAGCATATGGACGAGCACTTTCAGCATATTCATGGCCGGGCTGGCTATCGTTTGCCTGGCATTCTTTCACTGGTTGATCGATATCGCAGATTTTTCTCGATGGGCCAAACCATTCGTTATACTCGGACTGAATCCTATCTCCGTATATGTGCTATCGGAAGTCTTCGATACAACACTCAGGACCTTGAATCTGCCCATGGTCCTGGCACAAGATATAGACTGCCAATCATACCTGTTCAAAACTTTCTGTACCCCTATTGCAACATCGGAAACCGCTTCGTTGCTCTACGGGCTCCTGACTCTCCTGTTTATGTTTCTAATCGCATGGGCTATGTGGCGAAAGCGGCTTTTTATAAGGATATAGCCTTGTTTACGCTCAGAGAGGTTTTGGTTTTGCCTAAGATCATGCTCGACGAGTTCCGAGGTCAACTCTTTAAACTGATGGGCAATAGAGTGAAACGGTGAATCGGGAAACGAAAAAAGTGAACGCAGCAAAACCCAGCATTCCGAAGCTGACGTTCTTTTCGCTATTTTTCTTCCCACGCCTTCTTAATGGCCTCATCGACTTCTTTGTCCAGTTTCTCCTTCTCTTTTTTATCTTCGTTACTTGTCTCTCCTTCCTGACCTTGCCTTATACCCTTGCCCCTTCTTCTACCCATTCCCTGGCCTGAGCAGAACTCCTCCTTTGTTATATAGCCATGTCCGTTGACATCCATTGTCTTGAACATCTGTTCGGGATTACCCTTGTCATGCGGAGCCGCCATAAACTCCTCCAGGGTGAGTTTCCCATCATGGTTAGTGTCCAATGCATCAAAACGTTCTTGGCACCCCATTCTTTGAGCACTTTGGCCACCCTGCCACTGGGCGAATGCCATACCTGCAAGGAGAAACACCGCCCCCAATCCCATCAGTGCAGCGAGCTTGAAACGTTTCATTTTTCTCTCCGGATTTTCTTATTGAAGTTTTTTAACCTTTCTGAAGGTCAACCATTCTGAACCAGTATCGGTAAGTTCGCGCCAAAATATTTGTAAAGTTTTGTCAGATGGCATATGATTCCGAAAGGTTCTTCGGGATCTGCCTGTGGTCGAGCTTACGCATTATTCAGAGTTATTAGCCCGATTCATTCTCAGAGTTTATTCCCTACGTTTCGACTATGGAATTCCCTTCTTGCTTGCCTGAGCGAGGAAAAAGTGTACAAAGAAAAAAGAAAATTCGAGAGGCTCAATGGCAAGAAAGGGGCATTCGCTGCTTTCATAAGATCCAATGACATCATTTACATGGGGCAAATCCAGGATATCAGCATAGGCGGGCTGTGCATCCAGTATTTGTCCACAAACGAGGATAATAAAGAGTGCTACGAAATAAAAATATTCGGCAGGAACGATCGTTCCCTTCAAGTGGACAGTGTTCAGGGCAGAATTGTGTACGATCATCAAGTGCCTCCATGCTCTTGGGAGCAGATCAGTATGAGACGCTGCGGCGTGGAGTTCGAAAACCTCTCTGTTAAGCACTTGTCCATGCTCCAGGATTTCATCGATCATTTTGCTTTCAGTGAAACCCAATCCGATAATCCAACAGGTTGATTTACCTCCCAATCCCGCATTGTGCTTTTTTGATCCAGCCGTCTGCGGTAGAATCCGTACGACGTGGAGTACTAAGGTTGGTCTATGGACTCTAAATGGGGGGATAGAATTGAGCGAAGTTGAGTGGTATTTACCGGAATCAGAAGCGGCAGAGCTTTTAAACTGTAATTATAGACAGGTTCGTGGATTTGTCGAAGAGGGGATACTCAGTTACATCATAACACCCAACCGCAAGCTTAAAATTTCAGAGGAGTCGGTTCATCGGTTTCTCAGTCGCAAGACTGGATCGAGTTGAGGTGGATGTTTTTTCTACGGTTTCAGAGGAGAGGAACTGCTCGGCATGCTAAAAGATGCAGAAAGGGCAGAAACAGCTCACCGATGACCATTGAACTCATCAGCGAATACACTGGAATTCATTGATCTTAAATATCGAAGAACTTATGAAAATACTCCTTTTCCTTCGCCCATGAGCAACGCCACTGGAAAACTTAATAATATATCTCCAACAGGCAGTGCCTTGCCCGCAGAAAGAACCTCGTCCGTGATAACATTGCGCCAGGCAGCCGGCGCCCCGTCAGGCATTATCACCTCTGTGTCCCGCCATATTTGTCTTCCCAGAGGAAAATCTACCTCTTGCACAAGGTGGCTGAGAAACCTCGGAGCAATGACCATGGCCCATTGCTGCTGGTACCTCCATGCAAAGGTAATGACGTGGCTCCTGAACCTTCCCGCCGGCTCAAGGGGAAGATAAGCGCCGGAACCGAAGATCTCTCGATTTGCTTTTTTTGCTTTGAGCGCCCGGTAAATTAGAAAGAGCTTAATCTTTCCATCCTCTCTCGTAAAAAGGAGATCCTGGACCAGGCGGCTAATATCAGCATCATCCTGTTCCCGGATACCGGCCAGCATTGCGCGCCTTTTCCCAAAATCTACCGGCCGGCGATTGTCAGGATCCACCAGGCTCAGGTCCCACAGTTCAGATCCCTGATAGAAATCAGGCACGCCGGGTGAGGTAATCTTGATCAGCGTCTGAGAGAGGGAGTTGAGTATCCCGTAGTGAGAAACTTTCCGGCAAAACGGGATAAAGTCTTTCAAAAATTCGTTGGTTTCCGAGCGGGTCAGGATTTTCTCAGCGAATGAGACGTAGGCGTTTTCATACTCAGTGTCGGGTTTCAACCACGCAGTGTGGACTTTGGCTTCACGGACAGCTTTGACAATATATCTCTTGATTCTTTCAATGAACTCGGGATACTCGTCATCTGAAAATGGCCAGGCGCCAATCAGCGTCTGGTATAAAAAATACTCGTCATTCCTATCCGGGACGGTCAGGCCATGTACGCGCTTCTTTTTGCCCCTGTTTATCCTGATCCAGGCCCGAAGTCTTTTTAGCCACTCGTCCGGCATCTCGGACAATACATTTATTCTTGCGCGCGCGTCTTCGCCTCTTTTGGTATCGTGAGTCGAGGTTGCATTTAAGGAATCCGGCCACAACCCTCTTTTTTTCGTGTTGAAGTTGTGGAATTCTTCGAGCGAGCAGCCGAAGTGAGCCGGCCGTCCACCCACCTCATTGAGCGACAAGAGCCGGTTGTACACATAATGTGTCGTATCTTCGACGCCCTTGGCCATTACCGGCCCGCTAAGCTGCTGGAACCTCATGGCAAAATGGAGCCAGTCCCGCTTCTCTTCCTCAGAGACATAATCGGGAAAGTCCAGGAGAAGGAATCTTCGGACAAACGTAAATCCATGTAACAGGGCGGGGAAATTGGCTTTGGCCCGGTCCACCGCCGCTAAAATGTATTTCCTGTCATCGTCTGAGACCACAACCTGGCTGATGTAGGTCCTGTATACTGGAAATACTGCCAGGACTTCAGTCAGGGCTCTTTGCAGCGCAGTGAGAGTTATGTCGCTTCCATGGCGGTCCCGGCTGGAGATCTTCTTCAAAAGCAGGGCGAGGTTGTGGACGTCGCTCGCCATATCTTCCTGGATCATCAGTTTCTTGTTGTCGCGCACGACATCTTCATAAGAATTCTTTAAGCCGGTTACGCTGGAATAAATTTTGCCAAACGCGCGCTCATTTTTCTTTTGGCAAAACAACTCATTGACATAATTTGTAAAATCATAGCCCGTGGTCCCCTGGACCGGCCACAAAGGTGGCAACTCTTCGTTAAGGTTGAGTATTTTTTCAACGACGATATAGGCTGCCGGCGCCCTTCCTCTCACTTTTTTAAGGTAGCTTGCCGGATCGTAGAGCCCATCAACATGATCAATTCTTAAACCTGTCAGGATTCGTCTTTCAATCAGATCGAAAATCAGGCCGTGCGTGTAGTTGAAAACGTGGTCATGTTCCACTTTGAGTGAAATCAGCCCATTAACACAAAAAAAGCGGCGATAGTTTATTTCTTCCGCTGCCACTTTCCAAAACGAAAGCCTGAAGACTTGTTGGGAAAGAAGGTCATCAAGAAGATTAAAACTTTCGGCTTTCCCCTTTTCACCATTGAAGGTACGCACGTTCTTATCAATAAACGCCTTTATTGCGGCGTTGCTGTTGTAGACTTCCCACATAGTGTGCTGGATGAATTTTATCTGGTTATTGCGCTCCTCCGGTTCATCGCTCGAAGAGAGCGACTTCAAGACATATAGGATGCCTAACAGTTTGATAAAGTCGGGATTGTCGTCGGCAAGTTTTCTTTTTAGCCGGGACAAATTGCTGAAAAGATTTAAATAAGATTCGATTCGTAACGGAAAGGCGAGGTTGTAGTAAGCGGTCTTGAAGCCATCGGGGCCGTATTGGAGGGCGATCTCTCCATCTTCGAGAGACTCCCCGTAGAACCTGCCAAGAAATGGCGCCAGAATCCTCTTGTTGAGGCTGGCGGCCGGATAATCCCAATCGACGTCGAAAAACTGAAAGTACCTGGAGCTTGAGCCATTCTCCAAGATATCCATCAGCAACCGATTTTCAGAATCTATCGCCATATGATTCGGGACGATATCCTGAATCCACCCCATATTATATGTTTTTAGCTCCGCGGCCAGCCCCTCCAGGTCAGAGAGCCCTCCCAACTCAGGATTCAGGCGAGTGGGGTCAACCACATCATAGCCGTGGAGGCTGCCCTTGACGGCTTTGAATATGGGAGAAGCGTACAGGTCCGATATACCCAGGTCCGCCAGGTAGGAAATGACTGTCTGAGCGGCCTGAAAGCCGAAGGCGGGATTGAATTGAATCCGATAGGTCGCGGTTGGCATAATCATGAGAGACTTCCCGGTCATCTATCCGTTTGCGGGTTTGTTATTCGCCGGGCACACGGGCATTCGCAGCAGGAAATTCTCGGCCAGGACCGTGTAATGACGCCGCCATTCTTTCGCGTTTTGGACGCTCGGGCCGGCCTTCTCCTCGGAGTTGGGACAATGGGCTTGAAGGATCTTGTAGCAGATGTTTTGGGTTTTCCAGAGATTAACCTCGAACGGCAAGGTCCGGACCAGTTGTGCGGCCTTATTCAATCTCTCCACGCACGAAAGGTCGCCGGGATTATCCAGAAGTTGTTCGGCCAGGCTCTCGATGTTGGCTGCCAGCAGCAATCCCAGAGCAGTAGCGTCCAGGGTTGCGCCAGCCAGGCGAGCTTCTTCCAAAAGTGGTCTTATGACTTCCGGGTCAAGCCCCTCCTCTTGAAGCACCCTGCGAAGCTTGGCATTCAGGCAGAAGTCTGCGGCGACCGACAGGACACGTGGCCGTGGCGTGCCGGACCCGGTCAGAAAGCGAATCAAGGGAGCATGGTGCTCATAAATGGAGCTATATGCCGCTTGAGCCTCTCTCAGAGTCGGCCCCATGATGATGTCCAGGACTTTTCGCCGCTCATCGGCAAAGAGCGAGCTCAGAGAGTACGTGGACGTCCCGAAGTATTTACCCAGCAGAAGTATGGTCTTCGGGAAGTCGGCTCCGGCGAAAGCCGCTGAAATCTCTTTGGCCAGCGTTTCATATTTTTGCGCGCCCTGATATTCACCAGTGCCGCAGGCAATGCTATGGTCACCAAGATGTAGAACGCCGAAGCACAAGCTGGAGGATACGCGCGTAACCTCTGAGGTGACCGTGGCCCGCCCTATTACCAGTCTTGAGCCCCCTACCTGAAAGCTGCGGTAGTCCTCCCGGGTGGCGGAATACGCATAGATCGAGCTCCGTTCACCGATATCCTGAAACAGCGAGCTTAAGGCATAGTGGGCGCCCACATCTTTCATATCGAGCATGGCAGGCCTGACCCATTTATCATAAACGGTGCGGCCGTCACTGTGTTCAGGTATGTTGCTTTTGGCACGTTCGAGAAGTTCGAGAAAGCCGGGTTCGAAGGCCTCGTTAAAAAGCTCGTCGGCCAATTGCAGGACCCTGCCGGCGTATTCTATGACCTGAACCGTCTCTATCCCGGAGAGTTCGTCAAAGAACCAGCCGCAACTTGTGTACATGAGCATGGCGTTGCGTTGGAGCTCCATAAGCTTCAGGACCGTGATCTCGTCCCCGGAGTTTAAGGTGCGGACCGCGTGGCGGTTCAGAAACGCACTGATGCGGTCGGGCAATCGATCCACGATGACATCGATGTAGTCGTCTCGAGCCGCCCAGGGATCGGTCAGAAACTGTCCGGCCAATTGTTCAAAAGCCGGGTTTACGGCGTCTCGGAGCCAGTCCAGGGCCGCACGCAGGGGGGCTCGCCAGGATTGGTTCCAACCCCGGTTGCCTCCACTGTTACACCCGCAATCCGACCGCCAGCGTTCTATGCCGTGAACGCAACTCCAAGAGCTGTTTTCAAAGATCTCCACTTCGTGCGTCGGGGGATGATCCTCCAGGTACCAGCCATAATTAGTCAACTGTGCAAGTTCATTAGACTCGATGTATCGGAGTGCGTGAGCGAGGGCCATGTCGCCGCCTCGATGATGATGTCCGTAGCTTTCGCCATCCGTTGCGATGTGGACCAGGCGAGGAACCGAATGGTCGTCTGGGAACGCGGACAGCAGCCGGTTTGCGAAGGTCTCTCCGTTGTTGAGCAATCCTTCGAATGCCAGGGCCTGTGAAATGGGACCGTCGTAAAAGAACAGACTAATGACGCGGCCTGACGGCAGCGATACCTGGTAGGCCATACCGGGGTCGACTCTTCCACCACTCACATCCTGCCATTCATTACCGTCAAAGGGCCGAACCCGACTTGCCTGGCTGGGGGCAAGTATGGCAAAGACGATGCCGTGCTGTGCCATGATGTCCAGGCTCTCAAGATCTACCGCCGTCTCCGGGAGCCACAATCCTTCGGGCTTGCGTCCAAAGCGATACTCAAAATCTTTTATTCCCCAGAGAATCTGCGTGTTCTTGTCGCGACTGTTGGCCAGAGGCAGGATCATGTGATTGTAGGCCTGGGCCAAAGCATTTCCATGACCCGAGAATTTCTCCAGGCTCCGCCGGTCGGCCTCCAGAATTGCCTCATACGCTTCAGCGGCATACCTCTGCATCCAGAGCAAGACCGTTGGACCGAAGTTGAAGCTTATACTGGCATAATTATTCACCAGTTGGGCTATCCGCCCTTCCGTATCCCAGATTCTCGACACGGCGTTTGCCGCGTAGCATTCGGCCGTAATCCGCTCGTTCCAGTCGTGGTAGGGGAACGCGGAATCCTGGATCTCGATGGCCTCCAGCCAGGGGCTTTCCCTTGGAGGTTGATAAAAATGTCCATGGATACAAACGAATCGGTCCATCAGTTAGACCTCCTGTTGCAGACTTACAATGAGAAAGGCATGTTTGGTTAAAGTCACCTGAACTACTCCGTCTGAATGCAGCACTGTGGGCAGGTCGCGGCCCGGACCGTTCCATCGCTCATCTCCCGACGCCAGGCGTTTCAGCCAGCGTCCTTGAGGCAACGGGACGTTGACGGACGCAGCGGCGTTACCAAAATGAAATATGGCGGCAACCTGCTCATCGAGCCCCCAGCGCCGAATGACCAGGGTACTCTCACTCTCCAGGCAAACAACTTCCATGCGATCCTTGCTTAATCCCGCGAAAGCCCGAATTTCGCTTCGCAGCTTTATCAGTTCCCTGTACAATTGATAGAGTATCCGATGCTTCCCCTGATGCCGCAGGCTGCGATCCAGTTTTGCGCTCTGCCGGGTCGCTTCTTCCTGAGGATCCGGCGGCTCATCGGCCCCCTGCAAATATGCGAACTCTTGTCTACGCCCGCGGCGTACCGCCTCTATCAAATCCGTGTCCGAATGGCTGACGAAATATGGAAACGGGGCTGTTTCCCCGTATTCTTCGCCCATGAAGAGCAGGGGTATGAAAGGCGAAAGGAGCACCACGGCAGCCGCCAGCTTCAGACCTTCAAAAGAGACCAATGCACTGAGCCGATCGCCCTTTAGACGGTTTCCCACCTGATCGTGGTTCTGGGCAAAGACCACGAAGCTGCTCGCGCATATGGTTTTGGAAGTGTTGCCGTGCCGGCGGTGCCGCGCCGGGGAATACGCCCCCGAATAGACAAAGCCCTCGGCAAAGGCCTTGGCAAGATCCTGGATACGTCCGAAATCTTCATAGTACCCGGTTCGTTCCCTGGTAAGAAGCGTGTGGAGCGCATGGTGGAAATCGTCGTTCCATTGGGCATCCAGCCCATAACCACCCATTTCTTGAGAGCGAACCAGCCGTGCGTCGTTCAAATCACTTTCGGCGATGACATAGATCCGGCGATTAAGCCGCTCGGCCTGCGCATGCACCGCACAAGCCAATTCCTGCAGAAAATGGAGTGCGGAAAAGTCGAAAATCCCGTGAACCGCATCGAGGCGCAAAGCATCTACGCGAAATTCCGTCACCCAATAGAGCGCATTTTGGATAAAGAACCGCCTGACTTCGTCGCTGTCAGATCCATCAAAATTGATGGCTGAACCCCACGGAGTGCGGTATCGGTCGGTAAAGTAGGGGCCAAAATCCTGCAAGTAATTCCCTTCCGGCCCGAGATGGTTGTAGACGACATCCAGAGTCACAGCCAGACCGCGCAGATGGCACGCATTGACAAGCCTTTTTAGGCCTTCCGCACCTCCATAAGAATTTTGCACCGCGAAAGGGTAGGCGCCGTCATAGCCCCAGTTGCGATCCCCCGGGAATTGAGCGACAGGCATGATCTCAATTGATGTTATACCCAGATCCTTGAGCTCGTCGAGGTGCGGGACGATGGCGTCAAAGGCGCCTTGAGCTGTAAAAGTCCCCACATGGAGTTCGTAGAGCACATAATGGGAGAGAGGTATTCCCGACCAGTGAAGGTCTTCCCAGACAAAACGGGGGTCAATGACCTGTGATGGCCCATGAACGCCTTCAGGCTGGAACCTGGAGGCTGGATCGGGACGTTCCGTGTTCCCATCGAGACGATAAAAATATCGGGTTCCCGGCTTAACCCGCTGCGCCACACCATAGTGGTAGCCCTGCGAGACTTTTTCCAGGGGCACAATTCGTTCTTCAGGAGAAAGAATATGGACCTCCACCTGGTTAATCAAGGGGGCCCAGACAAGAAATCCATATCTGTCGTCTCCCAGGGGTGTGGCTCCCAAACCGCATTCGGAGTTCACGGCAATCCCTCTCTCATACTGTTTCACCACAGATCACGCCTGACCCGCAACTGCTTGTCAAACAAACAGCCGGACGTTCTGTTGACCGGGTTCTGACGCCCGCCAACTCGATTCCGCACCTGGTTTCAAAGCCGACTCGATCGGATGTGACGTATCCTCGGACGTGAGTTCCACCTGCGCTAAGTTCTCCAAGTCCAGCCAGTCCCCATCTGGGAGTATGCCACCTTGAGTGACCCGGGTGATTATACGTTTAGGCAATTGATTGCCTCCTATAGCTTTCGAATGAACATCGATGTCATGATTGGGCTTTAATTAGCTCTCCAGCGGCAGCGGCCTGAACCCTTATTTCCTCGGCGAACTTCCTCAGTTCCTCACCGTCGATGGATTCCTTCTCGAGTAAGATGCCGGCTAACTTCCTAAGGGAGTCCCCATAATTTTTCAACTTGAGGAGCACTTTCCGGTGCGCTTCATCAATTATCCTGTTCTTCTCTTGATCGATCTCTTGTGCTGTCTGTTCGCTGTATTCTCTTTCCCTTGGACCATATCCCATATCGAGGTATCTTGACTGCTGATGGGTGTAGGTCAAAAGTCCGAGGCGCTCACTCATCCCATACTCCATCACCATACTGCGGGCAATATCGCTGGCACGCTGCAGGTCGTTCTGAGCCCCGGTTGAAATATCTCCAAAGATTACCTCCTCCGCTGCCCGCCCTCCCAGGAGCACCTGCAAGCGATCCAGGAGTTCATCGCGTGTCATGAGGTAACGATCTTCGGTGGGAAGCTGCTGGGTGTAGCCCTATGCAGCGATGCCTCTTGGAATAATGGAAACCTTACTGACCGGGTCGGTGCCGGGCAGAAGCATCGCTACAAGCGCATGGCCTGATTCATGGTAGGCCACGATTTCCTTTTCCTTCGGGCTCATAGCCATGTTTTTCTTCTCGAGACCTCCGATGATCCGCTCCGCTGCCTCCCGAAAGTTAATCATGGTCACTTCGTCCGCATCCCCCCGAGCCGCGATCAGGGCAGCTTCATTGATCAGATTCGCCAGATCGGCGCCAACAAAGCCGGGAGTCATGGCGGCGACTTTTTTGAGATCCACATCCGGACCGATTTCGACATCTTTTGCGTGAATTTTGAGAATAGCCTCCCTGCCTCGAATGTCGGGTTTGTCTATGGCCACATGCCGGTCGAACCGGCCCGGGCGCAGCAGAGCGGGATCGAGTATGTCCGGGCGGTTTGTTGCGGCCAGGATGATGACCCCCGCCCTTGGATCGAAACCATCCATCTCAACGAGAAGCTGGTTCAAGGTCTGCTCCCGCTCGTCATGGCCGCCCGTGGGGTTGAGGCCCCGGGCCTTGCCCAAGGCGTCCATCTCATCCAGGAAGATAATGCAGGGAGCATGCTCCCTGGCTTGCCTGAAGAGGTCCCTGATGCGGGCCGCTCCCACTCCCACGATCATCTCCACGAACTCGGAGCCGCTCATGCTGAAAAACATTACTCCGGCTTCGCCCGCAACAGCCTTTGCAAGCAGCGTCTTTCCAGTCCCCGGCGCCCCAACCAGGAGAACCCCTTTGGGAATGCGTCCCCCAAGGCGCTGGGATTTCTCAGGCTCTTTCAGGAATTGGACGACTTCCTCAAGCTCACCTTTGGCTTCGTCTATGCCGGCTACATCATCAAAGCTTACCTTTACATCCTTCTCACCATAGACTTTCACTCGCGCTTTGCCCAGGGACAGCACACCCTGCGCGCCTCCACTCATTTTTTTCATCAGAAAAAACCAGACGAAAACGAAGAATACGAGGGGCAGGAGCCATGAGGCCATCGCCCCGAGCCATTTGTTCTCAACATAGCCGCTGAACTTGATCCCTTTTTGCTCAAGCTGCCCGACGAGTTCCGGATCTTCGATCCGAACGGTAACGAATGGTCTTTCCGGCTTGCCATCGTCGGCTTTCAGGCTGCCTGTTATCTGCTCGGGGCCGACGACAAGATTTTCCACCTTCCCCTGCCCAGCCCAAAGCTTAAAATCCGAATAGGAAATTGTTTCGCTCCGCTGGCTCGCCGTGTAACTCTGGAACCAGAAAAACATCAGCATGCCTGCGATGAGATAATACCATATGGAAAAGTGCACTTTTTTACGAGCCGGATCGGCTTGGTTCGGACCACTTAATCCAGCAGCCTTTATAAGATTAATAATCTTATTCATCAGACTGGAATCTTCATTTCTTTTTGTTGTCATTAGATTGCCCCCTGTCACGATGCTTTCAGGACAACTCCGCCGCCCCACTTTTCAAAGCGCGGACATCTTCCATTAACTGCCTCAGGATTCCAATCTGGTCCTGCTGTACCGCGACCAGCTCACTCCACTGCTCCTGTCTCAGCATATCCAACTTTTGATGCAGCGACATGATCTCCAACTCCGCTTTCAGATTCACCTCGTAGTCATGTGCGGCATCAATCCTGTCTTTTTCCGAGTGGCGGTTCTGGGACATCATGATAACAGGGGCTTGTACGGCCGCAAGCATGGACAGCACCAGATTCAGGAGGATGTAAGGATAGGGATCGAATGTGTGGTTCCATTCGGCTAACATCAAAGTATTCACAACAATCCAGGCGACCAAAGCAGCCAGGAACAGGATGATAAATGGCCATGATCCGCCAAAAGACGCTACGCGGTCCGCCAGCCTCTGCCCCGGGGTCAGTTTTTCCTGATGTTCTTCCAGTACGTTTCGGCTTATGTGCAAGCCATCGGCTATGCGGTTAATTACCACCTGATCGCGCGGGCTGAGCAGGTCGTAGTCTTCGTGGAGGAGTTGTTGTGCCAGCTTATGAATATTTGGCCTCATATTCTTTGCGTCCCGTTAATTGGAAACGACCGTCGCTCCGCAGGGTGACTCGGTAACGACACCAGATCAAACGTTGTTCATTCGGAGTTACGCTCATGCGAAAAAAATCCCCCGTGCCCAAGCAAAAGGGGACAGGGGGGATATTTCATTAGATGATATATTTATTTCTTCTTACCGCCGCCGGCAGCAGCATGACCGCCACCGCCGCCACGAGCTGCACCGCCGCC
>OMOE01000119.1:14300-14552 GCA_900290365.1 Syntrophobacter sp. SbD1 | reverse complement strand
CCCGTTTGATCAGATCGACAAGGCTCCCGAGGAGCGCGAACGCGGGATCACCATCGCCACGGCCCACGTCGAATATGAAACTGACCGGCGCCACTATGCGCACGTGGACTGTCCAGGCCACGCAGACTATATAAAGAACATGATCACCGGGGCGGCTCAGATGGACGGGGCTATACTGGTGGTTGCCGCCGACGACGGGCCGATGCCCCAGACCCGCGAGCACATTCTTCTTGCCCGCCAGGTCGGTGTTCC
>OMOE01000119.1:4292-14290 GCA_900290365.1 Syntrophobacter sp. SbD1 | reverse complement strand
TGCCAAGTGCGTCTACGAGCTGATGGAGGCAATCGACTCATATATTCCGGATCCTGTGCGCGACATTGACAAGCCGTTCCTGATGCCGATAGAAGACGTCTTTTCGATCTCGGGCCGCGGTACGGTTGTAACCGGCCGGGTCGAGCGCGGCCAGGTCAAGGTGGGCGAGGAAGTCGAAATTGTCGGGTTCAAGCCGACTTTCAAGACAGTTTGTACCGGTGTCGAGATGTTTCGCAAGACGCTGGATTCTGGACAGGCAGGGGACAACGTTGGCGTGCTTTTGCGCGGAACCAAGCGGGACGAGGTCGAGCGGGGCCAGGTCGTTGCCAAGCCCGGTACTATTACGCCTCACACGGATTTCAAAGCGGAAGTCTACGTATTGAAAAAAGAAGAAGGTGGACGGCATACTCCCTTTTTCCCCGGCTACCGGCCGCAGTTTTACTTCAGAACGACTGATGTCACCGGCGTAATGACCCTTCCTGAAGGCGTCGAAATGGTTATGCCCGGCGACAACATCAGTTGCGAGGTCGCGCTGATAACACCGGTGGCTTTGGAGAAGGAAATCCGATTCGCTATTCGCGAAGGAGGCCGGACCGTTGGCGCTGGAGTTCTTACAGAAATCATCAAATAAGGGATTTCCAAATGCGGGTTTTAATTACCTTGGCCTGCTCCCAATGCAAGCAGCGCAACTACAATACGACCAAGAATAAGCGTACCACACCCGAAAAGCTTGCTTTGAGGAAGTATTGCCGTTTCTGCAACGGGCATACGGAGCATAAGGAAACCAAGTAGACGGAGGCATAGGGCCCGGATTTACTTGTCTATTTGCCTGAAACTATCCCGGCCGGCTTCCGGATCGAAACGTTTGAGTGATACATGAAACTTATTGCAAAAAAAGAGCAGAGTTCAGACAAGAAACCGGAAGATGTAGAGCCGGGGAAAAAGGCGACAGCCAAACCCGGGGCGGCTAGGCCGGTCAGGCCAAAGAAGGCCGACCTGGTGAAAAAGGCGGAGGTCCCCAGGAAAGCGGTCAAAAAGGCCGGTGAGACGCCGAGGGCCTGGGTTGAAGCCGTCCGGGGCTACTTGCGGGAGGTCGTCGTCGAGCTTAAACGAGTCGTTTGGCCTTCGCGCAAGGAAACTTTGGGGACGACTTCGGTCGTGCTTATTATCGTGGGCCTGGCGGCTGTTTTTCTCGGAATCGTAGACCTTATTTTGAGCAGGCTTGTTAAACTTCTGGTGGGCTGATTAAAGCAGTGGGCAGTCGTCAGTGGTCAGTAGTTAGAGAAAATCTCTTTCCGGCCACTGTAGACTGACGACTGAAGACTGGGTTTAAGAGGTAAATGTGGCTAATCTAAAGTGGTACATTGTCCACACGTATTCGGGGTTTGAGCACAAGGTGAAATCGGCCCTCGAGGAGCGTGTAAAGGCTGAGGGCAGAGATACCTATTTCGGTCAGGTTCTTGTGCCCACCGAGAAGGTGATCGAACTTGTAAAGGGCCAGAGGAGGTCATCGTCGAGGAAATTCTACCCCGGATATATCCTGGTGCAGATGGAGCTCAACGACGATACCTGGCATCTTGTTCGCCACACCCCCAAGGTCACCGGCTTCATAGGAAGTCAGGAAAAGCCCATTCCACTCGAAGATGCCGAAGCCGAAGCTATAATTCAGCAGATGCAGGAAGGCGCACAGAAGCCTCGTCCGAAATTCAAGTTTGAAAAGGGAGATGAGGTTCGCGTCATAGACGGCCCGTTTGCCAACTTCAACGGAACGATTGATGAAGTGATTCCGGAGAAGGGCAAGGTTAGGGTGCTGGTAAGCATATTTGGCCGCTCAACTCCGGTGGAACTCGACTTTGTTCAGGTAAACCAGACATAAGAGCGCATTGTAAGGAGTCTTTTGCAGAATGGCAAAAAAAGTCGTAACCAACATCAAATTGCAGGTTCCCGCCGGACAGGCGAACCCGTCTCCGCCAATCGGTCCTGCGCTTGGTCAGCATGGCGTCAACATCATGGAGTTCTGTAAGCAGTTCAACGCCAAGACCCAGGGGCAGGAAGGCATGATCATTCCGGTGGTCATCACTGTTTTTTCGGACCGGTCCTTTACTTTCATTACCAAGACGCCCCCGGCCGCTATTCTGTTGAAAAAGGCTGCCCAGATAGCCAAAGGTTCCGCCGTGCCGAATCGTAACAAGGTTGCCAAAGTCAGCAAGGCGCAGGTCGAGGAGATTGCTCGGCTCAAGATGACCGACCTGAATGCGCGTGACCTTGTGGCAGCGGTGGCGACCATTTCGGGAACGGCCCGCAGCATGGGAATCGAGATTGAATAAACCAGAGGAAGGGAGTTTCGGTTAAAATGGCAAAGCATGGGAAAAAGTATATTGCCTCCCGAAGCGAGATCGATCCAACGAAACGCTATACCTTCCAGGAAGCTGTTCATCTGGCGGCCGAGACGTCTTTCGTCAAGTTCGACCAGACGCTGGACATAGCCGTTCGTCTGGGTGTTGACCCGCGCCATGCCGACCAGATGGTCAGAGGTACGGTTGTTTTGCCCAATGGGTTGGGCAAGACTGTAAGGGTTATGGTTTTTGCGAAGGGAGAGAAGGTCAAGGAAGCCCTTGACGCCGGCGCCGATTTCGCGGGCAGCGACGAGATGATCGAAAAGATCCGCGAAGGCTGGACCGGATTCGACAAGGCAGTTGCCACCCCTGATATGATGGGCTCGGTGGGTAAGATCGGCAAGGTATTGGGCCCAAGAGGGCTTATGCCCAACGCCAAGTTGGGGACGGTCACCTTCGATCTGGCAAAGGTAATCAAAGAGATCAAGGCGGGCAAGGTGGACTTTCGGGTTGAAAAGACCGGGATCGTCCACGCTCCTATGGGAAAGGTTTCGTTTGGAGAGGAAAAACTTCTCCAGAATATCTCGGCTTTCATCGACACGCTGATGCGAATCAAACCTTCGGCGGCCAAGGGCACCTATATGAAAGGGATTGCCATATCGACTACCATGGGTCCCGGCATCCAGGTCGATCCCCTTGGGGTGAAGGCCATCGTTGTATAGCGTCCAGACGCTGAAGAAGACAAAAAGTGTGCGGTTTGAATTACGTTATTTAACAACAACTTGACTGCCGTTTGGTGTTTTCAGTTATCGGAGACCGCGGGTACATCTCCCGGATGTTTAAATCCCTTAAGCGGGACACCTGCACAGATTCCTGAGAGCTGACCAGGCGCAAGGGCTCATGATAAAAATCCTCCCGTTTTAGATTAGGCGCACCCGGAAGGATCGGTCGAAAGCACACCGGCAGAAAGGAAAGGAGGCTTATTTTACTTTGGACCGCTCCAAAAAAGAACAGGTTATTGAGGAGCTTCACAACAAACTGGAACGTGCCAGCGCTGCCATTCTGACTGACTATAAGGGAATGACGGTAGCTGAAATTACCAGACTGCGCGATTCGCTTGCAGCGGAAAAAGTTGAGTATCAGGTGGTTAAGAACACCTTGATGCGGCTTGCATGCAAGAAGACTGAAATATCGGTGCTCGAGCCCCTGCTCACCGGCACCTGCGCAGTGGCGATTTCGTATGGGGACCCGGCTGTTCCGGCCAAGATCATCAAAAAGTTCGCCAAGGGCAACGAAAAGCTCAAGCTGAAGGCAGGAGCGCTTGGAAGCCGGCTGATCAACGCTGATCAGATCCTGGCCCTGGCCGATCTGCCGCCCAAGGAAGAACTTCTTGCAAAAATGCTGGGCACCCTCAATGCTGTGCCCACCGGTCTGGTCACCGTTCTTAGTGGAGTTCCGAGAGCTTTTGTTGGTGTGTTGGCTGCTATCCAGCGCCAGAGAGAAGAACAGGCTGCTGCTTAAGAAAATTGTGGAGGATTTCAGATGGCTGTTTCAAAGGAAGAAGTTGTTGATTTCATAAAAGGTATGACGGTTCTCGAGCTCAGTGAATTCGTAAAGGAACTCGAGCAGACTTTCGGTGTTAGCGCCGCAGCCCCGGTTGCCATGGCCGCAATGCCCGGAGCCGCTGCTGAAGCGGTGGTGGTCGAGGAACAAACCGAATTTTCGGTCATTATCACCGGTGTGGGCGACAAAAAGATAAACGTGATCAAGGAAGTGCGCGCGATCACGAGTTTGGGCCTCAAGGAAGCCAAGGACCTGGTGGAAAAAGTTCCTGGAACGGTTAAGGAAGGCATTCCCAAGGCTGAGGCCGAAGCGGTTGCAAAACAGCTTACAGAGGCAGGTGCAACCGTCGAGATCAAATAGAAGTTATAAATTTGCAAGATATCGGAAATCGGCTGCATGTGCTGGTTTGACCGGCCGGTTTCCGATTTTCTACTTTTTAGCGGCATACCAGCGGGAAGTGACGGAGGGACAAGGGTTCGGGGAAAAACTGCCCTTCGATCCGTCGCAATTTCATTTGCAGGAGAGAATATGCCCACTGCGCTGACCCATGAATACAGGGTTCGTAAAAGCTTCGGAAAAATACACAAGATCGTGGAAATGCCCAATCTGATCCAGATGCAAAAGGAGAGCTACGAGCTTTTTTTGCAACTGGATGTGCCGCCCGAGGCCAGGGTGGAAAGGGGCCTCCATGAGGTCTTCAAGTCCGTTTTTCCAATCGAGGACTTCAGCGGGACGGCTTCCCTCGAGTTCGTTCAGTACAGCTTCGGCGATGTTAAGTACGAAGTGGACGAATGCCTTGCGAGGGGAATGACCTATGAGGCCCCGTTAAAAATAGTGGTGCGCCTGGTCGTATACGACATGGACAAGGAAGCCAACACCCGGTCCATTCGCGATATAAAGGAGCAGGAGATCTATTTCGGGACCCTGCCGCTGATGACCGACAACGGCACTTTCATTGTCAACGGGACCGAGCGGGTCATCGTAAGCCAGTTGCACCGTTCGCCCGGCATTTTCTTCGACCATGACCGGGGGAAAACTCACTCGAGCGGTAAAATACTTTACTCGGCCCGCGTTATTCCGCTTCGCGGCTCCTGGCTCGACCTCGAATTCGATCCCAAGGACATTCTATATCTGCGCATCGACAGAAGACGTAAGTTCCCTGTCACGGTTCTTCTCAAAGCCCTGGGGTATTCGACTGAAGAGTTGCTCAATTATTTCTATCCAAGCGAGAAGGTGTTCGTTGTATCTGAAAATCAGATGGAAAAGGAACTCAACCCGGACATCCTTCTTGGAACCCGCGCCTCAGAGGATATCTTGCATCCGGCAACAGGCGAGGTCCTGATCAAAAAGAACCGGAAGCTGGGAAAACAGGCCCTAAAAAGGCTTCAGGAAATGGGGATCAGCAGACTTCCGGTCAAGACTACCGAGCTTATCGGCCAGGTTTTGGCCCAGGACGTGATCGACTTTGCCTCCGGAGAGGTCATCGCCGAGTGCAACGATTCCATAAACGAAGAGATGTTAAACGATTTCAAGGAACGCGGAATCGGTGAAATAGAGCTTTTGCACCTGGAAGGACCCGAAATCAGCCCTTCTTTCAGAAACACCCTTCTTATGGACAAGGTGAACACGAAGGAAGATGCGCTGATCGAAATCTACCGGCGGCTCAGGC
This sequence comes from Syntrophobacter sp. SbD1, assembly GCA_900290365.1. Lineage (GTDB taxonomy): Bacteria > Desulfobacterota > Syntrophobacteria > Syntrophobacterales > Syntrophobacteraceae > SbD1. The sequence continues at coordinate 8,722 of OMOE01000119.1, read as the reverse complement.
CGAGCAATCCTCCGACTTTAGAGGTGGCCAACGAGTTTTTCAGGAACCTGTTTTTCAATCCGGACCACTACGATTTGTCCGAGGTTGGCCGGCTCAAGCTCAACTTGCAGCTTGGCCTCGATGTGCCCCTTGACTACAGGGTGCTCCGCAAGGAAGACATCCTCACAGCTGTGCGACAGTTGATAAAACTCAAGGACTCGCAGGGACCGGTCGACGACATCGATAATCTTGGAAACCGCAGGGTGCGTGCAGTTGGCGAGTTGCTTGAAAACCAGTACCGCATAGGTCTGGTGCGCATGGAGAGGGCCATAAAGGAAAGAATGACGCTTCAGGAAGTTGAAGCGCTGATGCCTCATGACCTCATCAATGCAAAACCGGTTTCGGCGGTAGTAAAGGAATTTTTTGGAACGAGCCAGCTTTCTCAGTTCATGGACCAGACGAACCCGCTTTCGGAGATCACCCACAAGCGGCGCCTGAGCGCGCTTGGGCCTGGAGGCCTGACTCGCGAGCGGGCAGGTTTCGAAGTTCGAGACGTACATCCGACTCACTATGGCAGGATCTGCCCTATCGAAACTCCTGAAGGTCCTAATATCGGCCTTATCGTGTCGCTGTCCACTTACGCGCGGGTAAATCCCTATGGGTTCATCGAAACCCCGTACCGGAAGGTGGACGACTCGACGGCCCGCTCCGAAGTGAGCTATCTGACCGCCATGGATGAGAAAGATTACCCGATTGCCCAGGCCAACGCGGCACTCGATGAGGGCGGCCAGTTCCAGGATGAACAGATTTCCGCTCGAAAAGCGGGCGAGTTCGTATTGGTGCCGCCAAACGAGATCAGCTTCATGGATGTTTCGCCCAACCAGTTGGTGAGCGTTTCGGCATCCCTGATCCCGTTCTTGGAACATGATGACGCAAACCGCGCGCTCATGGGATCGAACATGCAGCGTCAAGCCGTGCCTCTCATCCAGACCCGCGCTCCACTGGTGGGGACCGGAATTGAACGGATAGTGGCCAAGGACAGCGGCGTTACGATAGTGGCCAGGCGCGAAGGGATTGTCGAGTACGTGGACGCCACCAGGATCGTTGTTCGCGCCACCACCAGCATCGATATCGGGCACGGTGTCGATATATACAAGCTGATCAAATTCCAGCGTTCGAACCAGAATACCTGCATCAACCAGAAGCCTCTGGTAAAACAGGGCGATTTCGTGAAGAAGGGTCAGATACTTGCAGATGGCCCCTCCACCGATCACGGAGAACTTGCGCTGGGGCGCAATGTGATGGTGGCCTTCATGAGCTGGGGGGGCTACAACTTCGAAGACTCAATCCTGGTGAGTGAGCGGATAGTCAAGGAAGACGTTTTCACCTCGATTCATATCGAAGAGTTTGAAGTGGTGGCCAGAGACACCAAGCTGGGCAAGGAAGAAATCACAAAAGACATCCCCAACATAGGAGAAGAGGCGCTCAAGAACCTGGACGAGAGCGGCATAATCCGCATCGGCGCCTATATCAAACCAAACGATATCCTTGTAGGCAAGGTCACTCCGAAGGGAGAATCCCAGCTTACTCCGGAAGAAAAACTCCTCAGGGCGATTTTCGGCGAAAAGGCCAGCGATGTTAAAGACACCTCGCTTCGCGTTCCGCCGGGGGTGGAAGGAATCATTATCGACGCCAAGGTTTTTTCCAGAAAGGGCGTCGAAAAAGATGAGCGGACCCGCCAGATAGAGGAATATGAGATCGGCAGACTTATGAAAGACCAGCGCGATGAGCTGGACATCATAAGAAAGACGGCGGTGCGGCAGTTGGCTCAGGCCCTTGAGGGCAAAACCAGCGATAATTCCATTAAGGACGGCAAGAGGATTTATCTCAAAAAGGGAGACCCTTTTGCCGAAGAGTCGCTTTTGGAAGTCCCGAGCGGGATGTGGGACCAGATCAGCGCCGCAAGGGACCCGGCAGCCTCCATGGAAGTCGATTCGATCTCTTCGAATTACCGTCAGCAGGTAGAAGCCGTAAAGGAGCTTTTCGAAGAAAAGATAAACAAGCTGAAAAGAGGCGATGAGCTTCCGCCGGGTGTCATCAAGATGGTGAAAGTGTATATCGCCGTTAAAAGAAAACTCCAGGTCGGAGACAAGATGGCCGGGCGGCACGGAAACAAGGGGGTCGTCTCCCGGATTCTTCCTGCCGAGGATATGCCCTACTTCCCTGACGGGACCCCGATGGACATTGTTTTGAATCCGCTTGGCGTACCTTCCCGTATGAACGTGGGCCAGGTGCTGGAGACTCATCTGGGATGGGCGGCAAAGGGACTTGGCCAGCAGCTTGCGGCAATGTTCGATGACTATCTGCACAAGCTAAAGGAACGCGAGACAATAGATGAGAAGCTCAAACGCATATACAACAACCTCGAATACTCCGAGTTTTTCGAAAATGCATCGGAAGAGGAATTCAGGGAGTTGATCCCGGATCTCAAAGAGGGCGTACACTTGGCCACCCCGGTTTTCGACGGGGCCAATGAGGCGGAGATCAGGGGCATTCTCAAGGAAGCAGGTGTCCCGGAAACGGGTCAGTCGATCCTCTATGACGGGCGCACCGGTGTGAAATTCGACCAGTCGGTTACCGTAGGCATCATGTACATACTGAAACTCCACCACCTGGTAGATGACAAGATCCATGCAAGGTCCATAGGCCCCTACTCCCTGGTCACCCAGCAGCCGCTAGGAGGAAAAGCTCAGTTTGGAGGTCAGCGCCTGGGTGAAATGGAAGTCTGGACAATGGAAGCTTACGGTGCTGCCTATGCGCTCCAGGAATTTCTGACGGTCAAATCCGACGATGTGGCCGGGCGCACGCGCATGTACGAAAAAATTGTGAAAGGCGACAATACTCTTGAGGCCGGACTGCCGGAGTCCTTCAATGTTCTTGTAAAAGAACTGCAGGCACTTGCTCTGGATGTCAGGCTCCTGGAAGAAGAGGAAGGCAATTAAGCAGTGGTCATTCACCAGATTTCAGCAAGCGGTCTTCAGCTATCGGAAAAAAGAGGTATCTTTCTTACGGCCGGCCTCTATCCACTGAAGACCGGCTTTAGGTTTGACCACGCAAGGAGGTCCTTTTGAAAGAACTTTACTCTCTTTTTACTAAACCCAAAGATCCGTTGAATTTCAACGCCGTCAAGATCATGATTTCGTCTCCCGCAAGAATCAGGGAATGGTCTTACGGAGAAGTGAAAAAACCGGAAACGATAAATTACCGCACTTTCAAGCCCGAGCGCGACGGGCTTTTCTGCGCTAGGATATTCGGTCCTATCAAGGACTATGAATGCAACTGTGGTAAGTACAAGCGGATGAAGCACCGGGGGGTGGTTTGCGAAAAATGCGGGGTCGAAGTAATTCAGTCCAAGGTGCGCCGCGAGCGGATGGGCCACATCGAGCTGGCTTCGCCGGTTGCCCACATCTGGTTTTTGAGGAGCCTGCCGAGCAAGATCGGAAACCTGCTGGACCTGACGCTCAGGGAGTTGGAGAAAGTACTTTATTTCGATTCTTATATACTGCTGGACCCCGGCGAAACGAACCTGGAAAAGGGCGAAATGCTCACCGAGGAACGCTATCGCCAACTTGTGCAGGAATACGGGAGTCGTTTTACTGCGGGCATCGGCGCCGAAGCGATCAAAAAGTTGCTTGCCAGCCTCGACCTGGAGACGCTTGCCACGGAGCTTCGTGAGGAAATGGTTAAGACCAACTCGGTGGCAAAGCGCAAAAAACTGGCAAAACGGCTCAAGATCATCGATGCATTCCGTGAGTCGGAAAACCGGCCGGAATGGATGATCATGGACGTCATTCCCGTTCTGCCACCGGACTTGAGGCCCCTTGTTCCCCTGGATGGAGGAAGGTTCGCCACAAGTGACCTCAATGATCTCTACAGGCGCGTAATAAACCGGAATAACAGGCTCAAGCGTCTTCAGGAACTAAACGCTCCCGATATCATTATCCGCAATGAGAAGCGGATGCTTCAGGAAGCCGTTGACGTTTTGTTCGACAATGGGCGCCGGGGTAAAACCATTACCGGGGCTAGCAAGCGTCCGCTCAAGTCCCTTAGTGACATGCTGAAGGGCAAGCAGGGCCGGTTCCGGCAAAACCTTCTCGGAAAGCGGGTCGACTACTCGGGACGTACCGTTATCGTCATCGGCCCGAATCTGAGGCTGCACCAGTGCGGATTGCCCAAGAAAATGGCTCTCGAGCTGTTCAAACCCTTCATCTACAATAAGCTTGAGGAAAAGGGCTACGTCACCACTATAAAAGCGGCCAAAAAGATGGTCGAGCGCGAAACACCGGAGGTCTGGGACACTCTGGATGAAGTGGTGCGGGAATTCCCGATAATGCTCAATCGCGCTCCGACCCTGCACAGGCTGGGCATCCAGGCATTCGAGCCGATACTTA
>OMOE01000119.1:0-4282 GCA_900290365.1 Syntrophobacter sp. SbD1 | reverse complement strand
CCGACCCTGCACAGGCTGGGCATCCAGGCATTCGAGCCGATACTTATCGAAGGCAAGGCCATCCAGCTTCATCCGCTGGTTTGCACGGCCTTCAACGCCGATTTCGACGGCGATCAGATGGCCGTTCATGTGCCGCTTTCAATTGAGGCGCAGGCCGAGGCGCGCATCCTGATGATGTCTACGAACAACATCCTCAGCCCGGCGCATGGAGACCCAATTATCGTGCCGTCCCAGGACATCGTGCTTGGGATTTACTACATGACCCGCGAAAAGCCTTTCGCCAAAGGATCGACCTCCCCGTTCGCAGATGCCGAGGAACTCAGGCAGTCTATGGTAAAAGGCCAAATTCGGGTTTACAACAGCCCGGAGGAGGTCCGCTCGGCTTTCGATGCTGAAGAGGCCGATCTGCATGCGGGCATCGTCGTTAGATTCCGCATGGCGGCAAAGCAAGATGGAGTCATCGATTATGTAAATGAAAAAGAAATCGTCCTTAAATCCGACGGGAAAAGGCCGGTTTATGTACTGACCGAGGGCCCGGCCCTTATATCCGGCAAAACAATGGTTCAGGCTGGAGATGAGGTTCACAAAGGGCAGATCATCGCCGAAGAATTCGTAAAGACCACGGTCGGGCGAGTGATACTGTCTGAGATTTTGCCGGAGGGGATCAATTTTTCAGCCGTAAACAAGGTGATGAATAAAAAGGCCCTTGCCGGGTTGATTGATACCTGCTACCGGAGTGCCGGGGTGAAAGCCACGGTCATCCTGGCCGACAGGCTCAAGGATACCGGTTACCACTTTGCGACCCGCTCGGGAATCTCCATTTCGATCAATGACATGACCATTCCGGCGCAAAAAGTGGAAATCCTGCGAATTGCCAAGGACCAGGTAATAGAAATCGAACGGCAGTACAACGAGGGTTTGATCACCGAGGGTGAAAAGTACAACAAGGCCGTGGATATCTGGGCAAAGGCGACTGAGGATGTAGCGGCCGAAATGATGAGAGAGATGAGAACGAGCGAGATTGTCGGGCTCGATGGTAAGATGCTGAGCGTGGAGTCCTTCAACTCCATTTACATGATGGCCGACTCGGGATCGCGCGGCAGCAAGGACCAGATGCGTCAGTTGGCCGGGATGCGGGGACTTATGGCGAAGCCTTCCGGAGAAATCATCGAGACGCCGATTACCGCCAACTTCCGTGAAGGCCTCACGGTTTTGCAGTACTTCATTTCGACGCACGGCGCTCGAAAAGGTCTTGCAGACACCGCTTTGAAGACGGCGAACTCCGGTTACCTCACACGCCGATTGGTCGACGTGTCTCAGGACGTGATCATTGCTGAAATCGATTGCGGCACAATGGACGGAATCGAGGTGGAACCGCTGCTGGAAGCCGGTGAAATTATCCAGAGGCTGGGAGACCGTATCCTCGGGCGTACGGCCCAGGAGGACATAGTCGATCCGGTCACCAGCGAAGTGATCGTCCCGATGGGGGATGAAATAGATGAGAAGAAGGTCATCGAAATCGAGGACGCGGGGATCGAGCGGGTCAACATTCGTTCTGCTCTGACGTGCCGTTCTTTGAGAGGCGTTTGCGCCAGGTGTTATGGACGCGACCTTGCCCAGGGGAAGCTGGCCGAAATAGGGGAGGCAATTGGCATCATCGCGGCCCAATCGATCGGTGAGCCTGGAACCCAGCTTACGATGCGTACGTTCCATATCGGCGGTACAGCCAGCAAGAGCATCGAGCGTACCTCTATCAGCAACCGCTACGCGGGTGCGGTCAAGTTTATAAATCTCAACGTCGTTCGCAACCGCGATGGCGACCTGGTGGCGATGAACCGAAACGGTGAAATAAGCATCGTGAGTGAAACCGGTCGTGAGCGCGAGAGATACGTGATCGTCTACGGTGCAAAGCTCAAGATAGACGAAAAGCAGAAGGTTGAGCCCGGCACACTGCTTGCCGAATGGGACCCGTTTACCACGCCGATTCTCACCGAAGTCTTGGGCACCACTAAATTCGGCGATATCATCGAAGGGCAGACCATGCAGGAAAAACTGGACCCGGTCACCGGAAAGTCCAGCAAAGTGGTCGTCGAATACCGCGAAGCCGACGTGCGGCCCAGGGTCTCCATCAAAGACGAAAAAGGAAAGACCTCAAAAGTTGGAGAAGGGGGCGCTGCGCGTTACTTTATGCCGGTTGGCGCCATTTTGATGGTGACCGAGGGCAATCAGGTCTTTCCCGGAGACGTTCTGGCAAGAATTCCGCGCGAAACTACCAAGACAAAGGACATTACCGGTGGTCTTCCCAGGGTTGCCGAACTGTTCGAGGTTCGCAAACCCAAGGAAAACGCCGTTATTACCGAGATCGACGGATTGGTGAGTTTCGGAAAGGACACCAAGGGCAAGCGCAAAGTTGTAATTACTCCCCAGGTGGGAGAGCCCCGTGAATACCTGATCCCCAAGGGCAAGCACATCAGCGTGCACGAAGGCGATTATGTGCGGGCGGGCGAGGCCCTTATGGACGGTTCGCCCAATCCCCATGACATTCTGACGGTCCTTGGCGAAAAAGAAGTTGCCAAGTACCTGGTCGATGAAGTCCAGCAGGTCCAAGTACCTGGTCGATGAAGTCCAGCAGGTCTACCGGCTCCAGGGCGTCAAGATAAATGACAAGCATATCGAGGTCATTGTCAGGCAGATGCTTAAGCGGGTCCGGATCACCGATCCGGGTGACTCTGAATTCCTTATGGGCGAGCATGTGGAAAAGCCGATCTTCGAGGAAGTCAATCACCAGCTTGTTTCGGCGGATCAGCGTCCGGCAGCTGCAGAGCCACTCCTGCTCGGCATCACAAAGGCATCTTTGAGTACTCAGAGCTTCATTTCGGCGGCTTCTTTCCAGGAGACCACCAAGGTTCTCACTGACGCTGCTACCGCCGGTAAGGTTGACAACCTGCTCGGACTCAAAGAAAACGTAATAATGGGCAGGCTGATTCCGGCCGGCTCAGGACTCAAGCAGTACAGGGACGTGAGGAAATGAAACGGAGTGCGGATGTCGGGCGGCTGATGCTGGAAAAAACGCGAGAAAATCCGGCATCCGGCATCCGTTATCCGATTTCGGTCTTGACAATGGGGCCGGGTTCCTTTAAAAAGAGGATTTCCCGGCTCGGAAACCCCGCGATCCTTTGTACCGAGTTGTGCCTTCTTTAATTTATTTACCGGAGTTTAAAAACGGAATGCCCACTATCAACCAGTTGGTCAGAAAAGGAAGGGAAGAAGTTCGAAAAAAATCGAGCGCTCCCGCCCTTCAAAGCTGCCCCCAGAAGCGCGGAGTTTGCGTTCGCGTATATACCGTGACGCCAAAGAAACCTAATTCGGCGCTTCGCAAAATCGCCCGTGTCCGCCTGACAAACGGTATAGAAGTTACTTCCTATATCCCCGGAATCGGGCACAATCTGCAGGAGCACTCCGTTGTGCTCATTCGCGGCGGTCGTGTGAAGGACCTTCCGGGTGTGCGATACCACATCATCCGGGGTACCCTCGATGCGCTGGGAGTTGCGGATCGCAAGCAGGGACGTTCCAAATATGGCACTAAAAGGCCAAAGTAACCAGAATCGCAACAGTTCTGGGCCATGGCTCCAGGTTTTTCGCCATGGCCTCTCTTTTGCCTTATAAACACTGAAGCAAACGAAGGAAAAGGGATGCCCAGGAGAAGAGAAGTCCCAAAACGTTACGTTTTGCCCGATCCGAAGTTCAACAGCAAGCTTGCGGCAAAATTTATCTGTAACGTAATGCGCAAAGGAAAAAAGAGCACTGCCGAGCAGATTTTCTATCATTCCCTCACTCTGATAGAACAGCGCTCCAAGCAGGATCCACTCGATATTTTCCATAAAGCGCTGGAAAACGTAAGGCCGGTTGTAGAGGTCAAATCCAGGCGCGTTGGTGGAGCAACCTATCAGGTCCCCGTGGAAGTTAGAAATGAGCGGCGCGACGCCCTGGCCATGCGATGGATCATAAACTACGCCAAGTCTCGTTCGGAGAAGACCATGACTCAGAAGCTGGCCGGCGAGCTGATGGATGCGGCCCAGAATCGTGGCGGGGCGGTAAAAAAACGAGAAGACACCCATCGGATGGCTGACGCCAACAAGGCGTTTGCTCACTATAGATGGTAAGTTTTCCAATAGTGATTATTGAATATTGGTCTGAAAGCCTGGTGAGGAGGATCCCTAATGGCTAAGAAGAAGTTCGAGCGGACAAAGCCACATGTGAACGTCGGGACGATTGGTCACAT
>OMOE01000174.1:16325-20494 GCA_900290365.1 Syntrophobacter sp. SbD1 | reverse complement strand
AGGCGCTCTTCTGCCGGCCGTGGGCGTTGCGAATGCGGCAGGCGTGCTCCAGAAATGGGCGGCCATAATATCCAAGGCCGCTTCGGATTGCGTAGCCGGAATCATCGGAGGACTGGCTGACCGCCATGAGTTCATGGAGATACGCGCGGCCGACTATTCAGCCAAGCTGAGGCAGTTATTCGATGCCTACGCGCAACTGGAGCTGGCCTATCCGGAGTCCGACGTTTTGAAGATGCTGGAATCCCCGAAGGAATTCATGCAGAGGCTGAGTTCCGAGGCCCGCGACCTCGACAAGATCATAATAATAAACGCCCTGGATCTGCTTTATTTCTGGATGTACCAGCCACGGGCGCAAAATGTTTTTCGCTCTCTGCTCCAAGGCATGTCCCTGGAAGAGCGGCAAATTCTGCTGCGTTCGCAATATGTCCTCAGACGAAGGCCGGAAGTCAGCCGGTTGCTTCTCGACGGCATCGTGGGCAAAAAGTTCTCAAAAGCCCTTTCCTTTTATCTGGACAATTGCGAAGAGTACCTGAAAGAGATAGAAAAGGTTATAATCGCAGATTTTGAATTTTAGATTTTAGATTGGATTATCAAGGTCCTAATCCTGAAATCCCGCGATCTTGAATTTACAATCATAAATCTAAAATCATAAATCTTAAATTAGTGAAGTTCTTTGGGGGATTTTATGAGATTAGGGACCTACGCGGAAATAAACCTGGATAACCTTGTCCACAATCTCAGATGCATTCGCGAAAGGGTTGCATCCTCAGCGGTGATTCCGGTAATCAAGGCCGATGCTTACGGGCACGGCGCGGTGCCGGTTGCCAAACGGCTTGCCGGGGAAGGGTGCGCCATGTTTGCCGTGGCCCGGTTCGAGGAGGCGATGGAACTCAGAGAAAGCGGCATCTCGCAGCGTATCCTCATCCTGGGCCGGCTCTTTCCCGATGAAATTTCGCAGGCCGTAAAAGCCGGATTAACCATGAGCATCTTCGGGGAGGAAGATCTGGACTGGATTGAGCAAGCCTGTGGCCGCTCCGGGGGGATGCCTGTTCCGGTGCATCTAAAGCTCGATTCAGGAATGGGCAGAGCTGGTTTTTTTATCAGCAAAGCCGCAGATATGTTCGACCTGCTGGCGAAATCGGGGGCCTGTATCTGGGAGGGACTCTACTCTCACTTTTCCACTTCGGACGAAAGGGACAAAACCTACGCGAACCTTCAGCTCTCAAGGTTCAGCGAAGTCCTTTCCCTGCTTGCGCGGTTGCCAAAAAGACCCCGGATCGTTCACATGGCTGCAAGCGGCGCGATTCTCGACCTTCCGAAGAGCTATTTCGACGCCGTCCGGCCCGGAATCCTGCTGTATGGTCATTATCCCTCGAAGGAGACTTCCTGTTGCATCCTGCCCAGGCAGGTGATGTCTTTGAAGACGCATGTCGCTCACCTTCGGGAATTGCCCGGGGGTCATCCCGTCAGCTACGGCAGGCGGTGGACTGCGCCGGGGCCGACCAGGATTGCGGTCCTGCCCATTGGCTATGCGGATGGTGTGAGCCGAAGGCTCACCAACAACGGAGAAGTTTTGATCCGGGACAGGCGATATCCGATTGTCGGCACGGTCACAATGGACCACATTATGATAAACGTTGAAACCGGCCCGGTTTCAGTAGGAGATGAAGTCCTGCTATGGGGAGAATCGCCGTTCGGGGTCATTGAGACACTTGAAGTGGCCGAGCGAATAGGAACGATCCCCTATGAATTGACCTGCGCCGTCTCAAGGCGCGTGCCGCGCGTCTACATTGGCGGAATTGATTGAGAAAACTCCTCATGCCCCCACGGGACACCCTGAAACCATGAAAAGGTCGCGCTAATCTCCCCCTCTCCCGCTGGGCTGACAATTATCCACACATGGCGCCGGGGGTGGCACGGATAACTCGACTCGTTATCCGTGTGCGCAGCACAAGAGGCCTATGACAAACCAACAATTTCAACTCCAACCAAGGTCAGAAAATGGGCATGGCCCCGAAGATCGTCTGCTTTTCGCTCCATGCGTGACCTCCCGATTTATGGAGCTTATCAAATCCCCGAAAAAAATGATAAGAACCTTTCGACACAAAGGGATTGCGGCGGGTGTTCGAGGATGATGACGGCAGCAAATTGCCGCCCGATATGCTGGCGCGGATCAGTTCTTATTCTCTCGACCTTGCGCGCGTCAGAGGACATTGAAGGAGACAAAACCATGGAGATGAAAAACCCTGTGCATCCCGGCCTACTCGTCAAGGAGTGCCTTGACGACCTCGGCTTGAGTGTTGCCGAAGCCGCTAAGGGGCTTGGTATCTCCCGCCAGCAGCTTCACAACGTTATTGCCGGGCGCAGCAACGTCACTCCTGAAATGGCCATCCGGTTTGAAAAGGCTTTTGGCAGTACGGCGCACGTGGCTTCGGATGCAGATGAATTATGATCTTGCACAGATGCGCAAGCGTGCGGCCAGTATTGCCGTTCAGCGGCTGACACCAAGGGTTGCATAAACTAATGACTAATCCTGTCTGTACGGAAACGGGGGCGCCGATGCGCCGCGAGGTGCGCCCGATGACTCTTACTTGCAAGGATGAGAGTATTACATATGCTTGCGGCTTTGCCCTGGCCGATCAGGGCGCGGATACCCGGTTGATTCAAGACTATCTGGGACACCGGTGCATTCAGCACACCGTCATTTACACGGCGAGCAATCCGGCGCGGTTTGAAAGGCTTTGGCGGTAACTCCCGCACTTTTCACAATAGGGACAATTTGCGCCCTTGTCTCGAACGAGGAAAGACAAGGTAGGCAGGACGCCCGTTCGCTGGTCTTTCATACCCCGCAACATCATGCAAAACGATAGCGAAACGCGGGGACGCGCGGTCATTAGTCGCGCTGCCAAGAGGCACAATTGCCGGCGAGCAAAAAAACGAGTAAAAACAGCGGGCAAAACTGGACACTTTGTTGTCCAGTTGAGGAAACTTGATCAACAATGTTTCTTAGGATCATCCCCTAAATAGGGAGGACAATGTTGAAGATACTATTGTTTTCAATTATTATTGTAATTTTAGTCTATCTCCTCATCAAACTTTGCCTATACGTATACCGTCCATTCTTTTTGTCTAAAACTTTTACGACGATTGAACAAATGTACAAAAGAGTTCAGATCGCTGCTGAAAAGGATATAAGTCTGGCATTTGAGGATTTGAAGGAATGGCGGTCTGGTGACAGGGTTGTCATTGGCCTTTACAGTGAAGATGAAATAATGGAACGTATCAACGCAGCAAAAGCAGCAAAAAGCCATGAAGAAGAAGTGTATGACAAGTTTTTGAGATTGAAAGAGCGCTTCATTCTAAATCACGACAAATTGTCGGAGTCTATTATTGTGTACCAAAGATACTTGAATGTTAGATTGCAACAGCGCCAAATGGCTGCGAGCGCAGGAGCATATGCTACCGCAAGGGCTGTTAGCTTTGATGAAGCGAGGGCCGTATCCAAAGAAATAATGACAGCATTCAAAGAAATAAAGATAGTTCTCGATGAGAGCGAAAGAAAGCTCGATATTCTTCTAACCTGAGGCTGGAGCGAATCCTTTTGGAAAGCATTGTTGAAAGCCCGAAGATATTGTTGATTGATGAGTACTTTAAGCGCTGGGAAAAAGATTTGGACAAGGCAGCGGAGCTGATCGCAAATAACCGCTACCACCTCGAAGGGATGCTGGTTTTGAGCTGCTACCTAGGCGCTTTTGCCGCCATGCGCTATGGCAACTTGAATGATAATGAGGCTTATCGAAAGGTTGTACTTGAGTACTCTGGCAATCGCACCTTTTTCGATCAGATTGATCTGTTGTTCTTTTATCAATGGCCGCGTTCCAAATACCAAGGCTGGAAGAATTACAGAAAGCTAAAGCAACACTCCGAGATCGTTACCGCGTTGCAGTCCGTGTTTGGAAGTGAAGACGACATCAAGGCTGGAACGCGATACATCTCACCGGAAGACTTCGTCAGAAAGGTCGAGTCAGCCGCCATTCCGAAATTTGATCCGCAGAATCTTCGGGATAAATTGCACCTTTTCTCACTCTCTGAGCTGCTTTATCGCTATCTCAGATGCGACGCGGTCCACAACGCTCAGTTTCCCTTCATCGATGAAGCGATGGACATTG
>OMOE01000174.1:0-16315 GCA_900290365.1 Syntrophobacter sp. SbD1 | reverse complement strand
GCGACGCGGTCCACAACGCTCAGTTTCCCTTCATCGATGAAGCGATGGACATTGAGGGGAACGTAAGCTACAGCCCCAACCATGCAATAACTGGGGAGGTGTTGCTCAAAACTACTCGTGCAGTGCAGGAGATACTCTGGAAAGAGTGTCAAGCCAAAGACAAGTGGCCATGGGAATTGTTAGCCACGAACGCGGCATCTAAGGGCCAACAATAAAGCCGGATAACAAGACTGACGCTTTACGGGCGGGCAACCGTCCCCTTTGGGTATAAGCTACGCTCATATAGCTTTCTCCCGATCCGATGGAAACCTAACCGCTTAAATACAAAGGACATATGACTCAGCACACTTGTTGTGAGTTTTTTGAACGGTTTCGTTTCATTATATTCTATTCTCTGCTCTATTAAATGCGAAAGCAATATTTTTGCTCGTAAGCCCTCAAGCGCTTCTCGTACATCCTGGGCCTCCTTGACGAGTGCATCAAAAATTTCTTCGTAGAATATTCTCCATCCATCTGTCTGTGTTTGAGCAATGTTATTGGGAGAACCAGCGGGAGAGAACAACCATTCAGCTTTCCAGCAACCAAGCTGCTTACAGGCAAAATCACAGACTTTATTAAGTTCAGAAACAGAGATATCTTCTTTTTCTTTAAGTAGATGTTTAAGTATACGTTCAAATTCTTGATAGGGTACGCCTTTACTATCATTCGTAAGCAACTTTAATTGTGCTAATAGTTCATCATCCAATGTTTTTACCTTTCGCGTTGATTCTCTAAAGCCCTGAAAAGCGTCCGTCGCGAGACGTTGAGCGATTGCGACACATTGTCGGGGCCTTCCCCCTGCTCTATCAACTTGCGGGCATGGGCGACCTTTTGCGCGGACAGCAACCGCTTGCGGCCCATCCGCACCCCGCGAGCCATAGCCGCCGCCCTGCCCGCCTTTGTCCGTTCCTGTATCAACGACCGTTCAAGTTCCGCGAGAATGCCGACCATTTGCCACATGGCGCGGCCCGTGGGTGTTTCCGTGTCGATAGCCTCAGTCACCGACCGGAAGGCCACGCCTTGCGCCTTCAGATCATCCAGCAGGGCGATAAGGTTATGCAACGACCGGCCCAGCCGGTCAAGCTTTTAGACCGTCAGTACGTAGCAAGACTTGAGAGCCTTAAGGCACTTTGCCAAAGCTGGACATGACTAGCATCCTGTGCGGAAACGCCGGTGCCGGTAGGTTTGTTATTCTTGAGCTACCCGAATGACGGACTTGGCTTTAAGCCAGCCCGCAAAACCGGCTTCATCCATTTCGTTTGCTGCCAAAGCCAGCACGGCGGCCACGGCTCCGGCTTCTGAGGCCGTCAATTCCCATCCGTTGAGATCAAGGAAAACGTAGGCGGCAAGAAAACCCGTGCGCTTGTTGCCGTCCACAAAAGGATGGTTCCGAATGATGCCGAAAGCATAGGCGGAAGCCAGATCAAAAACGGAGGGTTCACCATAAACCGCTTGGGTTTGGGGACGCGCAAGGGCTGATAACAGCAGACCAGCATCACGGATGCCATGGCTTCCGCCATGGGCGGCAATTTGTTCGCCGTGCATGGCAATAACAACCCCCTCGATGAGCCAGCGCCACTTCATTTATTTGCAAGCTCATGCAGGGCGTTGCGGTACTTAGCCATGCCACGCCGCGCCGCTTTCATTTGCGCCTCAAATTCAGGATCGTAAGGTGTGATGGCATAACCATCAGGTGTTTCCGTTAAAAACACGCTGTCGCCTTTCTTCACCTTGAGGCGGGCGACTGCTTCTTTCGGCAGGATAACGCCGGTTGAATTGCCAATTTGAGTTACGGTAGCACGCATAACAGCACTCCTTTGTTACACCATACGTTATAACAAAACAGTGCTCCTGTCAAGCTATCCTGATGGCAAAAATGGGGAAACGAGATTGACTAAACCCCTATTCCTGGATTGCGAGCGTGTCTAAATCAATGGACTCAAAAGCCGGTTTGTCGCCATCGGAAACGCAAGAATAAAGACAGGTTGGAGACAAACTCTCCGACCTCTGCCACCTCTCAAGATCGACCGTGCGTCCTCACAAAAGATCGGACGCCGAACTATATGCTTCTAACGTGGGTTCGAACGTTTAACGCGGAACCCGAACAGAGTGAGGGCTCGCCTCTCGTGCAAACCACCGGATTTTAGGAGTTGTCGATCGGCCAGTGCTCTAAAATTCCGCTGCACAGAGCCAAAGTGCGGGGGCCTAGTTTCTTTTATTTTTGTCCTTACTGTTTGTTTAATTTCTTTTCTCTGCGTCTCTGCGTCTCTGCGTCTGCGGTGGATTTTGAGCTGAGAGCGCGGAGCCGGTCATGAAGATTTTCTGTCCCTATGGTGTCCAATTCCTTAATCAGCTGGATTCTTCCATATAGTAGTCCAGGCCGAAATGGGTTATTTGCTCCTCGCCCATGAGATAACGGAGGGTGTTTTTAAGCTTCATCGACTGGATGGAAAGGTCGTGTTCAGGGTAGAGATTTTCCTTTACCATCGGGTTCTTGAAATAGAATGAGAGCCATTCCTGGATACCGCTCATCCCGACCCTTTGCGCCAGGTCCATGAAGAGCACGAGGTCAAGAACCAGAGGCGCCGCCAGTATGCTGTCCCGGCAAAGGAAGTCGACCTTTATCTGCATCGGATATCCGAGCCATCCGAAGATGTCGATGGCGTCCCAGCCTTCCTTATTGTCCCCCCGTGGCGGATAATAGTTGATCGTCACCTTGTGGTAATAGTTCTTGTACAAAACCGGATAGAGGTGCGGCTGCAATAAGTACTCGAGAACGGAGAGTTTGCTCTCCTCTTTTGTTTTGAACGATTCGGGGTCGTCGAGGACCAGGCCGTCGCGGTTTCCCAGGATATTTGTCGAATACCAACCCTCCAGACCCAGCATGCGGGATTTAAGGCCTGGCGCAAGGATCGTTTTCATCAGCGTCTGGCCGGTCTTGAAATCCTTCCCCGTTACAGGCACTCCCATGGAATCGGCCAGATCCACCATAGCAGGAACATCCAACGTGAGGTTGGGTGCGCCGTTGATGAAGGGCACTCCGCTTTCCAGGGCCGCCAGGGCATAAAGCATGCTCGGGGGAATGCTCGGGTCGTTCTCATCGATTGCCTTCTGGAGGGACTCCACAGAGCGGTGGATTTCCAGAGGTTTGAGATGCACCTCAGTGCTGCCACACCAGATCATGACGCATCTGTCGAGGCTGTTTCGCGCCTTGAATTCCGCGATATCCGCCTTGAGTTCATTGACTTTGCCACGCAACCCAGAACCGCTTTTTATGTAAGTTCCATCCAGGTTTTTTACAAACCGGCGGTCGAAAACCGCTTTCATAGGCCGGATTTCGCTCAGGAAATCCCGGACAGGGTCGAGGTGTTCACGATTTAGCACGCGCGCATAAAGAGCAGCCTCAAAGCAGTTGGCTTCGTATATGTCCCAGCCGCCGAATACCAGGTCATTCAAATCCGCCAGGGGAACAAAATCCTTTATCTTGGGACTTCTGTGCTCGAAGCGCTTCCCCAGTCTGATGGTTCCGAGTTGGGTGAGAGAACCGACCGGCTCGGCAAGACCTCGCCTTACGAGTTCGACTCCCGCGATAAATGTCGTGCTGACCGCGCCTCCGATACCAGATATGAGAATTCCCAGCTTACCTTTCGGGGGCGGGATATCACGGCCCTTTTTCAAATTCTTGCCTTTCAAGATAGACCTCCCTTAAATTTAGGGATCGAGGTGAATAGGGGGATTTTGCCGCCGCCGTAGGTTTGAGTGGCTATCCTGGCAGGCGGTCCCACCGCCTCATTGATTCATGTACTCCACGATATACGGGTTTGTCTCGGATTCACGCTTCAAGGTCGATCTGGGCAGGTCTCCGTAGTCGTGTCCGGGCCATACCACGGTATCCGGCGGGAGCTTTTTCACAAGACCTTGAATCGATTCGATAAGCTGCTTGAAGGACCCTCCCGGGAGGTCGGTGCGCCCGACCGCTCCCACAAAAAGAGTGTCTCCTGTGAACAGGTTTCCTTCTACTAATATGCAGCAGGCCCCGGGGGTGTGCCCCGGAGTGTGAAAGAATTTCATCTTCAGGCTGCCGAACGAAAGCTCATCTCCATCATGCACGCGCACATCGGCCGGTCCGGAAGGCTGGAAACCAAAGGAGCGGGCAAACATCGTGTTCTCCGGCCTTTGAAAAAAAAGATCGTCGCTTTCATGCATGACCACGCTTGCCCCGGTCGCTTTGCGCATCCGTTCATTCCCGCACGTATGGTCGGCATGGCCGTGAGTGTTTACGATATATCGGAGTTTTATGCCGTTGGCCCCGAGATGCTTTATCAGATCATCTTCATTTCCGGCAGGATCGATCAGAATGCCTTCTTTAGTATCCTCATCGTAGACAAGGTAGCAGAAGACTTGCATGGAACCGACCGGAATCTGCTCTATCTTCATTTATTCCTCCATTTGATACACTGAGCGTATTATTGTTATTATAACCCGGTCAAAATGGACCAACTTCGCCAAAATGTCAAATATAGGCGACTCGCAGTAGCTACCGGAAAAAAATAAGACACAATGAAGAAATATATCCGAAATTATTACGAGCAGCTGCACCAGGGGAAAAAGGGCTCCAAAGTAAGCGGAGTTATCAATGGAAAATCTCTGGCTGTTGAGTTCGGTTACCCTGACGGCCTCATTGACCGCCTTCCTGATGAGATATGGGAAGAATTCCTGCCCTGCGGAAACGTTCTCCCCTATCTGCATACAAAACCGGGCGACAGGGTCCTTAACCTTGGCTGCGGGTCGGGGGTCGATTCAATTGTCCTGAGGTTGCGCACCGGAGGCGAACTTACGATAGTGAACCTGGACGCGGCGATCTCGGCCCTTATAAAGCTGAGAGATCTGGCAAAACGGTTTTCCCCGGGGCCCGGATTTGATTATTTATGCGCCGATGGGGACTGTCTTCCGTTTAGGCCGGATAGTTTCGAGTGGGTGATTCTAAATGGGGTCTTCAATCTTTTTCCTGAAAAAGGCCAACTTATCGCAGAGCTTTACCGCGTGCTCAAACCGGGAGGGGTCGTGGCGGGCGCCGATCTTTGCAGAAATCGAATTCTACCCGGCTATTTTGCCTCGGAGCCGGACGCATGGGCGTGGTGCATGAGCGGCGCTCTGTCCCGGGATGAATTGAGCAAGGGTTTTGAAACGGGCGGCTTCACAAAACTCGCCATGGTCCTGGAAAATATGGATGAATACTTTGACCGGACGGTTTTTGCGTTTCAGAAAAGCTTTTTTAGACAGGATTAACAGGATTTACAGGATTAACTAAAAGCCGGATCCTTGTTGGCTTAAGGTTTTCCCTGCATGCTCATTCCCTTTTCTCTGCGCCCTCTGTGCCTCCGTGGTGCACGCTTTGCTCCGCGACCATTTGGATGGCTTTGGCAGGGCACTCTTCCGCGCAGATGCCGCATCCCTTGCAGTAATCATAGTTGATCTTCACTGGGATGGACTTGGAGACGATGCCCTCCGGACAAAACATCCAGCAGAGAAAACAGGATTCTTTGCCTGTTTTGGATGGAATGCATTTAGAGCGGTCTATTTCGGGGCGAGACGATCTCCAGTCGCCGGTCTTTCCCGCTTCGGCCTCGCAAAGTTTTGATCTGGCCATCGTAAATGGGTCATCGTGAGCTTTGCTATATCGCATGTAATCTTTCCTCTTCAGCGCAGCAATTGCCGGAGACAACGGTTCCCTCGAAGGCCAGCCGCGCGCCCAGCACATTTCTTTCGGCCGCCTCTCCCTTAAAGTGACTTCTCAGGGCCTTTTCAATGCTCTCCATGCCAATGAGGCCGGTAGCCTTTGCGAAGCCGCCCAGGATGGACGTATTTGAAAGTACCGTCCCGGATATAATGAGGCCCGCTTTTGCGGCCCACCGCGTAGCGTCGGTTACGGCAACCCGCAGGCAGGACGGTAAAACGATCCGATCCGGTGATTTCGTGCTGTTAACGAGAACTATACCGTCTGGTTGTATGCCTGCGGCTATGTTCACCACACTCAGAATTGTCTCGTCAAGCACCACTACCACCGCCGGCTTTTGAACCAGTGAAAAGGTCCTCACCGGCTCCCGTCCAAACCTGTTTGTAGCGATGACAGGAGCGCCTCTTCTTTCGGCCCCGAAGAACGGAGCAGCCGTTACTCCCCTGTATCCGTCGTAGAAGGCCGCTTGAGCCAGAATCTCAGCCGCTGTAACCGCGCCCTGACCACCACGTCCGTGCCACCTCACCTCGATGTATTTATTGCTGACGTTCATTTCTCCCGGCGACCTCGTTTTTGTCTAATCCCTTGCCCGTTAATTTCCAGACGCAGATAAATAGCTTTTTAGCGTTCCCGAGTCAACACTGCGCATCTTCTTCCAATCGCCACTTTTTTAAAGATGACTTCCCTTTTCCCTCTTATTTTTGTACTTTTCTTTTTAAAGGAGTAGCCAATGCCGGAATATCAGGAGTTTGAACACATTGAGCCCCGTGAGCGCACCATCGGCCACCTGGACCTCGAAAACGGACTAAGCGTCTATTTCATCGACCGGTCCACGCCGCCGGTTGTCGGGCGCTGCCGGGTTGAGTTGCTGATTCGGGTGCCCGTGGAACCAGCGGAGGATCATTTCAATAAGTACCCCACCCCATCAGAGGCCCTTCGCCGGTTCGTTTCTCTTGCAGGCCCCGGCCCGGTTGAGTTTCAGGCCGTTAAAATACGTAACTTCATTGTCCCCGCCGAGGTCGACAAACTTTTAGAGAAGATGAAGGATGACTTTATCCGGTTGGGTCTCCCGTATCTAAAAAACCCCAAGTTCGTATCGAATTTCATCACGAGAAAATATGAAGACCTTCTTGCCGACGCCGCTGTGCACAGTGCGCATGAGGCGGCGCTGAGGACGGAAGACGAAAGACTGGCGGCTGACGACTGATGACTGATGACTGATGACTGATGATTCAAATTCCCAATTTATTTGACAATATGGCGGAACAGCGGTAAGATTTTTATTGACAGCCGTTAGGGGTGTTCGGCTAGCGCCGGACTGAGAGAAAACCCTTGCACCTGATCTGGGCAATGCCAGCGTAGGGAAATGGCTTGGTTAACGTTTTATTGCCGGCTACCAGACCGTTTCCCCCAGTATTGAGGGTGCGGTCTTTTTTTTGGAGAGTCGAATCAAGATGGACAAACCACTAATCATTGCGGGACGGGCCTTCCGTTCCCGGCTCCTTTTGGGAACCGGGAAGTTCTCCTCCCCGGAAGTAATGAAAAGGGCTATCGAAGCCTCCGGAGCGGAAATCGTCACGGTAGCCTTGCGCCGGGTCGAACTGGACAACCCCCGTGACAGCATTTTGAGCGCTATAGACACGAGCAAATATCTGCTCTTGCCCAACACCTCGGGGGCAAGGGACGCAGGCGAGGCCGTCAGGCTTGCCAGACTGGCCCGCGCAGCGGGATGCGAACCCTGGATCAAGCTTGAGGTAACACCCGATCCCCGCTATCTTTTACCCGATCCGGTCGAGACGCTCAAAGCGGCGGAGGTGCTGATAAAGGAAGGATTCACAGTCCTGCCTTACATCAACGCCGACCCTATCCTGGCAAAACGTCTTGAAGATATTGGCGTGGCGGCGGTAATGCCGCTTGGTTCGCCAATCGGCTCGAACCGGGGAATACGCACAAGGGATGCAATCGAGATTATAATAGAAGGGGCAAATGTTCCGGTGGTTGTGGACGCCGGACTTGGCGCCCCATCCCACGCTGCGGAGGCGCTCGAGATGGGGGCCGATGCCGTGCTGGTAAATACGGCGATTGCCGTGGCCGGGGACCCGGCAGCAATGGCTGCCGCTTTCAGAAAAGGTGTGGAGGCCGGCCGGGAGGCTTTTCTGGCCGGCCTGGGCCGATCGGGCAAAGAGGCCGAGGCATCGAGTCCACTCACCGGGTTTTTGAGGCAATGATAAGCGATGAGTTTTTTTGACGAAATAAAGCGGACGAACTGGACGGAGGTTGAAAGAGGAATCGACGCCTGCACCGCTGCGGATGTCGATTCGGCGCTCCAGGCGGCTCGCTCGGGCGGAATCGAGCTTAACCACTTCATAAGCCTGCTTTCGCCTGCTGCCGGAAGTCGCCTTGAAGAAATGGCACGGCAGTCGCACCTGATAACGCAGCAGCGGTTCGGGAAAACCGTTTCCCTTTTTGCGCCTCTATACGTTTCGAACTTTTGCATTAATAGCTGCGCCTACTGCGGTTTCAATTCGAAGAATCCGGTCAAGCGCCTGGCGCTTACACCCGAGCAGGTCAGAGACGAGGGTGAATTCATTTACCGGCTCGGATTCAGACACCTGCTGCTGGTCAGCGGTGAGGCCCCGGAAGTGGTGTCCCTGGATTACTTCACCAGGATAACCGGTTTGCTCAGGGATCTTTTTTCGTCGATTGCCGTTGAAATTTACCCTATGAGCGTAGAGCAATACCGTGTCCTGGCAGCTTGTGGTGTGGACGGCCTGACAGTGTTCCAGGAAACCTATGACGAGGAACTCTACAGGCGGTTCCATCTTGGCGGAAAGAAAAGAGACTTCCGCTGGCGGATCGAAACGCCGGACAGGGGCGGCGAAGCCGGTTTTCGGCGACTCGGATTAGGCGCGTTGCTCGGACTTGGCAACTGGCGAGCGGAAGCCTTCTACATGGGGCTCCATGCAAAATACCTCATGCGGAAATACTGGCAATCACAAGTTTCCATCTCATTTCCGAGGCTGCGGCCGGCAGCGGGGTTTTTTCAAGTGCCTCATCCTGTGTCGGATCGCAATTTTGTGCAATTACTCACCGCCTTGCGGTTATTTTTGCCCGATACCGGCTTCACCCTGTCAACAAGGGAGTCCGCTGATTTTCGAGATCACCTCATCCCGCTTGGAATAACATCGATGAGCGCCGGATCGAAAACAGACCCCGGCGGCTACGCTCACCCGCAGGGAGAAGAGGCCGAAGCTCAGTTTGAAATAGCCGATTGCAGAAACCCGGAAGCAGTGGCCGAGGCCATCCGGCAAAAGGGTTATGAACCCGTCTGGAAAGATTGGGATGAGGCCTTTTTGGGCGGTGGGACCGCCAGCCAGGTTGGCCGCTGCCTTCGGCGGCGGCCAGAAAAGGCGGTAGGCCCGCCGCAACACCAGGAATCTCCAGTCAACAGCATCGGCCTCGAGCAATGAAGATAAATATCAACGGTAAAAGCAGCCAATACCTGGGTCCGCCGACTTTGGGCGAACTCCTTCGCTCACTTGACATCGATCCGAAAAAAGTTGCGGTCGAGCGTAATCTTAGAATTGTACTCCCGGGCATGATGGAAAGTGAACCCGTCGAATCGGGAGACGAATTCGAAATAATCAGGCTGGTCGGAGGGGGCTAGTGGGAAAAGTTGCCGGGATAACTAACGAGGTTGCCGTTAATCTGGCTGCCATCCGGGAGCGAATCAGCGCCGCGTGTATGCGCTCCGGCCGTGACCCCGCGGGGGTGAAACTGGTCGGTGTGACCAAGACTGTCCCTGTTGAGACAATCCGCGAGGGCATCGAAGCCGGTATAGAAATTCTGGGCGAAAATTACATCCAGGAAGCGAAAAGAAAGATAGAGGCCCTGGCAGGACTCCCTGTTTCCTGGCACTGCATAGGGCACTTGCAGATAAATAAGGCCAGGACCGCCATTGAGTGCTGCGACTGGATCGAGACGCTGGACCGCGAGACCCTCGCAGTCGAACTCAACCGCAGGGCACAGAGCGCCGGACGAAAGGTCCCGGTACTGATCCAGGTAAATATCGGGGGTGAGGAGTCCAAGAGCGGCGTACATCCGGACGATCTGAATTCTTTCTTTGAGGTTGTGTCCGGTTTCGATTGGATGGACGTGCGAGGGTTGATGGCCCTGCCGCCCTTTTTTGACCAGCCGGAGCGGGCAAGGCCCTATTTCAGGAAGATGCGCACATTACTGGACATGCTAAGGGAAAAATCCCCGAGGGCGGAAAGGCTGACCGAGCTTTCAATGGGGATGAGCGGCGATTTCGAGGTCGCAATAGAAGAAGGCGCGACGCTCGTGCGAATCGGGACAGCGATCTTTGGGAAACGGAACAAAAGCAACAGTTCACCACCAGGCACAGAGAACACGGAGAAAGGCCTTATTAGATAGGATTAACAAAAAGCTAAGGGTAAGAGAATTTAGCAAGGTGATGAAAAAGCTTAATTCTTGGCTCTTTCTAAGACCTGATGCCTTGCTGAACTTGTTGAATTTTTGGTTTTCTCTATGCCCTCTGTGAAACCAACATCGAGTTGCTTGAAATTTTGTCAAGATTTCTTCGTTTTTAATCCTGTGAATCCTGTTAATCCTGTCTAAGTCATTAGTTTTTTGGTTGCGGCTCTGCCGCGCTGTGCCCTGTGCCTCTGTGGTGATGCTTTTTACGCCGCCTCCAATACGAAACATTTCAAATACTTAGTCTCGGGCATGGCTAAAAGGGACGGGTGATCGAACGCCTGGCCGCGAACCTCGAGCAGGCGGAGCCTTCTTCCACTTGCCTGCCCGGCGCTGATCAGGACCTCGCGGAAAAGTTCTTCGCTCATATGGTAGGAACACGAACAGGTGATAAGGATTCCGCCTGGTCTCAGGGCAAGAAGAGCCCGGCGGTTAAGGTCGATGTAACCCTTGGTGGCTTCTGCCAGGGCCGGTTTGGTCTTGGCGAATGCGGGCGGGTCCAGGACTATTACGTCGAAAGATGCCCAGGGGGTTCGTTTCAGGTAATCGAAAACATCTGCGGCAACAAATGATGCACGGCCGTCCAATCCATTGACCTCCGCGTTGCGTCGCGCCAGTTCGACGGCATCAGCAGACTGATCGACCCCGATCGCTTCGGCTGCCCCTCCCGCAATCGCCGAAAGGCTCCATGCTCCGTTGTAGCAGAAAAGATCGAGGACCCTTTTGCCTTTCATCCATTTCTTTGCGGCGCTTCTGTTGTCCCGCTGATCGAGATACATGCCGGTTTTCTGCCCCCCGAGCACATCAACCAGGTACTTGATGCCGTCAATGCTGATCGGGACTTCGCCGGCCACACTTCCGTAAGCCACTCCCTTTTCCATCCCCAGGCCTTCGAGCGCACGAGATGGTGAGTCGTTTCGGAACACCAGCGCGGCGGGCCTGAATAGATCGACCAGCAACTCCCTGATCAACCCTTCCATCAGCGCCACCCCAAGAGTTCCTGCCTGGTAGACCAGAACGTCTCCGTACCTGTCGGCCACAAGGCCGGGAAGGCTGTCCGATTCGCCAAACACGAGACGAAAGCTTTCCGCGCCGGGGTAAACAAATTGGCGAAACCTTGCAGCCTCCAGCAGTGTCTGCCGCAAAAAGTCCTCATCGGGTTTTTTGCCCGGGGGACAAACGAGGCGCACGGCTATCAGGGATGCCGGGTTGATATAGCCGGCTCCAAGCGAGACACCCTTTGCCGTGAGGACCTCGACCAGGCTGCCGGGCTCAAAATCACGGATCGGATCGGCTATCTCGTTGCTAAATACCCAGCGATGCCCTTTGATAATGCGTCGCTCACGCCCGGGCTGTAATTTTAGAATTCTCATAAACCGCTATTCCTGCTCGTGGCATAAAAAAAGCGCCCCGGAAAGAGCGCTCTTTGGCGGAAGGCCTGCTCCTCAACTCTGCTACTCTGCCTTTAAGGACTCCAGCAGTATATGGTAATCTTCATAGGTATCGGCCGAACTTTCAATTAGTTCATAAAGATCGTCAAGGTCCATGTTTACGACGGCGTCCTTGTCCGGAGACTCCTCCTTCAGCTCGATCCAGATCCAATCGAGAAGCATTTCCTCCAGATCGTCGTAGCCTTCTTCGCCTTTATCCAGGCTGCCATCGCGAACTTTTTGTCCAACCTTCTTAATGGCTGCCCTGGCAAATTCTTTCATCTCCATAGATACCCTCCTCAATACAACGGCCTGTTTCCCGATTGGAAAGCAAACGGCTGAAAACTTTTTTAAAAATGCAATTCAGTCCAGGATAAAATAGCTCATAAGCACTGTGCGTTCAACCCTATTTGTCGGCTCTTAAACGGCACTATTGATGCGCTTCAACTCTTTTCTTGTTCAATTTACGAGTCGCTAATATAATCCCTGGCACCCGGTAAAACAGGTTATTTCAAATAAAACTTACACTTTTTGAACACTCCAACTTTTGGAGCGGGGAAACAACATGTCTGACAAGCAGTACCTGATAGACACAATGACTGTCAACAACTCCTGGCGTCTTTTCAAAATTCTTGCGGAGTTAGTCGATGGGTTCGAAACTCTGAACGATCTTTACCCGGCTGTCACTATTTTCGGATCGGCTCGAGTACTGCCCGGTGACGAAACCTATGAAAAAACGTACCAGATCGCCAAAAAACTCGCTTCGCACGGATACCATGTTATCACTGGCGGAGGGCCCGGGGTTATGGAGGCGGGCAACAAGGGCGCAAAAGAAGGAGGGGCTAAATCGGTTGGGCTCAATATTGAACTTCCTCTGGAACAGAGCCCGAACCCTTATTCCACGATCAGACTCAATTTTCAGTACTTTTTCGTCCGCAAAGTAATGTTTGTCAAATACGCACAGGCCTACATCGGGATGCCGGGAGGCTTTGGCACAATGGATGAGATATTCGAGGCGCTAACTCTCATTCAAACCAAGCGCATAAAACCCTTCCCGGTGATCCTGGTTGGAACTCAATACTGGACGGGCCTCCTCGATTGGATTCGCGACACCCTTCTTCGAGGCAAATACGTTTCGCCGGAGGACCTCGATTTGATTACTCTTCTTGACGATCCGGATGAAGTGGTCCACGCTATCAAAAAATATGTGATAATCTAGGGAGATCTATTTCAATGCCGATCTACGAATACAGATGCAGGAAATGCAATCGCAAATCCGAGATCATAACCTTTCGGGCTTCCGAGGAGGTCTCGGTTGAATGCAATCACTGCGGAAGCCTGGAGGTTGAGCGAATTCCGTCGCGAGTCAGGGTCCGCATGTCCGAAGAGACTAGAATGGAGCGCCTGTCCGATCCGTCGCGTTTCTCAGGCCTTGATGAAAACGATCCGAAGGGCATGGCGAAATGGATGAAGTCCATGAGCCGGGAAATGGGAGACGATGTGGGCGAGGACTTCGACGTCGACGCCATGATGGATGAGGCCATGGCTGAAAAGGACAACGCAGAGGGAGGAGGCGGCATTGGCGATCCGGGTCCGGGCGGCGATGAGGATTGAATCCTTCGATATGGATCGAAAAGTTGCTATTGCTCTAATCCTGTTAATCCTCCTGTCTAAAGGTTTTTAATGGATTCCTTCAGGTGGCGGACTCGTCCGGAAGACAAGGGGATAAGACTGGAAGAAGCCGTTTGCGGCTATCTCAGGATCACCAGGGCGGAAGCGGCAGGCCTGATCGACTTTGGAGCGGTTTATGTCCGCGGCCGGGTGGAGCGCAATGCTTCGATAGATCTCAGCGGGGAAGAGGAAATTTCCGTTAACTTTCCTGAATATGGAATCCGGAAGTTCTTCGAAATCGATCCTGCCCGAATAATTTTTCGCGACCGCTTTCTTCTCGCATACAACAAGGAAGAGGGAGTTCCAAGCCAGCAGGTCCCTTATGATGCCTACAACAATGTCTACGCTGCTTTGCTGCGCCATCTGGCAGGCGAGCAGACCTCCGAGCCTTACGCGGCCATTCACAACAGGCTCGACCGGGAAACGAGTGGTGTTTTGCTCTTTGCGCTCGACAAGAAAGCAAACGATCCCCTGGGCAGGTCCTTCCGGGATAGACGGGTAAAGAAGGAATATCTCGCTTGGGTCGAAGGCGCGCCCAAAGATGACTCGTGGACCTCTGATTCTGATATTGGGAAAGCGGGGGGCAAATACACGGCAGTAAAGAAAGGCCAGGGGAAAGAAGCTCAAACCATTTTCCGGGTGTTGCACCGGGAAGAGCAACGAGCACTCGTCCTGGCCCTGCCTCTGACAGGCAGAACCCATCAGATAAGAATTCATGCTGCCCTGGCGGGACATCCCGTATTGGGCGACCGCGCATACGGCGCAAAACCGGACAAGCGTCTATGCCTTCATGCCTGGCGCATGACCCTGAAACATCCCGTTTCCGGAGAACTTGTCACCTTCGAAGCCCCGGTTCCCGAAGAAATGCAGAAAGCCCTGGATTTTAGATTTTAGATTGAAGATTTTAGCAGGGTGCTGAAAAAGAATTGAAATTCCCACTTCACAGTAAAAACCTCGTAGGACCGTCACCCCGGCGAAGGCCGGGGTCCAGTGTTTTGTTCGTAAAATCAAGTAGTTCGAAAAAGTCCTGGATTCCGGCCTTCGCCGGAATGACGAAATCACCCGTCTTTTTAGGGTTCTTTTCCCACCAGCGGGCACTTTTTCATCACCCTGTTAAGATTTGCACAGCCAAGTCCACAATCCACAATCAAAAATCTTCAAATTCCTACCAATCTAAAATCTAAAATCTAAAATTTCCGATTTCGCTTAGAAGCCCCTCTTCTTCTCCCTCTAAAAGCGGGTACCGGCACAATTCTCCGAGGTAATTTTGCACTATCATCATCCCGCTTCCGATTTCCCGGATCATGTTGGGCAGAAGCGGCGCCTTCCCTCGCCCCCCCGGCAGATCGACGACAAAATGGGGCATGGCCGGCCCGGAGATCCGGTTTCGGAGTTTGCGAAGAATCTGAAGGCCGGTGCTGATGGGGGTCCTGAAATGTGCCGTGCCCGCTGTGAGGTCCATCTGCAT
This sequence comes from Syntrophobacter sp. SbD1, assembly GCA_900290365.1. Taxonomy (GTDB): domain Bacteria; phylum Desulfobacterota; class Syntrophobacteria; order Syntrophobacterales; family Syntrophobacteraceae; genus SbD1. Next base: position 1,476 of record OMOE01000174.1, on the reverse strand, counting down.
CAGGTAATAGGGACGAACCCGAGCGCACAGCAGCCTGTGGAACAGTTTCGCCAGGATTTCTTCGGAATCGTTTACGCCTCGCAGAAGCACCGTCTGGCTGCCCAGGACAATGCCTGCGTTGGCCAGTATCGAACAGGCCCGCTGCGATTCGGCGGTAATTTCAACGGGGTGGTTGAAATGGATATTTACGAAAAGCGGGTGAAACTCCGCGAGCACGCCCGCAAGCTCCGGAGTAATCCTGCCGGGAAGAGCGCAAGGGACCCGGGTCCCGATCCTGATTATCTGCACGTGCTTTATCTCGCGCAACCTGCTCAGGATCTCCCTGAGATGCTCAGGGGCAAGCAAAAGAGGGTCTCCCCCAGAAAGCAGCACGTCCTGGATTTGTCTATGTTTTGAGATGTAGTCAAGGGCAAGCGCCGGATCGGGCATACTTTCGGCCGCAGGCGGCCCGCTCCGCCATCTTCGCTTTCGCGTACAGAACCTGCAATGGACGGCGCACTGGTCGCTCACCAGCCACAGAACGCGGTTCGGGTACCTATGGACCAGGTTTGGCACGGGCGACAGCCGCTCTTCAGAAAGAGGGTCCTCGAAGCCGGAGGGGTCCAGGACCTCTCTTACGTCCGGTACAACCTGTTTCCATACAGCGTCCCCGGTCTCCTGGACAAGCCCCTCGAAATAAGGATTCAACCTGAAGGGATACCGCTCAACGACGGGGCACAGAGGTGCGGGGTCGATTTTCCATTTCCTGGCGAAGGTATCGAACGAAAGCATAAAGTCTCCGAAAGAGGCGGCAACATTTACAATCTTTTCCTGAAAGGAAAATTAATAGCCCTTTTTACATGCCGGAGTCAATTTCTCAGGTTGAGCGTCACTGTTTGCTTCACTTGCCGGAACCGCAACCAAAGACCTTTTGACACGGATTGACACAGATGGACACGGATGGAGGTCAGATGCCTGCCCTTCTTTCAAAATGTTGTGCCCAAAAAATGAGCCCATAGCCCGATGGGTGGATCGAAGCGCAACCCATGAGCCTTTTCGAAGCAGTTGTTCATGTCACCCTGGGACACCCTGAAGCCATGAAAAGGGATGCGCCAATCACCCCCCTTTTTTCTAAGGGGGCAGGGGGGATTTTGCAGTGGGTGGCCCGGATAACTCGTTATCCGCCCTCACAAAAGATCGGGCGCGGACTTGAAGCATCGCCCGCGCGGCCTGCGGGTTTAGCGGGAGACCCGAAACGTAGTGAGGGTCCGGGGCGCGCAGCGCCAAGAGGTCCGGTTAATGGTCATGCGGTCAGATCGCGCTCCTGGCGTTATGACCGGACTTTTCGAGACAGCTCTTCACGTCCCAATGGAACACCCAGAAACCATGAAAAGACGCGTGCCCCCCCCGTGTTCGTCATTCCGGCAGGGATTTTGAGCCGGAATCCAGCGGAGCCGCTACGTCCGCAGACGCCGTTTGAACGAGAATGAAACTTCA
>OMOE01000120.1 GCA_900290365.1 Syntrophobacter sp. SbD1 | reverse complement strand
TGATGACAAATGTCGCATCCGGGATGAATTCAATGATGTCAGCCAATTGCCGTTGCGATCTCCGCAGCTCGTCCTCTATACGCTTGCGCTCGGTAATATCTGTGGCTATGTGTATAATTTCTTTGGTATATCCTCTATTGTCCACCACGGGTGTGCAGGAAACCAGAAATACACCTCCAAGAGCCTCCATCTCCATTTCAACTGTTTGCAGGCTTCCGTTGCCCAGAAGTCTTTCCATTGGGCAGGAGTGGGGGGGAGCGTGAGCAGCATGGAAAATGTCGAAGCATTTCTTCCCCAGGACCTCGTCTTCGGACTTGCCTGTCGCCGCCAATACTGCCTGATTGGCTTGCACAATGTTGTGCTCTCGATCGAGTATCATTGTTGGGTGCCCGATAGCCTGGAAGATGTCTTCCCACTCTCGGCGGCTTTGGTCGAGTAGCGACTCCAGCCGCTTCCGTTCGGTAATGTCGTTGCCAACACATAGAATTGCCACAATCCGGCCATTCTCGTGAAGGATCGGCCTGTTGGTCCAGGCGACCCAGACTCTCTCTCCGCTGCGGCGCACGTTTTCGTTGACGTTGTTGAGATATCGATCCGGATGAAGTCCAATGTCTTTAATCATCTGCTTCAGATCTCGCCCCGTAGACTCCAGTTCGGGGACAATTGTACCTACGACATTGCGGCCGACTATTTCCACTTCACTGTAGCCAAAGAAATGCTGTGCGAATTCATTGATGAAGGTCACATTACCAACATTGTCCATCCTGAGGATAATGCTGTTGGCATTTTGAACCAACTCCCGGTATTTCTCTTCACTTTCCTTTAATGCTCCCAATGTAAGTTGGAGTTCTGAAGTTTTCAGAAACACCCTTTTGCGAAGGGTATAGTTCCAAAGTATTAGAATGATAGTCAGGAGGGCTGCTCCCAGCGATGAATAGGGGATATACCGCAAATAGGCTGGATTGATTCCCACAATAGACCCCATCCATCTTTTATCAATCTCCGCATACTCATTCCCGGATATTTTGGAAAAACCAACTTCAATCACGTTAAGAAGATCGTGGTTGCCCTTTTTGACGGCTCGGTGAAATTCACCGGTATAAAGCGGCGCAGAACGTCGATACTCGTTTTCTATATTCATCTTATACAGATAATAGAGCGCAGGTGGCTCATCTACGCAAAAGATCCTGATCTTTTGAGCAACAGCAGCCTTTATTATTTCTTCATAGCTACTATATACTTGTAGAGTGGTAATGGCATGCCTTTTCAGAATTTCTATGCAGGCGTCACCTTCCTTGACCCCTACGGTAAAACCTTGCAGCGAATCAGGGCCATCGATGCCACTAATATTTTTGTGGAAAAACACTGGAACTTTTATTGTCACATATGGTTTTGTAAAGTCATATATTTTTGCACGCTCCTCGGTATAGAATATTGTATCAATCACATCTGCCTTTCCATCGGCCATGAACTTCTGAGCCTTCCCCCAATCCATCCCGATGATGTTGATTCTTATTCCCGTCTTCTTTTCCCACAAGTTCCACTGGTCTATTATGATGCCCTGTAGTTTACCTCCTGAGTCACGAAAAATATAAGGTGGATAATTATCGTCTGAGACAACCGTAATCGTTTCAGGTCCATTTGGGTTGGTTGCTTGATCTGCATAACTGAATAGCAGGAGAGAAAGAACAATGACAAAGACATGGAGTGGCATAAAAGTGACTTTTTTCCACAATTCCATAGTCATTTCCTTTCGACCTCGTAGGAGCTAGGACGGAGCTGAGGACGGAGGACGGCCCCCGGTCCTCCATCCTCAGTTCGTAAGTATCTTCTGTTTTACGTCAATCAGCCTCAACTCACCGTTTATTCTCTGAATCGTCCAGATGTTCTCAGTCTTTCCGGCTATTGATTTCTTTTCGTTTTTAACTGAAAAGGAGGATATGAATTTCACGATTCTTACTTCGGGTTCGAAGCCGGTCATTACAACGTCTCCGTCCATCCGTGTATCTATCTGAGCCCAGTTTCGGTAATAATACTTCAAGTCGCGGAGGACGTTATCTCTGCTGACAATGCCCCGGTCATAGTAATCAACTTTGTCGGCGTAAAATGGCGCTACGGCTGCCAGGTCTTTCGTTCCGTTCAGGTAAAGGAGACGGCGTACGAATGCGCTTATTTCCTCTCTTGTAATTGGATCGGACTGTCCGCTTTTCGGGCTCTGCTTTACCTCCCGGGGAGCAGGTTGCTTCGGGGCCGGTTTATCAGGGATATTCTCCGTTAGGGACACTTGCTCTTCTGAAAGCGTTCGGACCGGTTCCCCATGCGCCTCACCGGACGGCATAACCGCTTCGCGCACCGGTTTCTCCGGAGTGGGCTTCTCTCCGGCAGCAACAATATCCGAGAGCAGGATATGTTTGTCCTCGCCGGGGCCTCCATTCGAGGAGTAAGTGATCAGTGCCTTCTTATTTCGCAACTGGTTGGCCGTCCTTTTCAATGTCTCTATTTTTCTTTTATCCATTTGTGTATCAAAATAGAAAATCAGATTGGGTGCATAAACGGCCCATTCATCGACGTGGATAACCACAGACTCTATCTGGCCCGCATTCCGGGCCGGCTCCGAACCGGCTGCTATAGAAAAACCCTGGCAGAGAAATCCTCCCAAAAGAATCAGGGCAAAGTTTATTCTTAGTTCCCCGATTGACAGCTTCCTTCGCATCACATGCTCCGTTGATTTTTCAGAAAGTTCTTGTACGCCGCTGCCGTTTCCGCCGGTTTTTCCATCATGGGCAGATGTCCCGTATCTTTCATGATGACGGTCTGGTGGTTCTTAAGGCCTTTTTCCAGAATCGATGCACCGGACACATCGAGAAGTCTGTCCTGATCCCCCCAGATGATGCATACCGGCGCCTGGATCAAGGGCAGGAATTGTTCCAGGGCCAGTCTTTCGTCGGACAGGTCTTTGCCGATTTTTGCGTTGAACTCTCTTGCGGCCATGGCCTGGGCTGCCAGCACCTTCTTGAACGCGCCGGGCATCGGCGGGGACTTAACAAAAATATATGGGAGCATCTTTTCAAAGTCGTCAGGGCTGGTTACGATTAAAAGATTGACCCCCTTTTCCATCTGTCGCTCGAAGTCGGACTTTTTCGCCGTCCTGAGCCCATAGGGGGCGAGGAGGGCCAAGGTCGATATTTTCTGAGGAAACCTTGCTGCATAGACGGCTGCAATCGCTCCCCCCATAGAGTTTCCCGCCAGATGGAACTTTCCCAGTTGCAAGACCTCGGCGAACCGGTCGAGACGCTTCACCTGGCTGTCTATGTTGTAATTCGCGTCCAACCGTTTCGTGCTTTCGCCGAAACCGGCCAGATCGGGGATGACGACATGATAGTCCCGGGTCAGCCGTTTGGCGAAATACGGCCAGTTGTCCTTGTTGGCGGTGTATCCGTGCAGGAGTAACACAGTCTCCCCCTGACCGCCTTCCAAGTAGACGATCCGGTCACTGTCGACCCGGACCTCCTTTTTTACGAGACCGGCGGAATGCCAGTTGGCCTCCCGGGCCAGGTTGAACAAAAACTCGGGAAACAGGAAATAGGGAATCGCCAGCAACACAATGACAAGGAGCGCGACAACAGAGAGTTTCTTTTTCATATCGAATTCTCCTTTCGTTTCAAGGCGTAGTATACTGTGGTATCAGCTTAAACCAAAGTTTAATAGTGCTTGCATGAGGGCAATCTCTGTAGCCTGCTCCGGACTTGATCCGGGGTCTCTGCGGTGGAATTTACCTAAAGTGATTGCTCGCTTTTTACGATAAAGTTGATATGTGGGGTATTGTGCATTAATATCTGTGCGGGGCAAGCTGGGGATATCCGTTGCAAGTCCGCTTGGTCCCGCACTTCTGTCTCTCAGTAGACCTGTTTGCTGGAGAACGTATGGAAAATACCGACAATTTGCTCGTTGCAACCTGCCGTACCATGATAAAGACAGTTCTTTCATGTCTTGACCATGCGACGAAGGGTACGATTTATAAGATCGGGCTGATGCCTGAGCTGAGCGCCATGCGCATACTTTCGGGCATGAAAAAACATGGTTCTGATGAGTTGGAGTGGGGGTTGCCCGCTGACTCGGAATATAATCCTCCCGGAAAAATGTGGGAGCATTATAGAGATGAGCCTGGCCGGCCACTCGAAGCGATGGGGTGGTGCGTCGAAAAGCAGACGAGCTGGACGGCGGATAATCCGATGCAGGATTCCCGCAGTGTGAGAAAGCAGCTTTCCGGGGAGCTTGAGGACGAATTTCACATGGAACCCGTGCTGGTCCGCAAGAGGAACCTCTACGGACTTCCAAGCGAAAAGCTCCCGTATCCCGTCGATTGGCGGGGGCAACCGATCNTGATTGGCGGGGGCAACCGATCTGGCAGGACAGTGAAAATGTTGTTGCTGCCGTAATAAAGATACACTTTATGCCGGGGACGTTGAAACAAGGGGATCGTTCGACAAGGATCGTGCGCGATTTATCCCAAAGCCTTGGCTCGGAACTGCTCACTTTATGGTTCAGGGAAAGACTTTTCCAGGCGAGCAAGGAATTTGCCCGCCAGCGTTTACAGACAAGTGAAATTCTGGCTCACGAACTCAGGAACACATTGGTCAAACTCGGGTTTGTCTTCTCGGCCATAAATGCTGAGATCGGAATTCTTCGGCAGAGGTGGGAAGAGTTGCTGCAAACGAAAGCTCCCGGACTCGAATGGAAAGGACCCATTCTCAATGCGCTAATCGGTGAATTAAGAGAAAGAATCCCCCAATTGCCGGCATCAGGGGAGCTGTTTGTTATCGGCCAGAGGCTGCTGGCCGATCAAAAAGAACTGGCGAAACTATATCTTTCTCCTCACCAGGAGCGTGAGTGGGTCAAAAACAAGATTAGTCCAAAGTGGGAAAAACTTCTATCGGGAAGCAGCCTTTGGGACCCTGCGGAAATCAGGTCTCTTTTGGAGCGCCTTGAAAATTCATTGTCCACTGGCATGAATTATGATTTCTCGACGGCAAACGGCTTGCCGGCCGAGCTTATGGGACAGTGGTCCAAACTCGCCTACGTGCAGATTACAACCGGCAACCTTTTCCAGTTGGATGAAGTAATTAATTTGGTTGAAAATCCTGCCCTGCCGGTTTCACACAAGGAACAGATGCTGAGGGTGCTCAAATCTTTGAGGGCGATTGTACACACAATACCGGAAGTCGAAGAGAAGGCAACCAGAATACTCGAGTCTCTAAGGTTGGGAACGTGGGCTGAGGACCAGTACAGGTTTGATCCCGACCTTCCGGGTTTAAACCCCGCCCGGGAGGTTGAACCGGGTTTGGTCGACTGATTGGTAATTGCATGATTTTAATAGCATTTTGACCTTTTCTCTTTGATTGTATCTAAAAACAGATAAAATGCTGTCAGTTTCCATTTTAATCTCAGTACACAGGTGTTTGATTTTGAATCTCTCATCGGCTGGAGCAGGAATTCAAGGATGGCTGGTTGCCCCCACAAAAGAGTGTCGCGATGATGTATAAGCGCTTTTTTGATGCGGCTGGTGACGTGCGCCTTGTATCGAGCGGGCGTGGAAAACTGATGGATGTGAATCAGGCGGGAGTGGAACTTTTCGGCTATTGCAGCAAAGAGGAACTTCTCGGGTTGGAGAATGTGTGCTCTCTTTTTTCAAATCCCGGCGATGGGTCTCAGTTTGAACAGAAACTCCAATCGGAGGGGGTTGTCAAAGAGTATGAAGTAGAGTTGAAAAAGAAGGATGGGACCGTCTTTAGCGGATCCATAACGGCAACATTGGCGTTGGAGGAAGACGGCGTCGTATCCTGGGAGGGAGCACTAAGAGACATATCCTGGCTGAAAGAACTCCAGGAGTCGTATCTGAAGGCCGAAAGACAGAACCGGAAGCTTTCGGAATCGGAGCGGCGCATTCGGGAGCTCAACCAGCACATACTTAACATGCTCATGATTATGTCTCATGATATCCGGGGACCTCTTGTATCCATTGCCGCCACTCTTAAGTTGCTTTTGCGCGGTTCCTTCGGCCGTATGGATGAATCGGTGTGGAACACGGTTTCAGATCTGATGGGACGGGTTGGCAACCTGATAGGCATAGCGCAGGACTGTTTGGGGAGCGCACATTCAGTCGAGAGTGAGCTTCTCAAAAAAAGGGATGTGATAGACCTGCGGCAGGATATAGTAGACGCGGTGCTTGATGAGGTGTCAGACGACATTGAGGAACGGCAAATAGTTATCGACAACCGGCTCGGAGCAATTCCAGCCGGGACTATCCCGATTGGCGCCGATATGGTGTGGCTTAAAGCCGTGTTCAGAAATCTGTTCAAAAACGCTATAAAATACGGTGGGAAAGGCTGTAGGATAGCTTTCGGGTTCGAAGACCACGACTCATTCTATCGCCTGAACGTCTACAATAGCGGCAATCCTGTTCCGGAGGAATGCAGGAGCAAGCTTTTTACCAAGTTTGCTCATATCGACGATGTCGCCGAGACAAAGGATGGGTTTGGCATGGGGCTCTATTTGATACGGGAAATTATCCGTAAACATGAAGGCGATATGTGGTATGAATCAAGAGACGACGGCTCCGATTTTGTCTTTATCCTGCCTAAAAAACGTGTCAATTCGTAGTCTTTAGTTGTTGGTTTTGAGTAATAATTCAACGCGCAAAATTTCGGAGGCGCTCAATAGCTTTGGGTCAACTAAAAACTCAAAACTCAAAACTAAAAACTCCTTCGATTTCGGCTGCCGAAATTAGAAAGGCGGCCGGTGTCATCGCTAGCCGCGTAATCCGTACTCCTCTTGTATACTCTCCCACGTTCAGCAGACTTGCCGGGTTCGAAGTATATCTGAAATTGGAGAATCTCCAGGCGACCGGGTCGTTCAAGATTCGGGGCGCAACCTACAAGATCCTGAAAGAACTTGACCGGATCGGGAACAAAGGGGTTGTTGCGGCATCGGCCGGCAATCATGCCCAGGGTGTCGCTCTGGCTGCGAGCAGGGCCGGATTGCCATCCACCATCGTCATGCCTGAATGGGCTTCGATTTCAAAGCAGGAGGCAACACGGGGGTATGGCGGGGAAGTCATACTCGAAGGACAGAGCCTCGACGATGCCATTAAAAGAGCTCTGGAACTGGCAAAGGACGGCAAAACCTTTATCCATCCATTTGACGATCCAGCGATAATTGCGGGACAGGGGAGCATCGGCCTGGAAATTATGGAACAGCTGCCGGATGCCGACTTAATAGCGGTACCGGTCGGCGGTGGAGGATTGGTGTCGGGGATTTCAGTTGCGGCCAAGTCGATTAAGCCTGGTATTCGGATCATCGGGGTTCAGGCCGGGGCCTGTCCTTCAGCCCTCAAAGCGGTCGAAGCGGGCAAAAGAATCACTGTGGAGGCGTTCCGCTCTATTGCCGACGGAATTACTGTCAAGCGGATCGGAGGATTTCCTTTTGATATAATCAGTAAAAAGGTCGATCAGATTGTCCTGGTTGATGAAGACCGGATCGCCGAAGCGGTAATAATGCTCCTGGAGCGGAAAAAAATACTTGCCGAAGGGGCAGGGGCCGTTTGTGCGGCCGCTGTTTTGAGCGGGGCCGTCAAGGGCCCTCCTGACTCAAAGGCAGTATTGGTTATAAGCGGGGGGAATATTGATATTTCTCTTCTGGACAGGGTTATTCGCAAGGGTATGTCGCGCAACGGACGCATAATGAGGTTCAGTGTTCGGCTCGACGACATTCCGGGCGCCCTGAGGAAGCTGCTTGGCATAATCGCGGACGCGAAAGCAAACGTGCTTCAGATATACCACAACCGGGGCGGGGCTGACCTGTCTATTCATCAGACGCTGGTGGAACTTGAGATAGAGACGCGCAATTTTGAGCATATAAGCCAAATAGAGGCTACCCTCGATCAGGCAGGCTATGAAACGATCAATTAAGAATTAGTATCTGATGTCGCCATGGGACACTCTGAACCCAAATCCATGGGTGACAGCGGGTGGCACGGGCAACATCATTAGGTCAAAAACGGAGATGAGAATGAACGATAAGCCGGAAAACCGACAAGGATCGCAGCCAATTTCGCCGCCTTCACAAAATGAGGACCACGCCGAACAAAAAGCGACTGCACCCCAAATAATTATCAGCAGATGCGCGGTCGGCGGCGCCGCTGTGGTTTGTCTTTTAAGTATCACCACAGGGGTGGTTCCAGGAGGCTTCATCGGCGCCGTGATAGGAGGAGGGCTGGGAGCAGTCGTGGGTTTGATCATCAATTCAATGCGGAAAAAAGCGCAAATAGATAAAAAAAAGGCATAACAAGCGCATTCGATATAATTTCAGCGTTATTTCACATATGGTTGCAGAGTGAGCAAGTTCGGAACCGGTGCATAATGTTTCTGATTGAAAGCAGATAGAGGGATATCAAGCTCCACCGCCATCTGTCCGATCAGTATATCAATGATTCCTATCCCATGGCTTAGACGGAATTGGGCAAACTCGGAAAGGGCTTCATTGCATGCTGTAGCCGACGGCCACGTTACTTCATAATCCTCTATAACTCTTTGAACCTTCTCCTGCTCGATCTTGTTCCGACACCCCTGAATCAACGCCATCACTACAAAGCCGGGCAACAGGATCTCTTCATCTCCCAGGGAAGTAAGGCATTCGATTGCAGGCGTATATCCCCTGAGAATGTCGACCATGATATCGGTATCAATGAGGATCATCTTTGATCCGAACGATTCTGCGCTTCGTTGCGAAGCTGCCGGGCATACGAAGCGTTGTCGGTAATATCCGTACGATTCTTCCAGATACCTACCAGACCGGAGCTTAGCAATTCCCTTGAAGTCAGCCGCCGGGTGCGGGTGGCTTTCTGTTTTGACTCACCCAGTAAAATCAGCTCGACCTTCTGACCCTGTTTGAAGGAAGCCCGGTTACTTTGATTTCACCGTCCTTTTCCAGGATCTTGGAGATACGGATTGCTTCCATAATATGTTCTCCTGCTTCAAGTGCTTCCAGTATCCTGACCAGTCTCTACTATAACATAGCTCATTTTCACACTCAAAATGAGAGGCAGTGCCCATTTTTCCTCAGCCATTTTCGCCTCTCCCGGTGGTCGGGGATGATCGATTCGACAAGCCCCCAGTATTCTGCTGAGTGGTTGTGGTGAACCATGTGGCAGAGTTCGTGAACTATGAGATAGTCGAGAATCTGTTCGGGCGCCATTATGATATTCCAGGCCAGACTGATCCGCCCGTGGATAGAGCAGCTTCCCCACCGCGATTTCATTGATTTGATGGCCACGAAACCAGGATTTACACCTATCCTGCGTGCGTAGAGCGGGATCTTTTCCTTTACCCTGGCAAGGGCGCGCGCCAGATACCATTCGAGCAGATATCTCTTTACCTGTGAAGGCTCGGATGCAGTGCCTTGGGCCGGCAGCCGCACGCAAATATGGCCGTCTTCCAGGGTGACGCGCGGAGAAAGTCCCCATTGGACCCTCAATATATATTTTTTGCCCAGGTAAAGAATTTCCTCTCCTGTTTCGAATCGTTTTACCTGAACTTGCTGTACTCTTTGCAGGTTGGCTGCAATGATCTTTCGAACCCAGTCCGACTTTTTTTGAACGAACTCTTGGATGTCTTTTTGCGGGTAAGTGGCGGGTGCAGCTACAATGACGCGATTGTCGGGATGGACGGTGATTGCAAGTGTCTTTCTCCTGGCACTCTTTCTGACGTGGTAATTAAATTCGAGCTTCTTCATATTCCCTCTTGTCCGTTCGGATAGACAAAAGTTTTCGTCTTTTTCGTTTAAGGCCCCAACACGCGGGACCGGCTGTGCGGCAACACTAGCCCAGTTTCCTCAATCGCTCAATCCCTGAATTTCTCAATCTCTGAATCCCTGAATCCCTCAATATCTGTGGCTAAATTCGATCCATTGGGCTATTATGGATAGTTTACAGCGTTGCTCGTACGGGCGCATGGACGGGTATGGGGGTGAAATTTCATAGGGGAAGAGTGCTTCCACGTGTTTTGTTTCAAGAGGTTAAGTTATGTCGTATTTGCAACAGATCGATCCTGAAATAGCCGAGGTCATTGAGGAAGAGGAAAAACGCCAGAAGGGGCGCCTGGAGCTGATCGCATCGGAAAATTTTGTCAGCAGAGCGGTACGTGAAGCGCAGGGGTCCGTTCTGACAAACAAATACGCTGAAGGCTACCCCGGCAAAAGGTACTATGGCGGTTGTCAGCATGTCGATGTTGCGGAAAGGCTGGCGCAGGACCGTGCAAAAATGCTCTTCCATGCCGAGTATGTTAACGTTCAGCCCCATTCGGGCTCTCAGGCCAATATGGCCGTGCTCTTCGCCGCGCTCAAACCGGGTGATACCATACTGGGAATGGATTTACGCCAGGGGGGGCATCTCACTCACGGAAGTCCGGTTAGTTTTTCCGGACGTCTTTTCCGGGTCGTCTCCTATGGAGTGAGGCAAGACACCGAGGAGATCGATTACGACCAGATTGATAGAATAGCCAGGGAGGAACGGCCCAAGCTCATAATAGCAGGGGCCAGCGCATACCCGAGAATTATTGATTTCGAGCGTTTTCACCAGATTGCAAAGGGCGTCAGCGCTTATCTTATGGTGGATATGGCCCACATCGCCGGTCTGGTGAGCGCGGGTCTTCATCCGAATCCCGTGCCGTATTCCGATTTTGTAACTTCCACAACCCATAAGACCTTGAGAGGACCGCGCGGGGGATTGATTCTGTCTCATGCACAGTACGGTAAGATGCTTGACAGCCACATCTTTCCGGGAATTCAGGGGGGCCCGCTCATGCATGTAATTGCCGCCAAGGCCGTAGCATTTAAGGAGGCCCTTCAGCCCGAGTTCAGACTATATCAGGAGCGTGTGGTTGCCAACGCCAGGCGGCTTGCCGAGGTCTTGTCCGGACATGGCTACCGGCTTGTTTCCGGGGGTACGGACAATCATATGATGCTTGTGGATCTGAGCCCGAAAGGATTAACGGGTAAGATCGCCGAGGATACCCTGGACAAGGCCGGAATTACTGTGAACAAGAACTCTATACCTTTCGATATGCTCAAACCCAGTGTTACCAGCGGGATCAGAGTGGGCACTCCGGCAGTAACGACGCGTGGAATGGGGCCGGAGCACATGGAAATAATCGGCAGTCTCATGCACCGGGCCCTTGAGTCCGTGTGCGATGACCTGAGGCTGAAGTCGCTGGCCGGTGAGGTTGCCGAATTTTGTTCCGATTTTTCTCTGCACGAAAAGGAAATATGATTCAAACAGACCCTGATGTGCAGTTTATGAAAAAGGCGTTGCGCCTGGCAGCGCGCGGGGCCGGTATGACCAGTCCCAACCCTTTGGTAGGAGCGGTTGTTGTAAGAGACGGCGCGGTTGCAGGCAAGGGATATCATCAGGCGCCCGGTGGTCCTCATGCGGAAGTGAATGCAATAGCAGACGCCGGTGCTGCCGCCCCTGGCGCTACCCTGTATGTGACTCTTGAGCCATGCAACCACTACGGCCGGACCCCTCCGTGTACGAAAGCTGTTGTTGATGCCGGCATTGCACGGGTCGTGTTCGGAATGAGCGATCCAAACCCCGGTGTTACGGGCGGGGGGGCAGAGCAATTGAGGAAAGCCGGGATCGAGGTCAAAGGCGGCATTCTGGAGCCGGAGTGCAGAGTGCTGAATCAATCTTTCATAAAATACGTAACTACCGGGTTTCCATATGTTATGCTGAAAGCCGCTGCGACGCTGGACGGCTTCATCGCAACTTCGGCAGGTGATTCCAAGTGGATTACGAGCGAACTGTCCCGGAAGGTTGCGCACCGAATTCGTTTTCATGCGGACGCTGTGCTCGTCGGTATTGGAACGGCGATTGCCGATGACCCTCTTCTGAGCGTGCGTCTTGAAGGGAAAAAAGGCTGCCGTCAACCGGTTCGGATCGTTCTCGATAGCGAGCTTAAACTCTCGCTGGATTCCCAACTGGTCCGTACGGTGTCGCTGGCGCCGGTTTGGATTGCCTGCCGCCTGGATGCTCCGGCCTCCAGGGAGGCTGCTCTGATTAGCGCCGGCGCGCGGGTGATAAGGGTCCAGCCGGCGGATTTCGGATTGGATTTGTCTTGTCTGCTGAAAGAACTGGGCCAAATGAATATTACCAGTATTCTTGTGGAAGGTGGCGGGCATGTTTTGGGGTCTTTCATTGAAAGCGGATTTGCCGATGAATTCTATTTTTTCTATGCCCCGAAAATCCTTGCCGATCCCGGTGGAGTCTCGATGCTGAGCGGACGCCCGAGGATGAAAATAGCCGATTGCGTTCGGGCCTGGGACATCGATGCCGCAAAACTGGGAGAGGACCTGCTTGTCCGCGGCAGATTTCACGAGCAGCTCTACTAAGGCTGAAGAATAATGTTTACCGGTCTTATCGAAGGAACTGGGACGCTGCTGCAAACGGAGCGTCATGGACAGGACGCCAGGATGATTATCCGGCCCGATTTCCAAATGGGTCCTGCCGTTTTGGGGGAGAGTATTTCCGTTGACGGCGCCTGTCTTACAGTTATTGATACTCAACCGGACCTTTTTACCGCCGATGTTTCCACCGAGACACTGAGCCGCACGACTCTTGGCCGTAAAGGTCCGGGGAGCAGGATGAATCTGGAGAGGGCGCTTCGGCTGGGTGAGCGTCTGGGCGGCCATCTTGTGACGGGACATGTCGATGGAATAGCCGTGCTCAAAGGCCGCAAGTTGGAGGGCCGGTCGTTGCGCCTCTTTTTTGATGCCTCCCGGCAAATTATGAGATACGTTATCGAGAAGGGCTCCATTGCTGTAAATGGGATAAGTCTAACCGTCAACGGGGTTTCCATTTCCGGTTTCGATGTCAATGTCGTTCCTCATACTGCTTCTGCGACCACGCTCAGCAGCCTTAAACCAGGCGATGAGGTAAATATAGAGACCGACCTGATTGGAAAATACGTGGAAAATCTTGTTCGTTGCCGGGAAAGCTCATCTGGGAAAGAGGGCGGGGACAAAAATTTGGATCTTGAATTTTTGAAACAACACGGGTTCGCGTGAGCAGACCGGGCGACTCGCCTCCGAACTTGAAGAGATTATTTTATATAGGGTATATAAGTCTATCTTACGAGGAGAATACACGATGTCGCTGGCAACAATCCCCGAGGCGCTTGAAGATATAAGGCTTGGCAGGCCCATCATTTTGGTGGATGACGAAGATCGCGAAAATGAGGGAGATCTGTTCATTTCGGCAGAGAAAACAACACCGGAAGCCATTAACTTCATGGCGAAATATGGGCGGGGCCTGATTTGTCTTTCGCTTGCGCCTGAATTGGTGGACCGGCTTGAACTCCCGATGATGGTCACCAAGAACAAATCGCCTTTTCAAACCGCTTTCACCATATCCATCGAAGCGCGAAAAGGGGTGACTACAGGCATCAGCGCAGCGGACAGGGCACAAACAATCCTGACCGCCATCTCAGACGATGTGACTGCTGAAGACCTTGTAAGTCCCGGTCACGTTTTTCCGCTTCGCGCCAAAAAGGGCGGGGTCCTGGTCAGGACCGGACAGACCGAGGGGTCGGTCGATCTTGCCAGGATAGCCGGAATGAAGCCGGCCGGGGTTATCTGCGAGGTGATGAACGAAGACGGCACAATGTCGCGAATGCCCGACCTGGAGATATTCGCAAGTGAACACGGACTGAAGATTGTCACCATCGCCAGCCTTATCCAGTATAGAATGCAGACCGAACTGTTCGTCCACAGGGCTGCTACGGCCAAGCTGCCGATATCGTTCGGAGGGGAATTCAGTGTCATTGCCTACACCAACGATATAGACGAATATTGTCATCTGGCGCTGGTCAAAGGCGACATTCATCCTGAAGACGATGTGCTGGTTCGAGTTCATTCGGAGTGCCTCACCGGCGATGTCTTCGGTTCGCTGCGGTGCGATTGCGGCGGACAGCTCCGGGCGGCTTTGACTCAGATTGGGCGCGTGGGAAAAGGGGTGCTGCTCTACATGAGGAACCATGAAGGGCGCGGAATAGGCATCGTAAACAAGATCAGGGCCTACGCTCTTCAGGAAAAAGGCTATGACACGGTCGAAGCAAATGAAGCGCTCGGCTTTGAGGCCGATTTGCGAGATTATGGAATAGGCGCACAAATGCTTGTTGACCTCGGCGTAAAAAAAATGAAGCTTATGACAAACAATCCCACCAAGATTGTGGGGCTTCAGGGTTATGGCATCACCGTAACCGAAAGAGTGCCGCTCGAGGTCTCGCCAAACGAGTGCAATCGCGAGTATCTGAACACAAAGTGCATCAAGATGGGCCATATTTTGAGCTGCGTATCCGTGGAGGGGGAAGCTTCATGAGAGTCTTCGAAGGAAAGTTGCTGGCCAAGGGCCTCAAGTTTGGAATCATCGTCAGCCGGTTCAATGATTTTATTGGAGACAGGCTTCTGGGTGGTGCGATCGATGCGCTGAAAAGGAACGGCGCTGACGAGCAAAACCTTGATATCTTCAAGGTCCCTGGCGCGTTCGAAATACCTTTGATTGCCAAAAAAGTAGCGGAAAGCGGAAAATATGATGCCGTCATTTGTCTGGGCGCTGTGATCAGGGGAGGAACGCCTCATTTTGATTACGTTGCGGCCGAAGTATCTAAAGGCATCGCCCATGTGGCCATGGAAGCCGGTGTGCCAATAAGCTTCGGGGTACTGACCACCGACACGCTGGAGCAAGCAATCGAGCGGGCGGGGGCAAAGTCGGGCAACAAAGGCTGGGACGCAGCATTCGCCGCAATAGAGATGGCTAATCTTGTAAAACAGATTTCAGCGTGATCTCTGTTGCTGATTGCGCCTGAACACCAAAATTGCATCATTTAGCATGCCGGATTTTCCGGTAGATTTGAATTGAGTTATTTCATGGGCCAGCGGCGCAAATCAAGAGAGATCGCATTGCAGATGCTCTATCAGATGGAGATGACCGGACAGCCTCCTCATATGGTCATCGACTTGTACTACGAACTGGCATTGGGGGAGGATGTTAAAAATCCCGATCTCGCCAAAGCCGTTCGGCCATTTGCCGAGCGGCTCCTGAACGGCGTTTATGCTCACCGGGACCAACTTGACAAGATGATCGTCGGGGCCTCGGAAAACTGGCGCATCGAAAGAATGTCGATAATCGACAGAAACGTACTTAGGATCGCACTCTACGAAATGCTCTACTGCCTGGAAATCCCTCCAAAGGTGTCTATAAACGAAGCCATAGATCTTGGGAAAACATTTGGCAGCCCTGATTCGGGGGGATTTATCAATGGAATACTGGATCATCTTCTGCCGGAAGTGAGCCTGGTTCGTGAATCTAGCGGAAGTGAAACGGATTCGTGAGTGGCGGGGAGCGCGCCTGAGGAATTTAAAAGGATAGTCACATCATTTGCATTATCCCACAGGTAGGTCATGAAAACAAGAGCCACCAGGGCATTGAAAGACCAGCGGATTACCTTTCTGCGGTACTCTCGCCGGAAGCTGCCCGTCTCTCCGGGTTGGAAAGAACGTGATGCGCTTCCATGAGCATCTTGAATTTGCTGTCACTGCCTGTTTCGTTATTGTCGGGATGGAATCACTTTGCAAGCAAGCCTGAAAACCCTCTCGATTGTTTCTAAATCGGCGTTGGGACTGACCTGCATTACCTCGTATAAGTCATTGGAATTATTTGAGCTCATTGCTTCATACTCCAGGCTGATTTGAGTTATCGCTTTCTCTGCATACTCTGTATCTCTCTGGCGAAATCTTCGGGAAGCGTTTGTCTACCGGTGCTTTCCTCGATCTGCGGTCGCCATGGCCCACTGGCTTTCTCCGGGAACACAATCAGGCGCCGGCCGGCAAAATTGAGTATGAGTCCAACCATGGTTGCCGTCGATTTAGCGAGCCATGCGGCCAGACCGGTTCCCATTAAGAGCCTGGTTAGTCCAACATCGACGATTCCCAGCACGCATACCACCGCCAGGTAAAGCGCTATTTCCTTAGGGGCGCTCCATTTCGCTTTGTGCCTGAACAGCAGCAGGATGCACAGCACATAATTGAGGGCGGCCGCCAGGAAATAAGCTGTCAGCGCAGAAACGGTGGCAGAGTAACCGAATGAGAGGCCGCCAAGGAAAACAAACAAGTTGAAAACCGCCGAAACGCCACCTATGAACAGATATGCCAAAAACTGCACGGGCAGGGGGGCACTGTGCAGGTTGTATCGCATAATGCAGTAAATTGCCCTGAAACCGTCTTTGACACCTATCTTCTTGCCTTCCTCATATGTTCGGCCGTAGTAGGAAATTCCGATTTCGTAAATACGAAGACGCATGTGCGCTATTTTTGCAACTATTTCAGGCTCGAAGCCAAACCGGTCCTCCTGTATCGAGATTTTGCGGAGTATGTCCGTCCGGAACACTTTGTAGCCGGTTTCCATATCGGTCAGGTTGAGGTCTGTAAACATGTTGGAGATAAAGGTGAGGAGCCGGTTTCCCAGGTAATGCCAGTAATAGAGCACCCGGTGCTCGCCTGTGGACAGGAACCGGGACCCGAGCACCACGTCGGCCTTGCCGGATATGAGCGGCGCCAGGAGCCTTTTGAGGTCTGAGGGGTCATATTCAAGGTCCGCATCCTGGACGCATACGAAGTCGCCGGTTGCTTTCGCGAACCCGGTCCGCAAGGCCGCACCTTTGCCCTGGTTTTTCTTGTGACTGCATACAACGATCTGCCGCGGATACTTTTCCGCCAGTTCGAGGGCTATGCCATGACTGCCGTCCGTTGAGCAATCATCCACTATAATTATTTCGATAGAGAGATCCGGGTCCTCTATGGACAATACATTCTCAACGCACTCGCGGAGCGTTCCCCGCTCGTTGAAGCATGGGATCACTACGCTCAGACATGTTTTGGAGTTTCTTCCAGCAGCACCTTTTTTCATTAGCACCTTTCAAATATTCGGGGCCGGGGTTTCAGATATAGTAAAGGTAATGGACCGAAGAGGAAATCAAAATTTTTTACCAATGCCCAAGTCCCGATCCTGACAAATCGGTTTGAGCTCTTCGGCCAGGCCTTGCTGCCCGGCAAGTTGTGTTCCGGTAAAATGCCTTAAAAGCGTCCAATAGACCAGAAAAAGAATCGGAATGGTTTTCTATACAGCGCCCGGAAGGAATCTTATTTGAAGCTGGGTGATATATAGCCGCTGCCGCCTAGGAGCGTGACAATCCAAATTATGCCGAACAATGGTCTCCAGAGGTCGCGGTAAAGAGGTTGGATCTCCCATAAGAGAATGGCAGGCAGCGATAAGAGAGACCAATCGTAGATCATTGCATGAGGAGAAATCCAGATCGTCAAGCAAATCGGGCCTGCATACAGCAGTTAGCGACATTGCCTGTTCCTGTTCCAGAATTTTATAAATGCAAATATTCTTAGGACTACACAAGCTATATACATAGTTTCGCTAACCGTCTGATTATTTCTTATCAAAAGATATAAGAATGTTAGGATAGTGTGAGAGTGTCATATTGGAAAAAAGTCAGTGCCCATAAAAAATGATGAGTGGTGTTACTGCTACGCAATAAGGATATACTAATCCATAAACAAAATAATCCGAATACGCACCATGTCAAAAAACTTATCTCATAAGGCAGCAGGGAAAGAGGAACATAAAGGAGAGCGTAAAGGGGAGGTGTTACGAACAAATAGTGTCCCTCAAAAGGACCTGCAATCGAATGCTCCAAATCGTTTAAATACGCGACGTCATAAAGTTTATCGGTTTCACCAAGCCTGACAGCCATACCAGCCGAATAATATTCAAGATAATCAGCCCCGATGACATGTTTTGACAGATCCAGATGTCCGGGGCCAAGGCCTATGGAGGCGAGCCATGCAATCCACAGAAGCTCGCCTGCAATCCTTGCCATGCTGATTCGCCCACGATCCAGCAAAAGCATATTGAGCTTGATCGGCCATTTCATTAGTGCTCCCGATTGAGTAGATTGGAGGTCTGGGCAACCTCAGGGCTGAGGACTGACTTGATTCTCCATGGCTTAACCACTCAATCCTCATTGAAGCGCGTCATTGCTCACCACTCGGATATTCGAGTCGAACGAAAAATGCCCGTTCCGGAAAGCAATCTGCCTTCTGCCGCCAAAATAATCAGCGCAGACATGAAACGGAAGGCATAAATGACAGATTTGCTTGGATTGACAATGACTGGTTTCTCCATAACAAAAATTGCTATCTTTTTGCTGATGGTGGGTTTTCAGGTCTATCGCGCATTCCGGGAAGAAAAGCTGCTGGTCGACTTCTTCCATGGATATGCCGATTATGCTTTAGTCGCTTGTACTCTCCCGCCGCTCGACGTTGAGCGAAACGAAGACGCTCGTGTCCAGACGTCTGAAAGCAATTTAATTCAATAAATCCTAATCCTCTTAACCTACCGTATTACTGCATTTTTTAGCTTGATTGAAGATGGTTTCTACCCAGTTTCTACTACAGCAAATAACCCTTGATCCTGTTGGCGGAGTCTATAAATTGCCCATTAGAGAACGTCATTTGGATTTGCCGATCGAAAGCAGGTTTTCCACCCGATGTGGAGGAGGAAAAAATGGAATGGTCAAGAATCTCCCTGGGAATGAGGCAGGTTCAGCGATGCTTATGTACGCCATGACGCTGTTTTTGGCTGCAACCGCTTGTATATATGGTTTGCTGGCGCAAATAATCAATTCTTTTTAACACCGTAACTGCGATCTACTCACAGGCGAGCATTGTATTTTAGGATATAGTGGAAAATCTGGTTCGTTGCTGTCGAGTCGTCAGCCTGAATGCAGGCGGCTAGTACGCCTCTTTGAGGGCAGAGACGGGCTCAAACTCAATCTCCATGGAGAAGACAATGGAAATGATCAAGAGATTTCTCGGAGATCAAGAAGGTGCTACAATGGCCGAGTGCGCGCTTATGCTGGCCTTGATCGCCCTCGTTTGTATGGCTGCTGTAACGATAATAGGTACGCAGGCGAACGCTTTATTCCGTGAAATAGCGAACAATCTGGTTCGCCCATAATGTTTTTGACTGCCGCCTTCCTGAGCGAGTTGCTCTGGTGCGCTCGGGAAGATCTCAAACCTTCTGCGTTCCGGCCCTGTCTTAGCCCAAGCCCTGAGCCGGACCTGACCCCCGAGCCTAAAAAGCTTGTAAAACAAGCCCTTTCTTCCCGTTAGGCGAAATCGCCGCCATCCGTCACGGAGCGAGGCTCATTCCGAAACTCACTGTGGAGACCCCGTAGAGTAGCCGGGGGGCTTCAGCAGGCCCGCCCCCTCAACCCAAAAGAACCGTTCGCTGTTCACTGTTGACCTTTCTTGTGTTATGAATGCAATTTCTGGTCGAAAACAGGTTACTTGTCGCGATGCCGGGTCTTAGACCCGCAGAAATAAAACCATTGGAGGTGGGATTTTGGGCTACGCTGTTGCACTGGGTGGAAAAGGCGGAACAGGAAAGACAACTATAGCGGGTCTGCTCATTCGATACATGCTGAGTCATGGGATGAAGCCGCTTCTTGCGATAGATGCCGATTCGAATTCGAATTTGAATGACGTTTTGGGAGTGCCGCTGGCTGAAACACTGTCCGAGGCCCGCGAGGAAATGAAGACAAGCGTGCCGGTCGGCATGACAAAAGATGTATTCATGGAGATGAAGCTCGAACAGGCGCTTGTAGAAACGGAGGGGTTCGATCTTATCGCAATGGGACGTCCGGAAGGTCCGGGCTGCTATTGTGCGGCCAATAATCTTCTGAGCAGTCTTATCGACCGTCTTATCGGCAACTACCCTTTCATTGTTATTGACAACGAGGCTGGAATGGAGCATTTCAGCCGTCTTAATCAGAAGGATATAGACCTTTTGTTGCTGGTGTCCGACCCGAGCAGGAGGGGACTTTCCGCCGCGTGCCGAATAGCCGAACTGGTCAAAACCCTTCCAATGCACGTTTCGCAGATCTTGCTGGTGATAAACCAGGTTCGGGAGGAGCCGGCAAGCTGGCCGGAAGGAGTCTACCGTATTTTCGGGAAGGAAAAGGTCGTCTCTATTCCCGCTGATCCGCTTATTTCAAAGTTCGATCTTGAAGGAAAACCGACGATGTTGCTTCCCGATGACAGTCTGGTTGTAAAGGCGTGTGAGGGGCTGTTCGACAAGATCTTTAGAAATGGACCGGAGTAATCTTGCTCCAAGAAAGCTTTGAGTTTTTAAAACTCCAAGGAGGTGAGGATGTTTCCTGTGCGACGCGCTCTTTTGAGCGTTACGGACAAAACCGGCCTGGCCGAATTTGGCAAAGGTCTTCGGGAGCTCAATGTGGAGTTGCTTTCGACCGGAGGCACTGCCAAGGCGCTGCGTGATGCCGGAATCGATATAACCGAGGTCTCTGACTATACGGGCTTTCCGGAAATGCTCGATGGCAGAGTCAAAACGCTTCACCCCAAAATTCACGGCGGAATACTCGGTATTCGTGACAACCAGGCACACGTATCTACGATGGCAAAGCACGGGATAGAGCCGATAGACATGGTGGTGGTGAATCTGTATGCATTTGCAAAAACGGTCGCCCGCCCAGGATGCACGTTGGAGGATGCAATCGAAAATATCGACATCGGCGGGCCCACCCTGATCCGTGCCGCAGCGAAAAATAACAGGTTTGTAGCGGTGGTCACCGATCCTTCCGATTATCCGGAAGTCCTAAAGGAAATGCAGGCGCGCAAAGGCAGTGTCTCAAGGAAGACCAGCCTTGAGTTGGCCTGCAAGGCTTTTTGCTCGACCAGCAGCTACGACGCCAACATCTGCGAATACCTCACAGGGGTGACAAGCCACAAATGAAAGTATTGGTAGTGGGCACAGGGGGCAGAGATCACGCCATAGCGTGGAAATTCGCACAAAGTACGCGGGTCAGCCGGGTTTATGTTGCGCATGGAAATGCGGGGATAGCTGAGACAGCCGAATGCGTTAATTTAAGATCCATCGAGGAAATGGCCGATTTTGCGCAGAAGGAGAGGATCGACCTGACGTTCGTAGGACCCGAGAAGCCGCTTTCGGCTGGGATTACCGATCTGTTCGAGTCCCGAGGGCTGCCGATCATCGGCCCGAATATGAAGGCAAGCAGGTTGGAGTCGAGCAAATGTGACGCCAAGGTGATGATGCGTGAGCTTGGAATTGCAGTGCCGGAATTCGAAAACTTTTCCGATCCCGGCAAAGCCCGCGATTACATCCGAAGCGTCGGATACCCCGTTGTGGTAAAGGCGGACGGTCTGGCCGCAGGCAAGGGTTCCCTCGTCTGCGGATCGGTTCAGGAGGCTGAAGAAGCCGTTCGCCTGATTATGGAAGAACGAATATTCGGTGAGGCCGGACAAAGAGTTGATATAGAAAAGCGTCTTTACGGCCGGGAGCTTTCCTTCTTTTGTTTCACGGACGGCTATACGATAATACCGATGGTTGCGGCGCAGGATTATAAGCGCGCAAGGGAAAACGACGAAGGAAAAAACACCGGTGGAATGGGCGCCTATTCGCCTCACCCCTGGCTCGATGATGGTCTTGTACAAAATATCATGTCAAAAGTGGCGGAGCCGCTCATACGAGGAGTGCGTGAGAAATACGATATGGTCTACCGGGGAATCCTGTACCTTGGGCTGATGCTCGTGGAAAGCGGGACGGAAGTGACTCCTTATGTACTTGAAATAAATATCCGCCTGGGGGACCCAGAAGCGCAGGTAATTCTTCCTCGGCTTCGAACCGATCTGGTGGACATAAGCGAGGCCATTACCACCGGCAAACTGGACAGGATACAACCGGAATGGGACCCGAACTACCGGTTGTGCCTGATTGCCACCAGCGGTAGGACCAGGGGCAAAAAAGGCTGGTACAAGGGTTACCCGGACCGTTACAAAATAGGCGTACCGATAGAAGGTGTGGATAAGATCGGCAAAGAGTGCCTGGTTTTTCATTCAGGTACGGAAAACAACGATTCCGGACGGCTGGTTACGACCGGCGGAAGGGTGTTGTGCATAGTGAGTTCCGGAAGCACTCTTGACCAGGCAAGGCAAGCAGCCCTCTCGGAAATGGAAAAGGTCCGCTTCGAGGGAATCTATTATAGAAAAGACATCGGCCTGGAATAGGCCGGGAGTTGGCAATGGTCAAAGCTCTCGTTATGACGGGGTTCGGTCTCAATTGCGACCTTGAGACATCATATGCGTTGAAGGTTGCCGGGGCGGAGGCGGAAAGAGTACACCTCAACAGCCTCATTTCCGGTGAAAAATCACTGGCCTCTTACCGGATTTTCGTTATAGGCGGAGGATTTTCCTGGGGAGACGATCACGGGGCGGGTGTGATTATGGCCATGCGTCTAAAACATCGGCTCCAGGACCAGATTAGCTCATTTGTGGACTCGGGCGGCATTGTGATCGGGATATGCAATGGGTTCCAGGTGTTGGTCAACCTGGGCCTTCTGCCTGGATTCGAGAGTGGCCGAATGAACCGGGAAGTCGCTCTGATCGCCAATGACTGCGGGGGCTTTCGGGACCAATGGGTTAACTTGTCGGTCAATCCCGAATCACATTGCGTCCTTTCCAGCGGCATCGCGAGCATCGAACTCCCGATACGGCATGGTGAGGGAAAGTTTTTTGCCGAACCCTCCGTTATTGAAAAGCTCATCTCCGGCAGACAGGTATTCTTGCGATATTCCAAGCCAGGAGGCAGTGCCGCACTCGGAGAGTTTCCCTTCAATCCGAATGGTTCAGTCGAAGACATTGCCGGAATCTGCGACCTGAGCGGCAGAGTTGCCGGGCTGATGCCTCATCCGGAGGCGTTCAACCATTTCACGAATCACCCTGACTGGACTCTTCTAAAAGAGATATACAGGCGCGATAAAAAACCAATTCCTGAAGAAGGCGAAGGGATTAAGTTCTTTCGAAATGCGGTGCGGTATTTTGACTAGGAAAAAACTGAGGCTGGCCGTCCTGGTCTCCGGCGGAGGGACCAATTTGCAGGCGATGATCGACAGGTCCGGCGCCGGTGCCCTCAAGGCCGAAATCGTTGTGGTGTTGAGCGACAGGCCTGATGCTTTCGGCCTGGAACGAGCCTCAATGGCCAATATCCCCGCCTTCCATGTGGATTACAAATCTATCCCTAAACTCGCTGCCGCCGATCTCGAAAAACTCGATTTGCCTGTCGATCCGGCTGATCTGGACCGCAGACAGAAAATTGTAAGAAATCCTGACCCTGTCGAACGCAGATCGCGGCTCGCGAGGTTGGTCCTTGCCGAACGCGAGCTGATCCGGATAATAGATTCCTTCCAGCCGGATTATATTTGCCTGGCGGGTTTCATGCGCCTGGTGACGCCCTATTTCATAAATCACTTCAATGCCGGCGGCCTGAAAATTCTCAATATTCACCCCGCACTGCTACCCTCCTTTCCCGGACAGCATGGCTATGAGGAAACCCTCCAATACGGCTGCAAGTGGGGAGGCATCACTGTTCATTTCGTAGATGAGGGCGAAGACACCGGTCCGATTATCGCCCAAACCGTCTATCCGATCCGGCCCGGTGACGATATCGGCAAAATTCGCGAACGCGGTTTATTGCTGGAGTACGAACTATATTCCCAGGTCATCAATTGGCTCGCTCAGGGGTACGTTTTATTGAAAAGCTCGCCGGGCGGCCGGACGCGGGTGGAGATAACCGACCCCAATTATGGCGCAATTCTAGCCGGTTGGATCGAAAAGGCAACTGTTGGCCGAGATGTGTCATCTTAAGCAAGGCATAAAAAGGCAATTGCAGAGAACCATTCGGGTTTTGCGTTTACGCGCCTTCGCGTCTTCGCGTGAATCAGGCGCTTGACTCATGCGCGCAATGATTTTAGCCGCCGGCCTTGGCACCAGGCTTCTGCCCCTTACAAACTCCCGCCCGAAGGCTCTGATCCCGCTTCGCGGAGTCACCATGCTCGAATTCTGGATTGAAAGGCTCTATCGCTGCGGGTTCGAAGCCGTATTTCTCAATGCTTATTACCTCAAAGACCGCCTTGCGGCAGCAGTTTCTCAAAGGCAGTGGCCGATACCGGTAACGGTGCTCAATGAGTCTGTGCTCCTTGGAACGGGAGGCGGTATAAAAGCCGCCGTGGAGAGGCTTGGATGCGAGCCGTTCGCTGTGGTAAATGCAGATATCGTATGCAATGCGAACCTCNNCGCGAGGCGCAAGATCTTCTAAAGAAGGATAAGTGCGTTCGGTTGATGGCTTTTACCGGTATCCATTTTATTAACCCTTCGGCATTGTCCGGTGCTGCTGCGGGCGTGCAGGCCGATATTCTCGACATTTATCGATCGCTGATGACCCGCGGGGCTTGTCCCCGGGCCATTACCGAGCAGGGTCTTTTTTGGCGGGAGATGGGATCGGTCGAGAGCTACCGCAAACTTACCGGTGAACTGGCTCAACTTGAGCCCGGCCGCCTTCTTCCTCTCAGAACGAGGGAGCACATTACACTTGACCCGCAAACCATTATACACCCGGACTGCACATTGAAAGGATCGGTCGTGGCGGGACGGGATGTCCAAATTTGCGAAGGGGTCAGTCTTGAAAACGTTATCTTGTGGGATGACATACGGATCGAAAAAGGCAGCTCTCTTACAGACTGCATAGTGGCGGACGGGATGAGCATTTCGGGCAGACATTCGGGAAAAATATTCGCGCGGGCTGTCCAGCCGGGTGAAATTTTACTGCCTTGTCAATGATAAAGTCGAGGGATGGATACGCTGCAATCTGACATCGATGATTTCCCCGGACTGTGCGATCTGGCCGAAAAGGCTTCAACCATCACGGGCGGATTTGAAAGGGTCCGGATCGAACCGTTATGCGGTGATGGGTCGGACAGGAAGTTCTTTCGGATTTTCTGCGGACCATCTTCGCTGGTCGCCCTCATTTCGCCTGGAACGAGAAAAGATTCTACAGGTGAGGACGACTCCTATCTTCTGATCGGCAACCATCTCCATTCCAAAGGATTGCCGGTGCCCCGCATCCTCTATGCCGATGCCCGAGAGGGAAGATTTCTCCTGGAAGATGCCGGAGACTTGCACTTGCAGAATTTCGTTCGCTTTCGCCGCAATAACCTCGAACCTGTCTACACTCATGTTATCAAGTTGCTCGCAGCTTTGCACACGAGGGCCCCGAAGGGTTTTGAACCGGGATTTTGCTTCGACAGTGCTTTATATGACCCTTCTTTTGTCTACGAGCGTGAGCTTGAGTATTTCCGAAAGTCATTCATCAATGGTTGTTTGGGGTTTGAAATCGGCCCGGATGAACTGCGCCCTGATTTCGAGACGCTTGCTGAGGCTGCGGGGGTTCAAAGGAGTTCTTTCGTATTTCATCGTGACTTCCAGAGCCGTAACATCATGGTGCGGCGAGGCAGGCTCTGGCTGCTCGATTTTCAGGGCATGAGGTTTGGGCCTCCTGCTTATGATCTTGCTTCGCTGCTGATCGACCCTTATGTTAGGGTGCCTGAGCAGTTGCAGGATAGACTTGTTGCTATGTACTGGTCTGCCGCAGGGAACCGTTCGGGCGTCTCAAAGTTGGCTTTTATCAGGAAATTCGAGGCGGTCAAGCTCGCCAGAAATCTTCAGATGCTCGGCGCGTTTGGCTTCCTGGGAGTAGTTAAGGGCAAGAGGCAGTTTCTTGATTATATTCCGTTTGCCTTTGAGCAGTTGGGCAGGCATTTGTCCAAAATCGGCCGGATGAAGCTCCCTCGCCTTGAAAAACTGGTTTCAGCTATCCGCCGGTACGGCCTCAATTATAATCCGGGGAAGAACCTGTGAGGAATTGTGGTGACATGATCGAGCTTATCTGTTATATCGCCTCCACTGTTGCCGATAAATAAATTTGGTCCAAACCCCCGGACCTGTACTTTTCTGTCCAAGGAGTGGAAGATGGGTTCAAAGACTCAAAAAACCGAAGTTGTCAGACATCGAAAGCATGCCCCGAATAAAGTCAACCGGAAAGCCGAACAGAAAGAGGTTCGAAGCAGTATGGATGTTTTGGTGAAACTGGAAAGGGAAAATCGCAAATAGCCGCCTGCCTCGGTTCCCCCAGCGGATGGGCGGTCTAGAACAACGACGTCCTTCCCAGTTCTTCGTACTACCAGTACATTATCAACTGAGTTCCAATATGTTGTCGAGTGATCGTCACCCCGGCGAAGGCCGGGGCCTAATGATCTTAACTAACTGAAACAACACTTAATTCCGGCATCAAGATCTACCGTGCGTCCTCACAAAAGATCGGACGCCGAACTATAAGCTTCTAACTTGGGTTCGAACGTTTAACGCGGAACCCGAACAGAGTGAGGGCTCGCTCCACGAAGGAGCCATTGGGTTGCGGCCCGGGTTGTCAATCGCCGGAATGACGGATTGTGCGTGGGAATCATCTGATACTCAGTTGACAATGTACGAGTGCAGCATACATTATCCGGCATTTTCTCGTATCCTTTTAGCTTTTGTCGCGCATCTGCACAAACTCTCTAACAATTCTTCGTGCAAGCAGCGGTGCGTTTCCAGCCGCCCGATTATTTATTATGAGATTGATCTCGATCCCCTCCCTGACTGCTTCCCACATCAAGGCGGCGGTCTGGGAAATCATTGCCGGCTGTATCATTTCTTCTATTAGCCTGTCGAAGGGAAAGGCCTTGGCGTAAGCGTCCTCGTAACGGACGCCCAGCGGCGTCATAAGACGAATGACGGCCTGGCCTCCGGCAGTGATGAAACGCCTTCCAGCCCTTGAAAACTGAGTCCTCAGGGCAGGGAGCCAGGTCCAGTGGGAAAGTATCTGTCCTGCGCCGTGTTTTTGCAAAACATCGATCACAGGTTTGCAGAAATATGCTTCTGTTCGCATTTCCACGTGATACCTGCGGTCTGGTGGAATCGAGCTGAAAAAGCGGTCGAGTTGTGCTGCCAGCTCTGCAGGCGGCAAGCGTTCCGACTGCCTTTGGTATTCCTGCTCGAAAATTATGCCTTTAAGCTTGTCTGCGAAAAGAGTGACCGCCGGTTCGTAGAATTGCCGTGTGAAAGCTTCCGATGCGAGGTAGTTTTCGTTGGGGGAGTAGCTTTTTCCGCGCCTGAGCTTCTGGGCGAAAAACATCTGGGGCGCCTTTAAGAAAACCCTGTCTTCAGGTCCCATGCGCATCGAATACTGTTGAA
The DNA here is from genome assembly GCA_900290365.1 of Syntrophobacter sp. SbD1. Classification (GTDB taxonomy): domain Bacteria; phylum Desulfobacterota; class Syntrophobacteria; order Syntrophobacterales; family Syntrophobacteraceae; genus SbD1. The sequence goes on along the minus strand of OMOE01000120.1, from coordinate 15,498 downwards.
GAGTATTGGCGCACGGTGTTGGAACCCCGTTTTCGATTAGAGGTGCATAAAAGGTGTAATCTATTTCGAGCACCTTGAAATGCTGAAAATATTCCCGAACCGAATCAACTGGCAGGACTTCCTCGCGGAAGCTTTTGTTTCCCACCCGGTTGGTGCGGCTGATTATTTTCTCCCTGTAAAGCTCTTCACTGTAAATCCGGCCGATCCAGCCTTTGTAGCGGTCACTCGCCGTTCCGATAGATATCAGCGGGTGCAGACCGCGAAAAAGAAATCTCTCCGCATATTTTAGGACTTCATCATCGATGGATTCAGATCCGCTCATGTCCTGTTAGGCCGGCTGGTCTAAAAGCCGCTTTTACCAATGAGATTGAGGAAAAAATAGGGTTTCCCGGGGTCATTGCACGTAACGAGCGCCGACTTTTTTGCTCCGCTTGAGCATGAACTGCCACTGACCGAAAGCGTGATGTTTCCCTCCCCACCGGGAGGGATTGCCCTGTCGTAATGGGCAACCCAAGTGCCTCAGCCGGGAATGATCTTCTTGATTACCAGCTCTGAGGCGCCCGCGTTCTTTATGCTGAACTTATGGGTAAAAGTCCCGTCTCCAATTGTTCCAAAATCATAAGAAGTTTCAGGAAGTTGCACTATGGGGACCGGTGTGTCCGCTCTTCCTGATGTGCTAACCTGGGGAGGTATCGGCGGGAGGCATGCGCCGATATCAAGGCGGCAGGTTTGTGCCGATTCAGGGATAATGGTATCCAGAGTCACTGCGGGAGCAGCAGCAGCGGCTGTAGTTTTATGCAGGATGTCAGACTCGCCCGTGGTCTCATTGGTTCCCGCAGCCGAAGTGGAAACTTTGGTTTCAACCTGCTGCTGCGCCGGGTATTTTTCCAGCCGGCTAAAACTGTCCTTGAATCCGGTACAGCCGCAAAGCAGGTTCAGAGCAAAAAAACAGAGCAACCCGGCAAACAGACGCTGCATAGCCCCCCCTTCTTCGATTTCGAGATCCTTTAGAATATGCCAAGACCGGTTAGACCTACCCCGATACATTTTCGAGGTCAAGAGGAATCTGTAAATGAGAATCGGATCAATAATATGTAGCTATTTTACAGGCAGTGTAAGACGAAAAGTGGCGCCTCTTGGGGTGTTGAGCACTTCAAGGCTGCCTTCATGTGCTTCGATGATCTTTTTGACGATCGGCAGGCCGAGGCCGGTCCCTCCTGTTCTCGTGGTAAAAAAGGGCAAAAAGATCTCTTTTCTGATTTCAGAAGCGATACCCGGCCCTTCATCGGAAACGTCGACAGCTACGTTTTTCCCCAGCCTGCGGTAGCATATTCTCACAGTCTCGCCCTCAGGTGAGGCTTCTATGGCATTTGTCAGAAGGTTGATGAACATCCTCTTGATTCGTGACCGGTCAAGCAGCAGGGGAGGGGCGGGCTCAAGCGCCTCTATATTCAGACGGACCTTCTTGCGGTCCGCGAGCGGTTTTGTCACCGCGACACTCTCCTCCAGGATGGCGCTGATCTGCTCCTGCGATTTCTGGAGGAGCACTGGTTTGGAAAAATCGAGCATCTCTTCGACCATTTTTTCGAGCCGCTCGGTTTCGCTTAAAACAATTTTCATTTTGCCCCAATCGGGATCGGCTTTCCCGATGTGGCGCTGTACCTGTTTTGCAAATCCGCCGATGGCAATCAAAGGAGTCTTCATGTCATGTGCAACGATGGAAAGCGCCCTGCCTATAGCGGCCAGGCTTTCGGCGCTCTTCAAGGCCTTTATGGACCGCTCACGCTGGATTAGCTTCCACATGCCGTCCATGAGCAGAGTCAGTTGTCTGAGGTCCGACTGGTCGTAATCTTCGCTTTTATTGGCTACGACGGCAACAGCGGTTATCCCTTGACCGTCGAAAACGGGAATGCTCATCAACCGCTGGAGATGAAAGCTCAAAAATGGAAGTCCTCTCTGGTCCATCTCGATATTTGAGCTTTTATTTACAACGATCGGCTTTCGGTTTTTGACCGCATCGGCCCAGGTCCCGGCATCTTCGGCTCGAACCGATGGGCATTCGGAATGGTTGGGAATTCCAGTGCACCAGGTGAGGATGTTTTCCTCTTCGTCCAGAAACGCTATCGCACCCGTCTCGCTTCGAGTGAGCTTGATTTGCTGCTCGAGCACGTAATCGGCTATCTCCCTCTCGGAGGCCCATGAAGTCTGGCCGAGATTCAACAAGGCTTCAAGTCTCTTTTCATTGAGCCGCAGCGCCTCTTCAATTCGCTTTCGTTCGACTATTTCGTTCATAAGAGCCAGGTTTGAATCCGCGAGTTCCTCTGTTCTTTTCTGTACTCGGATTTCCAGCTCATCGTTGGCCCTGCGGAGCTTTTCCTCGATTTCCTTTCTGTCCGAGATATCCAGGCAGTATTCGATAATCTTGGAGACCTCTCCCATTTCATCCAGGATCGGATAACCGTGAACTTCCACAAATCGGGAGCCGCCCAGGTGATCGTAGTGGATGTGTTCGGTGGTAAGCGGCTTTTTCGATTCTTTGATTTCCTGCAATGGACATCTGTGCTCATCGCCTTCACAGGGCCTGTCCGCCCTGTGAAAGAGGGAATGACACTTTGCATATGGTTGAAGGCCGCCCGGGGTGGCTGCGCTGTTAGCGTGCACGATGCTGTAGTCTTTGGCGTCAATTACATAAAAGGGATGGGAGAGTGACTCGAGAATGGTTTTGAGAAAAGAGTTCTGTTGAATTATTTTTTCTTCCGCCTTTTTCCTGTCGGTGATATCGCGTGCTGTCCCGATCTGGCCGACAATGGAATTTCCGGCGTACAACGGGGCGGATTGGAACTCGAGCAGCAGGTGAGCACCCGATTTTACAAGCACCCGCACCTCTCCGGGCGGAAGCTCTTCTCCGGTTAGCATTCTTTGCCTCCGTTCGACCATCTTTGGCAAATCATCCGGGTGTACCAGGGAATCGTACTTCCTGCCTAGCCATTCTTCCGGTTTCCAGCCAGTCACCTTTTCGAAAGCCGGGTTAAGTGAGGTCAGAATTCCTTCGGTGCTAACCGTGTAAATGATATCCAGGGAACTGTTTATCAGCGACCTGTACTTCTCCTCGCTTCGCCTTAGGGCCTGATCGGCTTCCACGCGCTCGTCAATTTCCGTCTTGAGCCTCAGGTTTACCTCCATGAGTTCGGAGGTCCTCTGTCTAACAAGTTCCTCCAGGTGGTCCTTGTAGCGTTTTAGCTCTATTGCGGCTTTCTTTCTTTCAATCGCATAACGGATCGATCTCTGAAGCGTCGTCGCAGTGATTTCGTCCTTCACCAGGTAATCAGCCGCGCCGGCGCCAAGGGCCCTCAGATCGATTCCGTTTCCGCCTTGACCAGTTAGAAGAATGAGCGCTGCGCGGAGGTCTTTCTCCCTGGCTTCGTATAAAAGCTCAAGGCCGGTACGATCTCCCAGGGCGTAATCCAGGAGAATGGCATCGTAGTCGAGATTGCTCAAGGCATTCAGACCGCCTTCGTAAGAGTCTGCCCAGTCCAACTTGACTCTTCCGGGGACGGCTTCGGACAAAAGCGTCTTTATAAGGACATAGTCGTCCTCATCGTCTTCAATGAGAAGTACCTTGAGTTCATCATGCGAATCCATCCGGCTGGCCTCGATAAGCGTAAGTTTTCTGTGGCGGAGTGTATCTTTGATGAATGTGCACCGATCCGATGTTTTTATGATATCCAGGACCGGTCGAGAAAACAAGCGGCCCGGCGGTAAAACGACCTCGGTGGACCGAGGTGCGCCACTCACCGGACAAAGAAGTCACAGCAGATTGGTTTTCTTTGTGGACCCCTTCGTGTGCCTTCGTACTCTTCGTGACCATGGCTTATTTACGGACAAGCCCTTGTCGCAGTCTTAGAATACAGCCTTATCTGAAATGGAATACCTCCCATTGCCCATGTACAGTAACATTGACAGTGATGAAATTGGACGACAAAATTGGTTCTCTTTCAAAAGGAGCAGCAAAGATGGCTACTTCTAATCCTATAGTTACCCTGTCGCGCAACAGGTTGTTCCTTTTGGTAATATGCATGATATTGGCAGCAGGTCTTGCTGTCCTGATCTATGCCTCGGTTGTTTCCGGAATGACGATCAAAGAGTTTAGGAATGGCCAATGGGTTGAGTGTGATACTTCAAACCCCGATGGTTGTGATGTGGACACCGCGACTAAGGAAATCCATCTCGAAAAATCGAGAGGCGTCTACGAGTTGCCGGTAAGGGTCAACGGTATCCTCACCCTGGATTTCGTTTTGGATACAAGTGCTGCAGAGGTTAACATCCCTGCCAAAGTTGCAGCGCAGCTTTTGCGTTCCGGTTCAATCAGTCAGGAAGACTTTCTCCTCGGAAGAATCTACCAGTTGGCGGACGGAACTCTGGTTCGCAGTTCAAGAGTTATTCTTCGGGAACTGGACTTAGGGGGGTAAAGGTCAGCCGAGTCCCCGCAAGCATTGGACCTGCAGCCGGAACTTTATTGCTCGGTCAGAGTTTTCTCCAGCGATGGGGGGCATGGTCATTGGATAACAAAAGAAATGTTCTCCTCATTGGCAGGTAGAGTCATAATTTTTCCATGGAGCGTTCACAGGTATTGAGGGGAGGTTTGGCGGAATCTCCGGTATTTGTGCTTTATTTATCAAAGTAAAGACTGCCCTGCCTGTTGTTCTTAGCTTAAGATCATGATGAAGTTTACCAATTGTTGTAGAGGAGGTCGATTAGTTCATGGCGGAATCTTCTGATATGTCGGGTATCGCTGGAAAATACCCCCGAAGTATAATAGATCTAAACTCAAGAATGTTTCAGGCATACGTAGATATTATAAGAAGCAAACTTTTTTTCTGGATGGGAATGATTCGCTACTCGTCCAGTTTTATCAATCCCTCCTGGTTGGCACTCGACTATTTTAGAAATATGGAGATGAATCGGCTTGACGAAGGGTATCCTCTTCAAACCGCAGGAGATCTGATTGAGCTTCTCCTTTTTGAAATGAATGTTGCCACCAAAGGCACGATGGCGAGCATCTCTGCATTAAACGAGTATCATACCAAAGAATTGAGAGAGGTCCTTGAGGCTATAAGCAATTCGCTCTCCGACAACGGCTCGGAGGGCTTCCCCGGATACTGCGAAAGACAGCTCAAAATCATGGATGCGGTGTATAACGCCTATCCGCGCGCCATCCTGGAGATCGGACCGGAATACGGTCTCCACTTCGATAATGGAGGCCACATAAAGGCCGGTGAAACTGAGCGGTTTGAACTCTACCAGGTGCTCCCAACGGAGAAGGGCGTTGATGTGCGCAAGAATGGAAAGCCGATGATCATAGTTCCGCCATATGTTTTGGGGGCAAACATATTGGCTTTTTTGCCCGGAGAGAAGAGAAGCTACGTTCACGCTTTCGCAAACCGTGGTATCCCCACGTATATAAGAGTGATCAAAGATATTGAGAAAACACCTGCTGTCCAGTTGATGACCGGTGAAGATGATGCCCTGGATCTTAAGTATTTCAGTGAGACGCTTGTCGCCGGTTATGGGAGGCCGGTCACTTTGAACGGATACTGCCAGGGGGGTTTTATGTCCGCCATCGACATAATGTCGGGCCGGCTGGACGGTCTGGTCGATGCACTGATCACATGTGTTTCTCCTTTCGACGGATCGCGAAGCAAATCCCTGGTAGAGTACATCGAACATCTGCCATCTCGGTTCCGGGACTTGGGATACTCTATAAAAACGCTGCGAAACGGCAATAAGGTTGTCGATGGCAAAATATTGAGCTGGGTCTTTAAACTCAAAAGTATTGAAAATGAGGCCCCGTTCCTGAGTTTTTACCGTGACTTCACGATGTTCGACCATGGATGGGGGAAGTCTCCGGAGATAAACAAGGTAGCTGCCGCTATCAGCCATTGGCTGACCTATGACATTACTGACCTTCCGGTTGGAATCACCCGGTTGAGCTTTGATTCATATACCAGGCCGGTAACAAAAGACGGAACGCTGCCGGTCAGGCTTTTCGAGAATCCCCTGAATTTCAGGAGTATTGCCCAAAAGGGCATTAAATGGCTGATATGCATTGCGGAAAATGATGATCTCGTTGACTGGAGCGCTGCCCTGGCTCCTCTGGATTTTGTGGACGCCGAGGTCGCAGTTTTTCCAAAGGGTCATGCCTCGCTGGCCACTTCCTGGTCTTCACCGGCCTCGAATTGCAGTCTTGAAACGAAGGACACTTTATCCGAGTGCAATATCAAGACGAAAATCAATGCAAAATCCGCCGGAGGAAGGTCACGCGGGCCAATTGAATTCCACCTGGGTCTCGACAATGGAAGTTATCAGGATTAATACAAATCGCAACTATCTTGAAACTATCTTGAGGAGCTAAATTATGGAGAAACACGTTAAACAGCCCATCGTGGACCAGTGTTTAGGATGCGCTAATATTGAAGGTGAGTTTTGCAAAATCTGGGTTTCTCCTGCTACAAAATGGCGGATGGGGACGTGCCCGTCCGCCACTCATATTAAAGCCGATATCACTGCACCCGAGCAGAAAGTGCGGGTGGGACAACAGAAACAAAAAAAGAAAGTGTAACAGCGACTAATAATTGTTGCCGATTTCAGACGCATGACGGAATAAAGCCACATCAGGCAGAGTTCGGTTTTGCCTCAACAGGGAATCGGGCGGGTCTGCCTTCACATAATGGTTCATGAAAGCGAGGCTGTATGCGATAATTGCTTCATGGGCCCTTATGCCGATATCAGTCCATGCGAAATGGGCAGCCTTCTTGAATTCCACGTAATATTTGGGTTCCGGTGAGCTGTCGTAGCTTCCCATGGATTTTCGCAGCATTGGTGTGATGCCAAAATCCAATTCCCCCCCTTGATACATTACCGGCGCCGAGAGGCCCGAAAGTGACCGGCGCCGCAAAAAAGGTTGGCTGTAAGGCGAAAGTGCAAGCACTGCCTTTACTCCGCCGAGCCTCCATGACGGCCAGGCCCCTGCCAGGCCAAGGACCGTGTATCCGCCCAGGGAATGCCCGGCAAGACCAAGGCGGGACAGGTCCGCTAGTGTTCGAAATCGACCGTCCTCACGTATGCCTTCGATCAGACGATGTATGTCCTCTGCACGGTTGCGATAGGCATTTTCGTTCCATATCTCAGGCCGTCGGAAAGACAGATCGGGTCTATCGAGCCATCTCGCTTTACCGCCGTTGCACACGGCATCCTGGTGATTTGGAGCAAAAACGAGATAGCCTGCCGACGCGAAGGCTTCCATGAGAAAACGTGATTGGGTGGCGCATCCATGAAAACCATGCGAGAAAATGATCACCGGCTTGGGACTGGCGTTGTCCGTTCCCCTGTACCACACGGTGACATCCATGCCCGCGATGACTGCCGATTCTTCCGAGGCTTGAGCGGCGGGAAGGCCGCACAGCCAAACCAGGATTATGATCAATACGCGAAATCTCATGAGGCCCTTTCTCGAAATTCGAATTCCACTTAATCAGACCAACTGCGGATTTTGACGGACACCTTGGATTCCACCCGAATTCATATACTGCTCTTTCTGTCTGTGATTGAAACAGCGGACAGTTTATATCACATTTTTTGGAGTAAATTAGCTTCTCTCAGCGGGCAAAGACCTTAAAATTGAGTCTTGCAAGAGGCTCGATAGATTAACCATTTAAACAGTGTTAAACACTATTAAATGATCCTGCCCTTCGTACAGTCGGCAGAAATTCCGCACGAAATCATAACTGTTTGAATACATTTACAATTTGATATAGTTCACCTTTGTGTCGCCCTTGGCATGCCGTTTGCTCTCTAAGTAAAGCAAGTGCAGGTTATAAGGCAAAAGGTTTTAGTGACCAAACAGGTGAAAAAGGCTGACAACAGAAAAGAACCGTTAAAAGGAGAATACAATGAAAACAATAATTAGTTTTCTTATGATAATGATCATGGCGCTCGCCCTGGCTACAGTCGGCGAAGCCGCAACCAGGTCCAGCAATGATTTAAATATTTCGGCGGCCCCCGCCTATTCAGACTTTACCGATTCGCGCGACATCCCCTACAAAGCAGGTCCAAATGACCTTCGGACGCCGGATCGGTTGGGTTGGTAAACAAACGCTCTTCTCATAGCTGATTCGGCCCCCGGTGACTTTCAAGGTCCCCGGGGGGCCGAATTAAGCGCCTTCCGCAGCTGATCGATCAAACGAAATTCCCCGGTTATGTCTTCACCTGATATCCCAAAGTAAGTCACAAGAGCGGATTTGTATCGATTGCTTGACCTTGTGCTTTGGCAAACCCTGGCCTGAAAGTGCTGTCTTATTCCCTATATTTTCTCCCAACGGATTCCGCATAAAGTCTTCTTCCACTCCTTTTTCTTCCTTGATCCTTTTGGTTTCGGGAATTGATCCATAGACCTGAGGAGATTTGCGGTCAATGGCAAAACGAACGAGAAAGCGCAAGTGTCAGTGCTGCGGAGTTTTCTTCACCACCGACTACGACGAAACCTAAAAAAAGCATTGGTAAAAACCAGCTTTGATCGAATTTGGTAAAACGCCCATATTCACCCCAAAACCGCAAGAGAGACGGACAAAACAGAGCCGGATGAGGGAAAACATCATATCTGGAATCGACGAGGCGAGGCAGGAAGTGCGTGGCGCAGCTTGATTCTGCTCTTCTCATAAAATCGGAATCTTTCCTCGACAAATAAAATAGGTTAATGATAATGGTAACGTAGCGAACCGATTCCGTGTAAATGGAATTAATCAAAACAGAATCAATATAGTACAGATCAGGTTTATAGTGGGAGTGCCATGATTGGTATTAAATGCATCGCAAGCTATCTGCCAACAGAATTCATAGACAACCTCGAACAGGGGAAATCCTTTGCTAAAAGTGAAGAATACATTCGTACGCGGATAGGTGCGTGGAAGTTGCCAAAGAAATCGGAAGCTGAAGAAACATCCGATTTAGCCGTAAGTGCAGTGAGGAATTTGATATCAAAAACGTCCCTTTCGGCTGACGAGATTGAACTTATAGCTTTGGTCACCCAAAATGGAGACAGATACGGTCTGCCCCATACCTCTCCAATCGTTCAAGAAAAACTTGGATTGGACAAAAATATTGCTACTTTCGATATCTCGCTGGGCTGTTCGGGATATGTATATGGGTTGGCTATAGTCAAGGGTTTCCTTGATGCATCAGGGTTGAAGAACGGTATTTTGGTCACAGCCGATCCTTATTCAAAAATTATTGACAGAACAGATAGAGCCACTACCCTTCTATTTGGAGATGCCGCAACCGCTACATGGGTTGGACAAGATGCCGAATGGGAAATAAAAGCACCACTTTATTTGACAGACGGAGCTGCTGGTTGTAATCTACATGCGGACAATGGCATTCTATGTATGAATGGCCGTAAAGTATACAAATTCGCAGTTAGTAACGTACCATTACATATTAGGCAAATTCTTGAAAGAGAATGTATGGACCAAGAGGATATTGATGCCTATTGCCTTCATCAAGGCAGCGCAGCTATTATTAATGCTATAGCAAATAAATTTAGTAATGTTAAGGACAAATTTATTGTCTCTATGGGCGAGACTGGAAATACGGTATCGTCATCGATTCCACTGTTATTGGAAGAACGCATTCAACGGAACGACCTAAACACTATACTTATTAGTGGCTTTGGTGTAGGTCTATCAATAGCAACAACTATTATCAGCAACGTATCGAGATAAGAGAAAAAAGAAGGGGTCACCTATTAAAAGGAATATTACATTCCTCAACCCATTAACTCGCCCCGTTAACTGATTGCCGACTAGCGACAACTCAGATACGATTTCGGGGTTAGTGTCGGAGTACGTGTCTTCAGTCTCTGATTTCTTTGTTGCGGCTGCGCTCAATTGTGGTCTTCGTGGCGCCTGAATGCGGTAACCGGTTAACAATTAACGCGGCGGCCCTGTCGAGGGTTGCCGCGGCCAGATATGACAGGGGAAGCAGCAATATTGTCAGGATCGTAAAATTGCCAAGGGTGTGAGTCACCGTGGAGGGCCTTAGCCCCAGATAGCTAAAGATGGGGTGGTGAACGATATAGATAGAATATGAATGGCTGCTGAAGTTTCTAAGTATAGTGGATCTTCCAGCCTTGGCGCCAGACGTTGAAAGAACTAGCAAAAAGAAAAATAAGCAGATTGGAACGTCGTAGATATGTAGAAGCGGTAGATTCATTGTTTTTAAAAATGGGGCTCCGGCAATGATATAGAGCCCTCCTGCCGCCAGGAAAGTCAAGAAAGATCTGTTGGAAGTAATGGATTGCCGATAATACGTACGAGGTTCCCAAAAGGATGCGAGCCACATACCGATTACAAACTCAGGCAGACGGCCGGGCAAATTGAAATGCATCAGGTTTGCAAGGAAATCGGGGTATGCACTGGGGGATTCGGGGAAACGCCACGCGACAAGAAGCCAACCTCCCCAGCACAGGGCAATGATTGACAAAGCGGCTACGGTTGGCCCTTTGCGCAGGAAAAGGTGGAGTATTAGCGGAAAAGCCAGGTAAAACTGGGCAAGAAGGCCCAGATACCAGAATTGAGAAAAGTTCGTTAGCATATTTGAGTAATCGAGGGAGTTTACGAAAAAAAGATGCTGAGCCAGGAGAGCAAGGGCGGGGACGAGCGGATATGCGAAGCGCAGCATGTTTGCAATCGTGAAAACGAACAGCGCCAGATAATAGGGAGGGATGATGCGAAAGAAGCGCTTCCGCAAAAAAGAAAGGTAGCCTTCGAACGGCCGCTGTTCCCGGCCGAGGTGCGGCATGGCCAGAAGAAAGCCCGAGATGATGTTAAAAAGAATTACGCCGTCCGAACCGGTTGTGAAAACCGGCTTGAATATTTTCTGCAGTGTGGTCTCCGGGTTTGGAATGACCGTGAACCACAGATGCTGCATGAAAATGGAAAGCATGGCCAGGACGCGCAAGGCGTCAATCTGAGGGAAGCCGGCCTGTTTAGCCTGCACAGGGGAGCCCGGATTTATCCGCTCTTCTTGGGACATGGCATTCAGCCTGGTTATGTAATCAGTGGAAGTGCACAATTATTGCCGATTTATAGATGATCTATCCAGTATGGTACAAGGACTTTTTACGCGAGACAGCATCAGACGCAGGAGAGTATTTGTAGTCAAGGAAGCGCAAGGTCGAAAAAAGTAGAACCCCAAGTGACCTTTTCAGTTGCCCAACTTCTCCGTGGTTCATCTCGCCTTCTTTTCTCAACTTCCCCGAAGAAAGTTTTGCGCTTTCTTCTTTCCGTTGAGTATTTCCGCCGAGCATATTGACCGGGCTTCTTACTCCGACCTCTTGGGGCCTGCCTGAAACTTAAACACTATAAAGAGACTGTCAAGGAGAGAACAAAGGCCGCTCTCCGAAAACATCCCGACCTGGTTTTACACTATCTTGGTTGGCGGTTCCTGGTTGGCCATAAGGACTATATCCCTTGGATAGCAAAGTTGACACCACACACACCACGGGGTTCTCCTCACGCCGGAGAGACTCAATCTAGAATGATGATAGATTCAATGGGAGAATCTCGAATAAGACATAAGTGTGGTCTCAATGTCCGAACGGGATTGAGGAAATTCAATCTGGCTGCGCTTTGCGCACAGCATAAGAGAAAAAACGAACATGCCGAGCGGAACCCCTAAAATCACACCAATAACAATGCCTACCAAGAACATGGAGTTCTCCTTCCAATATACCGACCTCAGAGGTAGATTGATGTCACCGGACCATCAAGTTCTTCGAAGACCGAATTTCATCGGCCTTGTGAGAAGGGACTTGCCGGACCGCTTATTCACCCCAAACTTAAAAAAGAAGGTATTCACTGCATTAATTTTAGCAATACCTGTACTGTATGACAAGAAAAATACATGGTTGCCGGTATTATTCACCAGGATTATCTGAGTGAAGACCGATTTCCGGCAAGCGGGGGAGAGTGAAGGCGTCTTAATAAATGCGATGATCGAGTGTTCGAGTGATTTGATTGCGAGGTCGAAAACGGAGCTTCTGTGCAGTAATTTCTCAGTTTTTAACGAGCGGCATTAAAAGAATCTGGCATTCTTTCGGCAATTCTACAAAGACAAGTTTCTTGTCCAAAGACACTTCACGGGCCAATTCATCCCAACGATCCTGGACAATTTTTGTTAGGGCTGTAGGCAATGAAACCAGTAGTCCCTGGGATGAAGCGGAAAGGAAAAGGCGGCGGGAGCCCTCGTAAGCGGGTTAGAGCGATTTAGGCCGGGGAGAAGCGCAGCCACATGGCCCTCACTCAGTAATTACAGTTTTCCTCAGGTTCTCGATACCGATCCGGGCGGCAATTCGGATTCAGGTTTTTGAAACCTATATCCCTCGCCTCCATCTAAAATGGCGGACTACTGAAAAAACGCGGACCAAGTTCCGTTTTGTGGCAATTCTTTGATTAATCAACTTCTGTAAACCATTGCCTAGGGCGGGAATCGAACCCGCACGCCCACAAGGAGCAAGGGATTTTAAGTCCCTTGTGTCTACCAGTTCCACCACCCAGGCATTTAAAGCATAATCAATGGCTTACACCTATACGGCAGATCGAATTGCCTCAAAATGCCAGCAACATCGATTCTGTCCGCATGCGGGTCAAGCCCGCACGGTCCAACGACATGTTGAAACTTCTACCATAATTGGAATCGGTAGTCAAAGTTGGGGTAAGTGCTCACCACAGATGTCACGGATGATCACGGATAAAATGATTCTTGGGTAATTGAGCGAATTCTACCCAACTTCAAGCACAAAGATCTGTGCCGGAAGCGGGTGGTGCGCTGATGACGACAAAAGCCCAATCCGTGGAATCCGTGAAATCCGTGGTTTCCCCGTTTCCGGGTGTCACGGGGACACATGGAGTACTGTTTCAATCAATGAAGTGGCATGTAAATCATCATTAACTATGTGAATTTACAGGCTAAACCTAATCAAAAGCATAAGTATATGATATTCCGATATAATTATCATATTGAATTCTTAGCCCTGCGATTATCCAACATTGTTGCTTATGAAGGTTGACATGAACCTGAACTGCCTTTAAGTTTTTCCCAATGAGGTTTTGTACCACGTTCTTAGGTGGTTGTAGTATTTATGAGAATGACTATTTAGATTATCAGGAGATAGATATGAACAAAACACTTATTCTGGCAATTGCGCTTTCGCTCGTCCTTGTGAGCGGCAGCCTTTTCAGCGCACAGGCGGACTGCGGCCTCAATCCATGCGGCTGGCACTTTCCCTCCCTGTGCAGCTTAAACTTGAATCCGTGCGGCTGGCACTTCCCATCTTGCTTCAGTTGCTCACATCCGGTTTCGCATGCGCAAGATACGGACAAGCCACTCGCGAACACGCCTCTGCAAGGCAATGGGAATTAGGAATGGCGATGGGATCCTCCGGTGGGTAAGTCGAGTATCCGATCCGACTGGTTTTAATTAAAATCCGAAATCATTAACCCCGGCATTTTTTGGCTTTGCCGGGGTTTTTGTCGATACGGAGACCGGAAGACGCGCTAGGCAAGCTTGCGCAAGTCAAAAGTAAAAAGGCAAAAGTAAAAAAGACAGATAAATCATCTGCCCCTCGAAATTGTGACAATTCGGCGACAATCGTCACTTGACTTTAACATGCATAGCCTTAAAGTTTTTCATAGCGAGATTATGGCCACGATTTTAGGTGGTTATGACATTAAAGAGAATGACTATTCAGGGTCTCGGGAGATAGAAATGAGAAAAACACTTATATTTGCAATTGCGTTTTCGTTCGTCCTTGTCAGCGGCAGCCTTTTCAGTGCACAGGCGGACTGCGGCCTCAATCCTCGCAGTTGGCACTTCGCATCTTGCGGTACTTGCGGCTCACAACCAGTCTCGCATGATATTGATAAGGGCAAGCCGCTCGCATACAGGCCGCTCTCGGACTCGGCGCTCATAGACAACAGGAATTAGGAAAGGCGGTGGGACCCTCTAGCGGGTATGAGTCCAGTTGCCATCCGGAAATGCCCCTTCTTCGTGCTTGCTTGTGCGGCGTACCCAGGTACGCCGCACAAGCAAGCATTTGATTTTCCAACCAGAACTAGAATCCAAAATTTATAAACTCCGGCGTTTTTAGTTTTGCCGGGGTATTATCGATACGGAGGACGGAAGACGGATATTCTGATCGAGATTTTTTAATCCTGTAAATCCTGTTAGTCCTGTCTAACGTCTTGCCTTCTGGCATTTCGGGCAAAAATATGAGGTCCTTCCTCCCACTTTCGCCGTTTGCAGCTTGTTTTCGCAAACAGGACATTTAGCCCCTTTGCGCCTGTTTGGAATAAGGTATTCTTGAGGCAATCGGCCGAAGTCGGCATTTTTGTCAATGGCCGTTCGGAGCACTTCTCCGATGCAGACGAAAATCGATTTGAGTTCTTTTTCGCTTATTTCGCTAAACCCGCCGGCTTTCATCTTAGGATGAATGCCGGCCTGGAAGAGTATTTCATCCGCATACAGATTGCCAATTCCAGCTATCAGCCTCTGGTTCATGAGAGCAGGTTTGATTTCACCTTTCAGCCTGGAAAATATCCTTTGGAATTCGGCATAATCGAGCCGAGGGTCCAATGCCGAGAGCCCGAGTCCCTTTTGCTCGATCAACTCGTCCGGGTTTGCCGTCAAACCGATCCAGCCCAGCATCCTTTGGTTTACGTAAGATAGAAAACCTCTTCTTTCGAACCGGATCAGCATTCGGTCATACTTTGGATCTTCCTCGGGCTTTTCAAAATATTGCAGATAGCCTGTCATTCCGAAGTGCATAACAAGCCATTTCCCGCCGCCGGTTTCGGCAAAGAGGTATTTACCGTGCTGACGGGTGGAACTGAACTTTCGGCCGGACAGCTCTCTTTCAAGTTCGCCGGCCTGGAGCCCGCGGGTTATCCTCGAATCCTTCAACTGCACCGAGGCAATTTTTTGCCCCATTGCATGGTTTTCGAAATGTTTACGAAAGGTAGCTACTTCCGGCAGTTCCGGCACAATCAATTCCCACGAGATTACGAATTATGATTGGATGAGGTTGTTTTTAATTCGTAATTCCTGTCTGTCTGTCTGTCTCGAAAAGTTCCTTTATAGAGCACGAGCGCGATCTGACCACGCCGTCAATAGCCGGACCTCTTGGCGCTGGTGCCCCGGACCCTCACTACGTTTCGGGTCTCCCGCTACACCCGGAGGCCGCGCGGGCGATGCTTCAAGTCCTCGCCCGATCTTTTGTGAGGGCGGATAACGAGTCGAGTTATCCGGGCCACCCACTGCAAATCCCCCCTGCGCGGCCTCACAAAAGATCGGCCGCCGAACTTGAAGCATTTTACGCCTTTACTGAAGGATCACCGCGAACCCGAACTTAGTGAGGGTTCCCTTTAGAAAAGGGGGGTGATTGGC
>OMOE01000171.1 GCA_900290365.1 Syntrophobacter sp. SbD1 | reverse complement strand
CGGGTGGGCAGAACTAATTTAAGGCTAGAAAGTGTTGACAACAATAAACCAGGCACAGAGAACGCTGAGAAAAAGCAATAGCTTGGACCGAAAACTGAAAATCTTGACAAGATTTCAAGGTACTCGATGTTAGTTACACAGAGAACCCCACTCTTGGCGTTTCTTCGCGTCTTCGCGTCTTCGCGTGAATTCATTTTGCTTTTCCTTTGTGCCATCTGTGCCTCAGTGGCTAATGCTACTTCGTCTCAAGCTCGGGCGGCGGGGAGCACCGAATCTCGAAATCTGATTTTGTTGCCGGATGGCAAAAATAAAGACGCTCCGCATGAAGCAGGTAACCACAGTCTCCGGGGAGCGCATCCTGGTTCCTTATGGTCCCTCCGGCTGCATAAAGTGGGTCGCCTACCAACGGGTGCCCGGCGAACGCGAGATGAATGCGGATTTGGTGGGGCCTTCCCGTTTCGATCCCTACCTCCAGCAGTGAAGTATCCCCTCTTTGCTCCAGGACACTGACCCGGCTAAGGGCATACTTTCCTCCGGCGCAGGCCGAGTGGAGGGTCCCCAGCTTCGAATGCGGAATAAGTCCGATGGGCGTATCTATGAAAAACTTTTGCGCAGCAGGCACACCGGTAGCTAACGCGCGGTAAATTTTGGTTATTTCATTTTTTCGCAAGGCCGCACCGAGTATCGACCGGGCACGAGCAGTGCGGGCAAACAGCACTACCCCTGAGGTGCCACGCCCCAGTCGATGGATGGGTGAAGCCTCAGGCCGGCTTTTTCGCACGAGAGTAAGGAGAGTGTGATCGAGGAAACCACCGCCCGGCAAGGTCGGGAGTCCGGAAGGCTTTGCCACCGCGAGCAGGTCATCGTCTTCATAGAGTATGGAATATGTAAGCGGAACATCCGGCTCATCCCAGGAAGGACGGCGCCAAAGAAGGCTCCGCCCCGATTTGAGGACTGTATCCCACTGGATCTGACGGCCATCAAGAAAAATTTCGCCTCTCTGGATCCGGTCGCGCCAGACAGTCTCCGAAGAATGGCGATACTTCCGGGTCAGGTGAGCCAGAACGGTAACACCGCTACCCCGGATATCTATTTGCTCGCGATACTCGTACCCGCTATTTTTCATCTTCGTCCGGGGAAAGTTTTTAGTAGGCTTGCCAATTAAATCGAAAAGGGGATGAGCTTCTATGGATCGATTCTGTGAAAGGGATACCGGACTACGCTGTGCCCGGTTGTTTTATTGTAAGCCTCGTCATCGCCGAACTGATTGACATCGTCGTAGTGGGATGGATACAAATCCCGGTCAACGCGCATCGCGCCGCTGGAGTTGACATCCCGGTCGTCGCCGGATGCTCCCCTGTCTGCACTCTGTGCTGTTTGCCTGTCCGTACTGCCCTTGTCTTGAGCTGCGGCAATATAAGCCGAAGCAAGCACTAAAGAAAGTGCAAGTATGACAGCACAGAATTTTCTTCTCATCTTCATGGTTACTTCCGCCCATGGAACAGGGGCCGGGGAACATCGTCTCTGGGTCGATCCACATCGGAAAATGAAACCCCGATTTGTGAACAGAATCCGGCCACTGTACCTCCGCTCTGCATTGTTGACATGGCCGCCTCGGCTATTTTAGCGTCGGAAACCCCGTTGCGTTTGCCGGCCACGATCGCACGGCCAAAACCGCGCTGTTGGTGTGTGAAGAAATTATGTTTAAATCCTGTGGAGACAATCTGGTCAGACAGTTTCGGGTCGAACCCGACCTGTTTGAGAGAAGCCTGGATGTGGATTGCCCTTCTCAGTGTGGTGGGAGAAACTGGCGGTGCCTGTTCCATTATAAGGGCCAAATCCTCACGGGACAGGCCGCTGAAAAGACTTTCCGTTATTCCTACCAGATCCTTGGGCGCAACTTGTTGCTTAAGACCATGCTTTTTCAGATAATCTGACGTAAGCGAGCGGGCAAACAGATAATCCTGCTTTTTTTGCTTCAACACCTGCTCGATTGATGCTGCCGGCACGTGTTTGGCTACCCCCTCCTCTATCTTATTAAGGAAAGGTTCCTGAGGCAGGTCCTCATTTTTAACCTCAACCACAATGCTAACCAGGTTGGCCATGGATGCCGCTTCCACTCCGTTATCGTAGCCGAGCGAGAGCAACCTGTTTATGGTTTCATCGGGGACCCCGGCTTTTTTGGCCTCTTGGACAGCTTGTGTTACGCCATGTGTTACGCCAGCCTGATTGTTTTGTGCGCCAACATCTAATGGAACTGCCGAAACTGCAATAAGCGCTAACAGGCAAAGCGACGACTTCCTAAATGTCATCTTCCGGTCCCAAAGCCAGCACCGTATTTTGATTCCCAAACCCGTCATCCTTATTGAATTCCGCGCCAGGATGCGGCACATGTTTTCCATCTATAAGGAAGGCGTATTCATAGCGGCCGGGCTGGAGCCGCAAGGTCAGCATCCACCGGGCCGAACCTTCCTCCTGATGCAACTCACAGGGTTGGGGGACCCAATTATTAAATGAGCCGACCACCTGGACCGAATGGGCATCGGGCATATCCAGTGCGAATTCGACGGGGATCAACTCCTTTGAATTGTCCAGAGCTATTTTGTGATTTCCCCCATCATGCAATAAAAGAGCTGAGAACACCAGGAGTACCGAGAACGCAGTCGAAGTTGCCAGGCGCAAGGGAGTGAACGTAAATGACCTCAATGAGGTTGCCCATCGATAAGTACGCAACCACAGCGGGACCCTTCTCGTCCTGACCGCTTCCATCACGGAAGAAAGCAATCCGGCCGGCGGCTCGATACGCGGAATTTTCCGCATCATGGATTTAATTCGATCAATTTTTTCCAACCCGATTGTATTTTCGCGGGCGCAAAAGGCTGTTTTCAGACAAGTCTCTTCAGGTTGTTTCTTTTCCATTTTGATTTTCCCCCAAGAAATCGAGCATTTAACCAGCACTAAGTTCCAGAGTCCGAATTTGCATGTGGAAGAATGATATACCATCGTAACAATCTACACATCAGCGCGCCAAAGGGTCACAAATTGCACACAGTCAGCATGAATTTTAATAGAAACTTATTCGTAATTTAGGAATTTGCCGGAGGGGTGCCGAGCCGGAAACTGCCGGTCTATTATCCACAGTTTCCGGCCGGAGATTTCTAGTTAGGCATATCTTGTGGAGGATTAGTAGGTCTGAGCAGGCGTGTGAACGCCGCCAGAACGGCCGGTTCAGGCACTCTTATGGGCGGCAATGACTGGTACTGTTCCCATCCTCCTCCGAGGGCCTTATAGAGCGCAACGAATTGCTCCGCAGCCGATTGCTGTGAAGAAACATATTGTTGTTCCAGGACATATTCCTGCCGTTCGGCATCGATGACATTGAGTGAATCGGTGAGACCCCGGTCATAGCGCTCGGTTGCAAGACTTACGGAGCGTTGGCTCGCGGCCAGGGCATCGCTCAGATTACGCAGCCGATCCAGTTGGCCCGTATAAGTGTCGACGGACGTATCGACTTCACGAACGGCATTGAGCACTGTTCGCCTATAATTTACCAGCAGCTCGCGAGAACGAAGATCGGCGACATCGACCACGGCATCCAGGGTGCCAAAATCCAGTAAAGGCATCTCTATCGACGGCCCGATCGACCATATCGATTTTACTAATTCCGGACGAACGCCAAACCCCTGCGCCTGATACCCGGTAGCACCGGTAAGCAACAGATGCGGAAACAAATCAGCCGTTGCCACGCCAATCCGGGCCGTTGCGCCGGCCAGTTGACGTTCCGCCTGCTGTATGTCGGGCCGGCGGCGCAAAAGATCGAGTGGTATGCCGGCATCGATTTTTTCAGGCAATTGTGGGACCATTTCCGGCTTTTCAAGTTCTTTGGCGAGGTCTTCAGGAAATACTCCAACCAGGACGGCAATTATGTATTGAGTTGCATGGACCTGCGCGATCAAAGGCGCTTTTTCAGCCTCCAGGGACGCCAATTGCCGTTTGGCCAGAGTCAAGTCCAATTCATTGGTAATGCCGCGTTCAAACCGCTCCCTGGTCAAGTTAAAGTAATCCATCGCAACATCGGTATTTTTTTGTAGAACAGCTAATTGCATCTGCAAAGCGCGCATATCGATATAAGCACGCGCAACATCGGCAATTACCGAAATCAACACTACATTGCGGGCGGCGACAGTGGCTTGGGTATCATATGCGGCAGCCTCCATTCCACGCCGGATTTTGCCGAAAAGATCGATCTCCCATCCGAAATCGAAACCATACACATCGGTAATCTCGCTGGTTCCTTTGGTGTTGTCTGCCGCTGCCAGCGGCGGTGCTACGCGGCCGCGCGCCACATCGCTGCCGGTGCCGCCGCCCCCGCCGGCGCCGACGCCTGCAACAGGCAGGGCCTGTCCCAGGACGACAATTTCCGAGGTCCGCGCTTCCTGCAGCCGGTCAAGGGCAATCTCGAGATCGGGGTTGTTCTGAATCGCGCGGTCGATCAGAGAATCCAGTTCCTTATCGTCAAGCGTCTTCCACCAGTTGGCGGCATCGACCACGGGCTTGTTGTTGACAGTATCTTCCGCCGGCTTCTGTTCAGCCGATACGGCAATGAAACCATCAAGCACTTTCGTGACCGGCGGATGATAATTCGGACCCACCGTACAGGCAGCAAGGCAAAAACAGGCCACCGCGCCGGGCAAAAAGCCGCAAATTGGAAGCCGGCCAACCTTTCGATGCTTATTTTTCGGCTTTGTGGCCATCCGCAGGGATCTCTCCTATTTCGTGCGCATCGACAGCATCGCCATCGATAATCTGATTGCTGATGTTCAAGGCGACTGTTTCGCCCTTTGAAATACCCGATGCAAGCTCCACTATGTTTCCATTGTCACGACCGATCGTCACCTTGCGAAATGTTATGCGGCCGTCCTTGCCTACCGAACAGACCTCGGGGCCTCCTGAGCGAAATACCAGAGCGGCAGCGGGAACTTCCACCAATCCTTCGGTGGGGACCTGGAAATTGACATTTACATACATTCCAGGGACCAGCGAATGATCGGGATTGGCAATATCGGCCTCTACCCGCAAAGTGCGTGTCTGCGGACTAATGGAATTGGCGGTGCGGGATATCTTCCCTGTGAATTCGCGATCCTGGCCATTGCCGGGTTCAATTCGGACCGTGGAACCAAGCTTGATATCTCCTGCGGCGCTCTGAGGCACAAAGACCACAACGCGGATGGGATCGTCTTTGACCATGCGGTAGAGCGGCGTCGTATTGGCGCTGCTGACCAGGTTTCCTATATCGATATGGCGCTCGGTAATCGTGCCGGTATAAGGCGCCACGACCTGCTTGAATTGCGTCAGGGCGCTGTATTGGTCAACAACCGCCTGATCGAGGCCGACTTGTGCTTTCGCCTGGTTTAGATGGGCAACGGCGTAGTCATAGCCGGCTTTTTTGGCGTCACGTTCCTGTTCGGACACCACACCCTTCGGGGAATCTTTCCATCTGGCATAAGTGGTTTTTGCAAAGTCGGCATCGGCCTGCCGAGCCACGACAACGGCCTGGGAAGCTTTCACTTTGGCCATGGCCGCCATTAACCTGGCGTCCAGATCGGGAGTTTCGATAGTCGCAAGGACCTGCCCCTTCTTCACATGGTCCCCGATATCAACCTTCCAGTTTGCTACGTAGCCGTCGACCCTCGAATAGATTGTGCTCTCATACCATGCGGCTGTTTCACCCGGTAAAGTCAATGAAAAAGATGTCGGCGCGTTTTGAACCGTAATCACATCGACCGCGGGCGGGGCAGAAGCTTCTTTGAATGCCGCGTCGGCCAAATCGATCTGGTAGACGGATTTCATGTGCCGGACGACCAGAAAACCTATGATGAGCGTTACGGATACTATCAGTGCGAACACTTTCACTTTTCGCCCGGTATCCGGCTTCGTGCTGCTGTGATCGGCCAAAACCGATTCTTTATCAGGATTTGCTTTATTCATGACGATAATCCCTTTTCGGGGTTTACTGGTTGAGAGGATGAAACCGGCATTTTACGAAGAAGATAGTACATTGTCGGAACGAAGACAAGCGTCGCAAAAGTGGCGAATATCAACCCCCCGATTACGGCACGGGCTAGGGGAGCGTTTTGTTCGCCGCCCTCACCAACGCCCAGCGCCATCGGAATCATACCGAGGACCATGGCGCCGGCGGTCATCAGTACTGGGCGCAGGCGCGTAAATCCCGCTGTTTCCGCGGCAATCCATGCCTCGTCTCCAGCTTCCATGCGCTGGTTGGCAAAAGTCACGACAAGAATGCTGTTTGCCGTGGTCAGACCGATGCACATCAGCGTTCCCATGAGGGCAGGTACGCTAAGATGCGTCCGCGTCAAAAAGAGTATCCACATGACTCCTCCCAGGGCAAACGGCACGGCCATCAGGACAATCAGGGGATCGAGCCAGCTCTGGAAATTCATCACCAAAAACAGGTAAACAAGCACTACGGCAAGGGCCATGCCACCGAATAACCCGGAGTAGCTTTCCCTCATTGTTTCGGCTTGTCCGCCCAATTCGACCGAAATGGCTTTTGACGGATCCGGGCGGTCTGCGGCAATCACTTTGTCTATATCGTTTGCGACCGAATTAAGATCACGCCCCTGCACGTCGGCATCGACATCGAACACCGGTCTGATGTCATGTTGCGACAAAACCATAGGCACCGTGCCTCGGCCGAATTTGGCGACATTAGATAAAAGCTCCGAATTGTCGGCCCCGATATTTGCCCGATTACTCCCTGTGCCGTTGGCCTGATTACCTCCTTTGGCGGTTGCCGAATTATTTTGTCCGCCGGTTGCCTGTTTATCTTTTCCAAAGGTCACCGGCAACGTCCGTAAAGCTTGCGTTGAATTGATATGATAGGTCGGCATCTGAACGACCAACTGGTAACTGATGCCACTGCGTGGATCTACCCAAAAGTTGGGCATTGTTTGAGCGCTGGAATTGGTATCCACCAAAACATTGCTCGCTATATCCCGCTGATTGGTCCCCAACTCGCCGGCAAGCGTCCGGTCAATGTCAATAGAGATCGAGGGCGCATCCGGGACCTGAAAGACATGCGAATCCACCAACCCCGGCACCACCCGGAGATCACGCATCAGCTTTTCGGCCACCTTGTAAGCCTCCTTGTCATCGGGGCCCGAAACCCGTATATCGATCGGAGACGGTTGACCGAAGTTGAGCACCTGATTGACAATATCGGCAGGCTGAAAGAAAAATTGCATCCCGGCAAAACGCTGTGGCAACACTTGCCGGAGTCTGGCCATTAGATCCGCTGTTGGTGTATGTTCCGGTTTAAGAGAAATAAGGATTTCACCATCCATCGGGCCGACTGTGGCCGAATCGCTCAAGGCAATGTTGATGCCGCTGTAGGGAAGCCCGATATTGTCGAGAATGACGTCGATCTGGTCATCTCCTACAATCTGTCGAATGGCGGCTTCAACGTTGGCAAAATCCTCCTGTGTCCGCTCTATCCTTGTTCCAGACGGCGCCCGGACATGGAGACGCATCTGGCCGGCATCGACCTGAGGGAAAAAATCACGTCCCAACCGAGGAAACAGAAGCAGTGAAAATGCCATCAGCACAACGAAAAAAACGACTGTTTTTTTGGGCTGTGAGAATGCCCACCTAATAATTTGCAGATATGTCTGGCGGAAACTCTGGAAGCCGTCCTCAAATTTTCGATGGATAATACTGAATGGATTCGACGTATGGCCCTGGGGCCTGGAAGACAAGGCTTTATTATGGGCCTCCACCGACGAACGCATCAGGTATTTGAACAGTACCGGCACAAGCGTGCGGGATAGCACCATACTGGCCAGCAGCGACAGACAAACCGATAATGAAAGCGGCGAAAAGAGGAATTTTGCCGTGCCTTTAAGCAGGAAAACCGGCACAAAGACAATGCATATGCACAGGGTCGACAGAAAAGTAGCAAGCAGAACTTCAGTGACCCCGCCGACAATGGCCGCTTCCAGTGGTCCGCCGAATTCCACATGACGTTCGATATTTTCAATCACGACCGTGGCGTCATCGACCAGAATGCCCACAGCAAGCGCAAAACCTCCAAGAGTCATGGTATTGAGGGTTTGGCCGCACAGATACATCACCAGAACGGCAGTAATGATCGACATCGGAATGGAAACAAGAATAATAAGCGTCAGCCGCCAATTGCCGAGAAACAGCAGGATCATCAGACCCGTAAGGCCTGCCGCCATTGCGCCGCCTATCATGACGCTGTTGAGCGCGGCTTTGACGAAAATCGATTGATCGAAGATCGCTTTAATGGAAAGGTCTTTGGGCATCATCTTCTCGATGTCCGGCAGAGCTTTGCGAACTCCGTTAATGACGGCCAATGTCGATACGCCGCCAGTCTTGCGGATCGTCATAAGAGCGCCCGGCTTTCCATTGACGGAAACCGAGTTGGTTTGCACCTGAAATCCGTCATGCACATGGGCCACATCGCGTATGAACACAGTTTTGCCGCCCACTTCCCTGATCGGGAAGGTATCGATTTCCTTGATAAGATCGGGGCTGCTGTTCATCGTAAGCGTGTAATCCCTCGAACCCATTTTGACATCGCCGGCAGGTAGAATCACGTTCTGGCGCCGCAGTGCCCCGCTGACATCCGAGGGGGACATGCCGTGCGATTCCAGGGCCTGCTGGTCGAGGTCGACCATAATGACCCGTGGCTTGCCCCCATAGGGATAAGGCACGTCCGCGCCGTGAACCACGGCGAGATCGGGGCGGATAATATGCTGCCCTAAATCGTTGAGCTTGGTATCCGGCAGGGAATTGCTCGACAGGCTCAACTGGATGATCGGAACATCAGTTGCGCCATAGCGCAGAACCAGCGGCGGCATGATGTTGGGCGGCATATATTTAAGTTGAGCCAAAGCGCTGCTCGAAACTTGCGAGATGGCGCGGTTCACATCTGCGCCTTCGTGTAAATAGACTTTCTCGACACCAACGCCGTCGTAGCTGGTCGCCTCGATGCGTGAAATATCATCTACAAGCGAGGCCATCTGCTGTTCGTGAAGCGTGAGGATCCGGTTCTGAATATCCAGTGCATTCATGCCATTATAGGTCCAAACGACACTAACGACCGGAATATTGATTTCAGGAAAAATATCCACCGGCATACGCAAGGCGGCGCCTATGCCCAATAAGCATATCAGTATAAGTGATGCGATTATGGTATAGGGTCGTCTGAGAACATTGCTGACAACCGACATGAAATCTCCAAATTAAAGAGCGCAGAGGGATGCGTACGAACAGGGGCCGCCGTCCTCTTTGCTTTGTATCTGTAACCGGCGCGGTCTTCGATCAAATCGAAGACCAGGCTATTCATAAGCGCTGCCTCCGTCAGGGCATACAGTTTCAAGAGAAGAAACCGCCCCTCGGCGCAGAAGAGAATACATTATCGGAACGAACACAAGCGTAGCAAAAGTGGCGAATACCAACCCGCCGATGACCGCACGGGCAAGCGGGGCATTTTGCTCGCCACCCTCACCGACGCCAAACGCCATGGGAACCATGCCGAGGATCATCGCACCGGCGGTCATAAGTACGGGTCGCAAGCGAGTAAATCCCGCTGTTTCCGCGGCCGCCCATGCGTTGTCTCCAGCTTTCATACGCTGATTGGCAAAAGTCACGACTAGAATGCTGTTTGCCGTAGTAAGGCCGATGCACATCAGCGTTCCCATGAGAGCAGGGACGCTAAGGTGCGTCTGCGTCAAATAGAGCATCCACATGACTCCGCCCAGGGCGAACGGCACGGCCATCAGAACGATCAGGGGATCGAGCCAGTTCTGGAAATTCATCACCAAAAACAGGTAAACCAGGATTACGGCAAGAGCCATGCCCCCGAACAACCCGGCATAACTGTCGCGCATCGTTTCGATTTGTCCGGATAAAACGACGTCCATAGCTGTTGAGGGATCGGGGCGGTCGGCAGCCATCACTTTGTCTATATCGTTTGCGACCGAATTGAGATCACGCCCCTGCACGTTGGCGTGCACGTCGAAGACCGGCCTGATGTCATGTTGCGACAATACCATAGGCACCGTGCTGCGGCCGAATTTGGCGATATTGCCTAAAAGCTGGCCCTGCGAACTATCGAGGCCGCCGTGGGCCGCATGGTCTTCGGAGCCGGCCCCCGGATTGCCACTGCCGACGGCCACCGGCAAACTCCATAAATCCTGGGATGAGCTGATACGGTAGGTGGGCATCTGAACGACCAACTGATAACTTATGCCACTGTGTGGATCGACCCAAAAGTTCGGCATTGTTTGAGCGCTGGAATTGGTCGCTACCAAAACATTGCTCGCTATATTCTGCTGGTCGATCCCGAATTCGGTGGCAAGCGTCCGGTCGATGTCAATAGAGATCGAGGGCGCATCAGGGACCTGAAAGACATGCGAATCCACCACTCCCGGCACGAATCGGAGATCACGCGCCAGTTTTGAGGCCACCCTGTAGACCTCCTTGTCCTTCGGGCCGGAAACACGAAGATCGATCGGAGACGGTTGACCAAAATTAAGCACCTGATTGACAATATCGGCAGGCTGAAAGAAAAACTGCATTTGGGGAAAACGTTTGGGCAACTCACCACGGAGCTTGGCCATCAGGGCCTCTGTCGGTGAATGCTTTCGTTTGAGGGAAATAAGGATTTCACCGTCCATTGGCCCTACCGTGGCCGAATCGCTCAAGGCAATGTTGATGCCGCTGTAAGGAAGTCCGATATTGTCGAGTATGACGTCGATCTGATAGTTTCCGATGATCTTGCGAACGGCGGCTTCAACCCTGGCAAAATCTTCCTGTGTCCGCTCTATCCTCGTTCCAGCAGGGGCCCGGACATGCAGGCGCATCTGCCCCGCATCGACCAGCGGGAAAAAGTCGCGTCCCAAAAATGGAAACAGAAGCAGCGACAATGCCATCAGCACAACGAAAAAGGCTATGGTTTGTTTCGCATGCCCTAACGTCCACCTGAGGGATCGGCGATAAGTTTCACGGAATGCATCGAAACCATGCTCGAATCTTTGATGAATGGCGGGGAAAAAGCCCCGCTTGCGTCCCGGCGGTCTGGAAAACATATTGGGCTTATTATTGGCCGCACCCGAAGAACGCATCCTGCGCTTAAACAGCATGGGCACAGGATTGAAAGACCCATCCAGGCTGAACATTTCACGCAACGCTTCGAAGCCACGCTCGAATTTTTGATAAATGGCGGGCAAAAGGCCCCGTTTGTGGCCCAAATGCGCGGAAAGGCTATTGGACTGACTACCGGCGGCAACCAGGGTTTGACCGAACGCAGGCTCGAATTTTTGATGCATGGTGGGGAAAAGGTCCAGCTCGGGATCCCGAGGCGCGGAAGACAGATCGGACTGATCATGGACTGCAACCGAGGAGCGCATCAGGTATTTGAACAGCAGGGGCACAAGAGTGAAAGAGAGCGCCAGGCTGGCTATCAGTGATATACAAACCGACAATGAGAGCGGCGAGAACAGGTACTTTGCCGTACCCTCAAGCAGGAAAACCGGCACAAAGACAATGCATATGCACAGGGTCGACAGGAAAGTGGGAGTGCCGACTTCGCCGGCCCCGCCGATAACGGCCGATTCCAGCGGGCCGCCCGAACGCAGATGACGTTCAATATTTTCGATTACTACCGTGCCGTTATCGACCAGAATTCCGACCGCAAGCGCAAAGCCTCCCAGCGTCATGGTATTGAGCGTCTGCCCGCCGATATACATCACCAGGACGGCTGTGATTATCGACAGCGGAATTGAGGCAAGTATAATGAGGGTCAGCCGCCAATTGCCAAGAAACAGCATGATCATCATGGCCGTAAGGCCGGCAGCCATCGCCCCGCCCATAAAGACACTGTTGAGGGCGGCTTTGACGAAAAGCGATTGGTCGAAGATCGCCTTAACGATAACGCTTTTAGGCAGTACCTTTTCGATATCCGGCAGGGCTTTGCGAATGCCGTTAATGACAGCCAGTGTCGATACGCCGCCGGTCTTGCGGATCGTCATAAGAGCGCCCGGCTTTCCATTGACGGAAACCGAGTTGGTTTGCACCTGGTTTGCACCTGAAAACCGTCATGCACATGCGCCACATCGCGGATGAACACAGTTTTGCCGCCCACTTGCTTGATCGGGAACGAATCGATTTCCTTGATAAGATCGGGGCTGCTGTTCATCGTAACCGTGTAGTCATTGGACCCTATCTTGACATCGCCGGCAGGAAGGATCACGTTCTGACGCCGCAGGGCCTCGCTGACATCCGAGGGCGACATGCCGCGCGACTTCAGGGCCTGCTGGTCGAGGTCCACCATAATGACGCGTGGTTTTCCACCATAGGGGTAAGGCACATCCGCGCCGTGAACGACGGCGAGATCAGGGCGGATAATATGCTGTCCTAAATCGTTCAGCGCGGTATCCGGCAGACGATCGCTCGACAGGCTCAACTGGATGATCGGAACATCCGTTGCGCCGTAGCGAAGAACCAGCGGCGGCATAATGTTGGGCGGCATACGTTTCAGTTGAGCCAAAGCGCTGCTCGCAACCTGCGAAATTGCGCGGTTTACATCTGCGCCTTCGTGCAAATATACTTTCTCAACACCAACGCCGTCGTAGCTGGTCGCCTCGATGCGCGAAATATCATCGACAAGCGAGGCCAATTCCCGCTGGTGAATCGTGAGAATGCGGTTCTGAACATCCTGCGCGTTCATGCCGTTATACGTCCATNNCGGGAAAAATATCAACGGGCATTCGCGTGGCGGCGCCTATACCCAGCAGGCAAATGAGAATCAGTGCGGCCACAATTGTATAGGGCCGCCGGAGAGCATAGGCAACAATCGACATGGAACCTCCCGGCAAAAAAAATTAAAAAAACAAAGGAAAGTTCCTATTCTAGACAATTTTTAATAGTTGAGTCAATATACATACCCGGCCTCCCGCCGGAAGAAGAAAAACTTCCCCAGCCTTTACACAGGCGGCCTCATCTACCAATGCTGTTGATTTTGCTTTATTGTTTTGCAGGAGGCGGCGGCGCCCCCGGAGCGCCGCCTTATTTCCCCGATGGCACTATAGAGAGGCTATCTTTCATCTCGCCCGTAATCACCCATCAACCCGTAAGTCTCCGGCGTCCATTGATGCTCCTGGCGATCGGTTTCCCTGTCGGGGTCTCGACCTGACGAATCGTAGGCCCGGTCATCGCCGAACTGGTTCATATCGTCTTCATGGTCAAACCCGAAATCTCTGTCAACGCGTATTGCGCCATGGCTGGACGCTGAGGGCTGACCCGGCTCCGACCACGAAGCAACAGGGACTACCTTGAGAATGTGGTTGTCGCTGTAGACTTCCTTATTCCATCCCAGTACCGTTGGCTGATCCGCACTGCCGACAATGGCGGCATTTGCGATGTAAGCCGAAGCGAATATGAACGCAAGTGCGAGCATTATAACCCCGAGTTTGCCTCTCACCTTCATTGCCGCCTCCTCTTTGATGGTTCCTGGAGATCATCGAGATCGAATGCCAATTTGTTGATCATTTACTGTTACCTATACAAACAGGGAGGGTACAAGGTCACAGCGCAAAATGCTTTTACTTGGCGTCATACCCATAGTTGCCCATCAGCCCGTAAGTTTCCGGTGTCCAATGATGGGCCTGGTAATCGGCTTCCCTGTTGGTGTGTCCATCTGACGAATCGTAAGCCCGGTCATCGCCGAATTGGTTGAGATCGTCTTTATGAAAGGCCCCGAAATCCCGGTCAACGCGCATTGCGCCATGGCCGGACGATGTGGGCTGACCCGGCTCCGACCACGAAACAACAGGGACCACCGTGAGAATCTGGTTGTCACTGTAAACTTCCCTATCCTGCCCCTGTGCCGTTGGCTGGTCCACACTGCCGGCAATGCCGGCATTAGCGATGTAAGCCGAAGCAAGTATGAACGCAAGTGCGAGCATTATAACACCGAGTTTGCCTCTAACCTTCACTGCCGCCTCCTGTTTGATGATTACTGCGAATCATCGAAATCGAATGCCAATTTGCCTATCATTCACTTATACTTATACAATCGTAGAGGGAACAAGGTCACAGAGTAAATCGCAGGCCGGTCCTAGAGAATAAAAAGGAGGCGTCTCCCGGGGGAGCGCCTCCTTTTTTACCCGATGGTTCTGTAGAGATGCTATTTTTCGTCGTGGCCGTAGTCACCCATTTGTCCGTGAGTTTCCGGTGTCCAGTGATGCGACTGGTAATCGGCTTCCCTGTTCTTGCGTCCATCTGACGAATCGTAGGCCCGGTCATCGCCGAATTGGTTGGAATCGTCTTGGTGGTAGGCTCCAAAATCCCGATCAACGCGCATTGTTCCATTGCCGTTGGTAGTCGCTGGGCCACCGGGTTGCGACTGCGAAGCGGCAGGGGCGGCCTTGGTATTTTCATTGTCGCTGGAGACTTTCCCATTGGTAGCCTGCTCCGACCGATCGTCTACACTGCCGCCCATGCCGGCATTTGCGATGTAAGCCAAAGCAAGTATGAACGCAAGCACAAGCAAGCTAACACCGAGTTTGCCCCTCAACTTCATAATACCTCCCCTATATGGTCTTTCGTTGAACATCGCCTACCGGGCTTCTCTTCAATAAATTGTAGCCGGCATTACAGAATAAGAAAGGAGGCGCCTCCCAAAGACGCCTCTTTTCCCCCCGAAGGGGCCTTACAGCGATGCTGTTTCTTAATTATTGGAGTCATACCCATAGTTGCCCATCAGGCCGTAAGTATTCGGTGTCCAATGATGCGACTGGTAATCCGATTCCCTGTTGGCGTGACCTTCTGATGAATTGTACGCACGGTCATCTCCAAACTGGTTCTGATCGTCTTTATGGAACGCTCCGAAATCCCGGTCAACACGTACCGCACCATTGCCAGGGGCCACTGCTGGCTCACTGGGCGACGCTTGCTGGGCATTGGCGATGTAAGCCGAAGCAACTATGAATGCAAACGCAAGGATGATAACTGTGAATTTCCCTCTGAACTTCATTGGCTCCTCCTACTGATGGTTCCCGAGAATCACCTGATCGAATGCCGATACACCGATCAACTTTTATGTTAACTATACAAACAGGGAGGGACAATGGTCACAAAAAAAATTTTACGCTGTTAAAGAACACCGCAATGGCCGGCAACGCCGTCGCGGCAAGGCGCGCAAAAGACATGAACCTGACGGGCCAAAGTTACGATATTCTTCGATAAACACGCAACCACAGCGAGACCGCGTTGACTTGACCGCTTCCAGCACTGAGGAAAGCAATCCGGCCGGGGGATCGACCCGAGGCATTTTGTGGATCATGGTTTTGACCAGGCCCGCCCTCACAAAAGATCGGGCGCGGACTTGAAGCATCGCCCGCGCGGCCTCCGGGTGTAGCG
>OMOE01000121.1 GCA_900290365.1 Syntrophobacter sp. SbD1 | reverse complement strand
TTGTAAAACCACTTTTGGTATGAAAATATCTTCAGGTAATATAGCCTGCAAAAGATGGTGAACCCTGTCTTGCGTGCCAATTTGGTCCTTGAGGTATTGCCCCGCTGGGCGGCGCCATAAAGTTTGTCCACCCCCCTGGCCGCCAGTTCGCGAAAGACCGCGTATCGTAAATCCGCCCCGAGCCCGCGATTCCTGAATCGCTTGTTTACCGTGATCTGTTCGGACCAGGCAGAGCGGGACGGGAGCTTTCGGGTGAATTTCAGTACCGGGACGGACATTAGCTCAAAGTTTATCAGGTTGAATGCAGCCACTGTTTCTCTGTCAAGGGCGACCAGACAGGCGGAGTTCTTGAGCAGCCTTTCATGTAAGTTGCCATCGAGCCACTCTTCCATCGCTTCGACCTGGGCAATGAGAGAGGCTTCGCCGGGTTCGATCCACCTGAAGGAAAAAGAGGAGTCCCGGGGATCAGATGCCGGTTCTTTCAGCTTTCTCATATAAAACAAGTAGGACCTGAAAACGGCAATAGGCGCAAAAGCGATCAAGATCACTTTCAAGATCGTCCGTAAGAACCCGTAATCATGTACATTACGAGATATTCGCCTCGGCAGCGTGCCGCTCATGTTCATAGTTCGACATTGCCCTTCCACCCAGGGTGGGGTTCGAACTTCAAATTGTACAGGCTCGGCAGTTCCGCAAGGCTGATAGCCCGCTGGCCATCGGAGATCACGATTCCCTCAGGCCCGGCAGCAGAGAGGGGGTAGTCGCCTGCGCTTGCTTCGAAACACTTCCGGATGAGCGGAATCTTTTTGTAGTTGAAGCCCATTAGCGTGGCGCCAACCGCATCCATCGCAACAGGATTGAACCCGGCAAGGAGGACGCCCGAGCTGACCGGATCGGGCTCAAGAGGCCCTTCCTTTTCACCACCGGTAATGCCGTCGATGATGCAAAAGTAACTCCTTTGCTGGGTTTCCCTCATCACACCATCCTTGCCGGCATAAAGCGCCGCCCGGTTGAGGTCCATCAACGTCCGCCACAGAGTATCATTGCCGTGCCACATTGCCTCATAGACATTGTCCTTGAATGGGAAGACCTTATGGGTGTTCCAGAGTGCCTTTTTCGCGACGGCGCAAACGAACTTTACGGGCATATAGGGGCTCGACTGTATCTGATCGTGCAGCTGGGTAATGATTCGTTTCCTGAACGAGGGGTTGATGTACTGATCGCCGCCCTCCTGCGGGGAACCGGTGATAAAGTGCGGCAGGCTGTCTTTTAGCGAAGGAATTCCCATGAAATTCTTGAGCGCCAGGGTGACAGCGGTTCTCCTGTGGGT
Source organism: Syntrophobacter sp. SbD1 (assembly GCA_900290365.1). Classification (GTDB taxonomy): domain Bacteria; phylum Desulfobacterota; class Syntrophobacteria; order Syntrophobacterales; family Syntrophobacteraceae; genus SbD1. The sequence goes on along the minus strand of OMOE01000121.1, from coordinate 89,278 downwards.
TTTAAGCTTGGGAAGACTGATCACCACATCGCTTGCGAGAAAGGAGTTGGGGAAAAGATACCGGTGATTACCCGCAGAGTGATATTTTTTCATGTTTTCGTGGCTCGCTATGGCAATCCTCAACCTGGCGGGATCGATCCCTTCAAAACAGCTCTGCGTCCCCAGGTTTACCGGCGTGTATCCGAGCCGGTCCTGATTAACCGGCTTTCGGGCCCAGCGTCCGTACAAATAGCTCCGCACGGCCCTCACCGTTCGCAGGTCAATACATTCGAAGCTCACCCGGGTGTTATTCCCATACCATTCGAGGAGCGGCGTTATCTGAGAGGTGGCCATCGCTTTGTCGAATTCGCTCATTATAAGCGGCGAGTCGCCGATGATTATTTTGCCCTCTTCCTTGAGGGCGATGAGCACGTAGTCAATGACCGGCCTCACCACTGAGGCGTGGACGATCGCCGAAAAAATGTCACTGCCCTTCCCGTGCCGGTGAGTGACCGTATTGGGCTTTATGAAAACGGTCATTCCGGGCTGGATGAAATCCTTGAAGGGATTCCAAACTGGTGTGCCAAAGTTTTCACGGTCCATGCCGAGGTCGAAGAGCAGCTTCCTTACGGCTGAATAGACCTCGTTTTCCGGATCGAAAGAATTCCCGGAGTACTCCGGAAACTTCTCGGAGGGGGAAAATGGGACCTTCCGCGGGTACTGTTTCGACCCTACGAACGTCAGGGATACTCGCTGGTCGTGGAGCATGACATAAATCCTTGCATAAAGAGGTTTCAGGCCACGCCGGCAAAAAATCTGCCGGGATCTGATCACTTCGAAAAATATAGGCCGCCGACTTTGTGAAATTAACCACTAAGCCAGCAGCTTATCGACCAAATTGTAATAATCGTATTTTTTCTTATCCCAGCGCACATCTTCGATAAGCTTGAGGGAGTTTTTCACAAGCATCTGCCTTTTGTTTTCATCAAAAGCAAGTGAAACAAGAGCGTTGGCCAGTTCTTCGAAGTTTTCGGGTTCGAAGAATTGAACTACGGAATCATCAAAGTAGAACTGGTCAACGCTGGTCTTTGACAAGATGACGGGCACGCCGAAGGACATGAACTCGAAAACCTTTGTGCTAAACGCTTGTCCACCGAATGGATCGTTTCTCTTGGGTACGATCCCGACTGAGGCACACTGCATGACTTGCCAGATGGAATCCAACGGCACGTACCCTTTAAACAGAACTTTCCCCTCCAGGCCGAGTTCCGAGACAAGTGCCCGCAGAGACGGCTCTTCCGGACCTTCCCCGTATAAGTGTAACTCAGCTCCGGGCAGTTCTTTTGCGACAAGATCAAAAGCTCTTATCGCAATATCGAGCCCCTGGTGCCACTGAAAAGACCCCGGATAGATTGCTATGAATTTGTTTTTGTTGTTGTTATTGCCGTTCATCTGCTGAGGTTGGCAGAAAGGCATCTGTGTGTCCGGATAATTAAGGATGGTCGAGCATTTCCACTGCGGTGTGGAGCGATTGACCAGTGTCTTTTCCCACAGGTGGTTGGAAATAATCACATGGTCTGAAAACATGATAGAGACCTTTTCTAAGAACATGAGGGCCTTGAAGGCCACACTCGTTGGACCGACGCTGAATTTGGCGGCATAGAACTCGGGGACCAAATCGTGTATATCCAGGATGACCCTGGCGCCAAAGAGCTTGGGAACCAACGCGGCAAACACTTCAAAATCCGGCACCGAATGCACATGAATGAGATCATATTGTTTTCCGGCAAGGAGGATCGCTGAATTGACCAGGAACTTCAAAATCGGCAGCAGATAAGATACCTTTCCTCTTTGATTTTTTGACCTTCTCTGAATTCTGTAGATATTTACGCCATTTATGACTTCGTGAGCCGGGACATCGCCCCACCTCAGAGCAATCACATCTACCAGGTCCCCGCGAGCCGCGAGGGCTTCGGCGTAACGCTTGACGCGGTTATCCATCTCGTAAAAGGTATATGCCGGCATGCATACACGCCTTGGCGCTTCTCGTCCCGGCGGTTTTGTTGTTCGGACACCGGCAGGCCGGATTTGCGCTGCTCCAGGAAATGCATGCGCGGGCATTTTGACCGTTGTAACCGGGACTTTCGTTCGCGTGGCAAGGCCCATACCGGAAGACAACCAGAAACGGGCGACATCGCGCGGCAAAGCGTTCCAGTACATCCCCTTGTAGCGCGATTCCACATACTCCAGGAGATCTTTATAATGACTTGCCGGATATTCATCCGGTGCCGTCTTGCCACCAAAGCACATGTAGTCGGGATGCACCAATGCGAGCGCCATTCCGCCATGTTTGACAATCCAGTCGAGTTTGTTTTTCCAGATATCTATATTCTTCTGTTGCAGCATCACAAAGAGCGTCATGTCCTGGGGCAAAGTATACGGGAGTTCGACATATCCCTTTCCGCCCGATGGCGCAGTGATAAAAAACGGGAATATAGTGCCGGCCGGCTTGGCCTCCGGCTCGAAGGGATCGGTATCGAATGTCGAGAGGTCGTATTCGATATTGAGATCATGAATCCAGTCAAGTTTGCAGTACATCGACGGAGAGCGAAAGCCCACAGCGTTCCATTCCCGCAGATACTGATTGATTCGGGGCGAACGTTCATCAAAGATTTTGCGCGACCTGAATTTTTTGCCGTCGTGATATAGCCCATGCTGCCCCACTTCAAAGCCTCGGGCTGTGAGCTCGGCCCTCAATGCGGCAGAGACACGATATCGCTCCGCGACCAAATTGAAGGACGACCGAAACCCCATGCTTTCTTCAAGCTTTACCACATCAAGGCATTTTTCCTGGCCTCTCATGTTTTCGACATCATGGGTCAGGACGAGGGCGAATTTTTTGCCTTCGGGCCACCCTTTCCAACCCGGAGGGGCAACTTCCGAACCGTGACATATGGGCCATGAGAAACTGTTCTTCTTTAGTTTAGCCAGGGCGACCTTCCTTCTAAGAGCAATCTGAACCCTTCGGGGAAGGGCGGGCCGGATAGTGTAATAGAAGTGGTTTACAATGCTTGGGACAGCCATTTTGGATTGCTCCATGTTTAATTATCACGCAAAAAAGGGTGAAGACCCTTTCGAAGCCACTCAGCCCGGCAGGTGCCGGAACCAAAACCAAATGATCTTTTCAGTATCTATCTGCCGGGTTTATCCGAAGTGCCTGTATGTTAGTCCGATCATCTTCAATCCCGGGATCGGGAAGTGTTTAATAAACCGTGAGAGGGGGAGCCTGTTTTTTTCATTACCTCCAACGAAAGCACCCTTTAAAACGTCGAAACGACGGTAATCGAGAAGATATTCATCAGGACCGAACCCCAGTTTGAACCGTCTCAGACCTTCGTTGCCAAGATCCGTCCGTCCAAAGCAGAAAGCCTGATATCCCAGGGCCGCATACCCGCTCATGGCTTCCCACATGACTGCCGTACTAGCTCCCAACGTGGCGTAGTTCATATCCAGGGCCCCGTACTTGTACATAGCTTTGCGCCCGAAATGGAAAAAGACAGCTCCTGCAACGGGTTTGTCATTGTAGTGTGCAAGAACTACCTGACCATGACCTTTTGAGCATACATGTTCGAATATCTTTTTAAAAAATGAGAAAGGCTGAGGAGGCGCGCCCTGCCTTTTTCTGGTCTGACAATGCAGCCTGTAGTATTGCCGTATCGCATCGAAAGAATCGAAAACGCCGACACTCAGCCCGGATGCCTTTGCTTTTTTCAGATTCCGGACCGTATTCTTGTGAAATTTTGACAAGAGGTCTTCCGGGTTAGAGAGCTCAAGACTATGATGCAGATAACGAGACCAGGACGGAATTCCTGGTGGAAAAAAACTTCCGCCTCTGAAATCGAGATACTTCCATCCTTTTTTTTTTGCAGTGTCGATCAAGCTGCCGGGAAGACCCGAGAGAGAGGAGCCGTCGAATACGACCGGTTCGCTGTAATCGCTGAACGGCAGAGATACGGCTCTTCGCCCGGTGAAAAAACTTTTCACCTCCAGCAGGGGAATCACGATCGAAAGCTTTCCATCGCGGGACAGGGCGAAAAATGACGGACTGTAGCCATATGACTCGCAGAGCACTCTTATCCAGGCTGAGGTATGAAAAAAGGAGTAATTGTCAGCAGAGAGAACAAGGTCATCCCAGCCCGGGAAATTCAAAGGATCTATGATCTGCAGGTCAGATTGCGGAGACATGAGTAATCTCAGACGCTGTCGCCAAGAAAGAACTCGGCAATTGACTTGGCGATTCTTTCCTGCTGGTTGCGGTTCAGTCCCGGCCACATCGGTAGAGAAAGGACCTCCGAAGCTGCGCGTTCGCTCACCGGAAAAGATCCTGAATTCAATCCCAGGCCAGCGTAACTCTTCTGAAGGTGAAGCGGCAAAGGATAGTGAAGGCCTGTCATGATAGACTGTTTCTGGAGGCTTTCCTGAAGAAGATCCCGACGAGTAGAGCGAACGACATAGAGGTGATAGACCGATTTGGCCCAACCGGGCTCGACAGGTGCGATTATCTCTTCGATGCCGGCGAGAAGCTCGCCATAGATCTGAGCGCTCTGTCTTCTGGCCTGGTTCCACTCTGGAAGGTGCTTGAGCTTCACCCGGAGAATGCCGGCCTGAATTGCATCGAGTCGGCCATTGTAGCCTTCCAGATCATGATAGTATTTCTTCGCCTGGCCGTGATCGCGGATCACGCGGATTCTTTGAGCTATCGTCTCATCATTGGTAGTGACCGCCCCCGCTTCCCCACAGGCCCCCAGGTTTTTTCCAGGATAGAAACTGAATGCGGCTGCAATGCCCATCGACCCGGCCTTCTTCCACGTCTTTTCACGATCTGAATAATACTCGGCGCCGTGGGCCTGGCAGGCGTCTTCGATCACCTTCAGGTTGTATTCTTCGGCCAGCCTCAGGATCGGATCCATTTCAGCGGGCCGCCCGTAAAGGTGCACCGGGACCACAGCGGTCACAGGCCGCCCGTTTTGACGATGCACCAACCTGCCGCGCTTGTCTGCAACGCACCGCGTCTCAAGGTACAGGCGAAGTTTTTCCGGGTCCATATTTAAGGTCGAATCCGACACGTCCACAAAATCCGGGATGGCGCCGGCCTGCGAAATAGCCTCGGTCGTGGCGATGAAAGTGTTTGGGACGGTAACGACAATGTCGCCCTGCCCAATTCCGGCAGCAATAAGTGCGAAGCGTAGGGCATCGGTCCCGCTTCCGACACCGATGCAATATTTTGTCCCGCTAAACTCCGCAAAATCACTCTCGAATCCCTCCACCATGTGGCCGCCGATAAAGCCGGCCGTCTTCACCGCGGATCGAAAAACGTTTACAAGTTCTTCTTCAAGTTCCAGGTGAGGGGTCACCAGGTCGAGAAAGGGAATGGGGGCCTCAATCATTTTATTCATCTAAAAACCTCAGAATCCTGGCAGGGTTTCCGGCTACTACGGCATGGGGAGGTACGTCCCTGGTCACAACGGCGCCTGCGCCAACTATTGCATTCTCACCGACTGTGACGTTGGCGAGAATGGTAGCTCCGGAGCCTATTGAGGCGCCCTTTTTAACCAGGGTCGTTTCGACCTTCCAGTCGTCTTCTGTTTGAAGTTCTCCGGCAGGATTGGTTGCCCGCGGAATCGTATCGTTTATGAAAACCACTCCGTGGCCGATAAAGACGTTATCTTCGATAGTCACCCCTTCGCAGATGAAGGTGTGACTGGAGATCTTACAATTTTTCCCGATTACTGCGTTTTTCTGTACTTCGACAAAAGTTCCAATCCTGGTATTATCGCCAATCCGGCAGCCATAAAGATTTATAAATTTTGCCAACCTGACGTTTTGTCCAAGCTCCACGTCATCGGCTACACAGAGGTAGTCAAGCAAACGAGTTCCCCTTTCTTTTTCAGCGACCTGTCTGCGGCCTCGAGCATGCTGACCACCCGGTACCCCGCATAGCCGTCGTTCAGAGGCTTTTCATCATTTACGATGCAATCTATAAAGTGTTGAGTTTCGAGCCTCAGCGCTTCGGTTTGTTCCAGCTTTGGCGCCCACATGTCGCCGGAGCGATAGCTGACCAGCAGGTCATACACACTTTCCGGGTTGAGGATTTCCACCCCTTTGTCATAGACCTTGATCTTTTCATCGGCGTCCAGGTCATTCCAAACGAGCATCTTTTTCTCGCCGCCGAGCAGGGTCGTTCTGACCTTCACCGGAGAGAGCCAGTTCACATTCAGGTGACCGATCACATTATTCGAAAAATAAACCGTGACGTACGCCACATATTCATGCTCGGTGAAGTGATTGCCTCCCGTTGCCACAATGGCCTCGGGTTGCTCACCTATCACGTAATTCATAATCGAAATGTCGTGTGGCGCAAGGTCCCAGATGACATTGACATCGTGTTGAAAAAGCCCCAGATTAACCCTGGTCGAGTCATAATAATAGATACTGCCCATTACACCGTCATCTACAAGCTGTTTAATTTTTCGAACCGCCCCGGTAAAAAGAAATGTATGGTCCACCATTATCTTGAGGTGGTTTCGTTCGGCAAGCTCGATCAACTCAAGGGCCTGTGCGGACGAGGCGGTAAATGGTTTTTCGACAAACACGTGTTTGCCGTTTTCCAAAGCCTTTTTCGCCAGTTCAAAATGGGTGGAAACAGGCGTCACCACGGCAACGGCATCTATATCCGGAGCTGTAACCAGCGCATTGACGTCACTGATCGTCTCTACGCCGGGGTGGGCCTTTTGGGCTCGGTTTCGAGCATCTTCCCGCCCGTCACAAATCCTGACAACCCGGCATTCTTCGGCGCTATTGAAATTACGGGCGATGTTGGGCCCCCAATATCCGTAACCTACTAGTCCAAGTCGAATCATTTTTCCCCTCCATCTGGGACCAATCCGGGACCGTTCTACCCTCCCCGGAAACTGACCTGGACCGCCCCGCGGAATATCAGCCTGATTCCTGATTAATAAGCGCCTTTGCTTGTCAGGACAACCAGAGGTGTCCTGAACAGGATCTTCAGGTCCAGCCAGATATTCCAGTTTGTCATGTAATAAATATCAAGCCGTACCATCTCGTTGAAAGTCGTACTGCTCCTCCCCTCGACCTGCCACATGCCCGTTATGCCCGGCCTCATGTCCAGCACCCGTCTCATATGCCAGAGATCATAGTTCTCAAGCTCATATGGAATGGGAGGACGCGGCCCGACAAGCGACATACTGCCCATGAGCACGTTAAAGAATTGAGGAAGCTCATCAAGGCTGGTTTTTCTGAGGAATTTTCCAATAGGTGTAACCCTGGGATCGTTTTGGATCTTGAATACTTCCGTCTTTTGTGGGTCCCCATTGTGTGAGCCGTTATCAGAGCATTCGATCAGGCTCTTGACGTACTCCCTGTGAATCGACGAATCGTTATTTACACGCATGGACCTGAATTTGAGAAACGTGAAAGTCTTGCCATATTGGCCCACCCGTTTTTGGCGGAATAAAACGGGACCCTCGGAAGTCAGCTTTATCAATGCGGAAATAACCACAAAAAGGGGTGCTGCCAGTATGATCGCCACAAGGCTGCCAACGATATCCATGCCCCTTTTGATTAACAGCGACTTTTTGTGTGAATCATGGCTCTGCCTGATCTCCGGGTAGAGCGTAAGTTGAGTTGATGAACCATCGGACTTGAGCTTTTCAGGGAAATGATAGAAAGATACTTCAATTTTTTCAATTATTTCCGGCTCAACATACAAAGCCAGATGCGAACCTATTCTCACTGTCACGCTCTCGAATGCGGCCCCGTTGCATGACTTGCAGATCTCGGTAAAAATGATCCCGATAACCGAACCTGACCTGTACCAACCGAGTACGTCCGTATCCCTTTTGCTCTCCGAGAGGCTCGTAAGTATTTTCGCTCGGCTGTCATTGCCGTTTTCATCGGCAGGGACTCTGTTCAGGGACAAAAGCAGTAACATGAAAGGTCTTTTCGACCTTTCGGACCTTTTGCGTTCCAGAGCAAGGATTCTGTTGAAAGCATCCTCATCGTATTCTAGTGTAGGCAGCTCATCGATTTCGAGCTTGTATCGGCACGGGGAAGAAATCTTCACGTGCCCCGCTGGAAAATCCTGTGTTGAACCGGCAGATATAAGTTGCATACTACCGCCCTCCTTAAAGAGTGAGACTTTACTAATCTCACTACATGATTGATCCTCGGAGACGGTTAGTAAAGGGGCTATTTATGCGATGATAAATCGGGTAGCAACAGTGGTCAATTCAGAGACAATTCTTATCGTATTCGATAACTTGCGGATTGGCGACCCCGTTTGAAACCACAAACAAAATCGGTGGATTTTCCCCCGGTGAGAAAGGATTTGTTTCTTGCCGCTCACTTATTTACAGGTATTTGTAAATGAACTGAGGAATATAGTAGCGCCTCTTATTCAGAGCAACACCCAGTATATTTCCGCCAACTCTTGCTATATTGTCTCTGACCTTTTTTACCGTTTGCCACCTGGTCTTTTCAGCCTCAACCACCAGTATGACTCCATCTACCTTCGAAGCAATGGCCAAGCCGTCAGGCGAAAGAGTCAGAGGCGAGGAGTCGATCAATACCAGGTCGAATTCCTTTTTGAGATTTTCGCACATCCGCGCGAACCTCGAGTCAAAGATTTCGGGCGTAGAGGCGGAGGAGTTGCTGGAAGGGCTAAAAAACAATTTAGACTTCCCTATTTGGTGCAACTCATTTCCTCCGGGAGGCAGATCGCTCTTGAGCGCATCGACCCAACTGAAGCCTTTTTGAATGTCAAAAAAACGATTCTGGGACGGGTGATGGCGATCGGCATCCAGCAACAACACGGACTGCCCGATCAGATCAGCGGAAACTCTTGCAAACTCGCGAATGATCGTGGAAGTGCCCTCCCCTTCTCTGGTCCCAATGAACTGGATTATCTTTTTGCCCTGGGGAAGGAGAGTGTCAACGATCTTGTAGAGGCTCAGCATCTCATCATCCATCCCAACTCCCTCCGGCTCCGGCGGAGCAAAAGGGACAGGCACAGGCGGCGGGGACGACATGCTGTGGTGTTTTTTCTGCCGGTGAACGTTCTGCAAGGCTTCATAAATTTTGCTCATAACTGTATTCTTTCGCAAAAAGGGTATATTTTCTTCGCCTCTCGAGAAATCATAAGAGGGTTCAATTCTTCTGCACTTTTGGAAGGGTAAGTTCTTCGCCTTCCCTGATTTTATTTATATTCGTGATCTGTGGATTCAGTTCTCTGAAACTCCTTAGCAGGTCATCACCCACCCTGCCGTAAGCGTCCATCAATAGCTTGCTGACGCTATCCCCTCTTTTTACCACCAATACGGACAAGTTTCCCCCCGGCGGTTGATCCTTAATCCGGGGCTCCGGCATCGCCAGCACCGAAGGCTGAGCGGACGCGACGGAGCTTTGAACCCTTGTTTTGGAAACACTTGATTCGGCTCCGGATGCCGGGGCATCAGTCATCGCCCGCCCGACTTGCATTTTGGGTAAATTCTCAGCTACGGGCTTGACCTCGGCAACGGCCGGCGCCTGTTCCGCTTTTGGCGCACTCTCAACAGGAGGCTTGACCTCGGCAAGGGGCTTTATCTGTTCCGCTTTTGGCGCACTCTCAACAGGAGGCTTTACCTCGGCGACTGGCTGTCCCTGTTCCGCTTTTGGCGCACTCTCANTACCTCGGCGACTGGCTGTCCCTGTTCCGCTTTTGGCGCACTCTCAACAGGAGGCTTGATCTCGGCAAGGGCCGGCGCTCGTTCCGGCTCGGGCGCATTCTCAATAGGGTGCTTGACCTCGGGCAGCTTTATTCGGGTTTCCACAGATGTCGGCTTGGTGATTATTGAACTTAAACTTCCCGCTATGAGGGTTGTAATTTCTTTAGACGTAACAAGCCCTCTCCAAGCCAGAGCCGTAAGACCAAAGGCCAAAACCAGGGCCGGGACCCAAACAATTTTCCAGTTGAAGGAAGCTGACCGATCTTGGCCTTTAAAATCTTTGATAACCTCTTTAACGATTTTACCCTCTACGGGGTTGCGCTGATAGCCGAAGGCGGTAATAAGCGCATTGTCACACAGCACATTGATTATCCGGGGGATTCCATTAGCCTCTTTGACAATGCGCTTCAGGGCGTCTTTGGTAAAAACCTGATTATGAAATTGAGAGGCCTTCATCAGTCTGTGCTGGATATAGGCCAGACTCTCTTCAGGCTTCAGGGCGCTGACGCGGCACATTATAGCTATGCGCTGCTTCAACTGTCTCAATTCAGGCCGATTCAGCTTATCCTCGAACTCCGGTTGGCCCACAAGAATTATCTGCAGCAGCTTATCCTGCGAGGTCTCCAGGTTCGAAAGCATCCTCAGTCTTTCGAGGGTCTCGACCGGCATGTTCTGCGCTTCATCGATTATCAGAACAACATTGCGGTCGTTTTCGTATTCCTGGATCAAATAGTGGAAGAGGCTGTCAACGAGTTCCGCCGAGTCTACACCAGCGACCGGGATTCCAAACTCGGAGGCAATTTGCTTCAACAGCTTGTCAAAGGAGATCGCAGCATTGAATATGTATACGATCCTGGTCTTTTCCGGGTCGGTCCCTTCCAGATATGATCTCAGAATGGTCGTTTTTCCTACTCCGACCTCCCCGGTGACAGCGACGAAACCCTTCCGTTCCTCGATGCCGTAGTAGATCGAGGCTGAGGCCTCCTTGTGACTCGGACTCAGAAAGAGAAAATCCGGATCGGGAGTAATGTGGAAAGGACTCTTTTTGAATTTGAAAAAATCGAGATACATTTGCTTATTAACTCTTAATCGGGATAGTAATCAGCACTGGGAGGTCCAATCTTTTTTCAGCCTCCAAAGCCGTACTCATCACCTGTTTTCCAAGTTCCCGCAAATAAGTGATCCCCAGGCTTCCAAAGAAAGCCAACCCAAAAGCCACAGCAAGCAAAATAGGCAGGGGCCGCAAGTTAACCGGGGCAATCGGCGGCCATGCCCGTTCAATCACACTCACGCTTGTCATTTTCTGGCGGTCGAGTTCGTCATATACCTTGGCTTCTTCGAGCCTCTGGCGGTAACCGTGATATTTTTCCTCGTTGGACTTAGCTTCCCTTGCCAGTTCTTTGTAGCGATTCTCGAGGGCTTCCAATGATTGAATTTCGGCATTGAGTTCGCCAAGCTGCTTCGTCACGTCGGCGAATCTGACCCTCAATGCGCTCGCTTCAGTCTTGTTGTTTAAAAGCTGTTTTAGAACCTCCTGATATACCGGGTCAGGGGGAGCAATACCGGGTTTGGCATCTCCGGCCGAGTTCGTTGCTATGTATTTCTTTACCATTTCTATTTGATTACGAACGTTAACGACCAGGGGATTATCTTCCTTGTATTTGGACAACAGATCTTTTTCCTGAAGTTGAAGAGTGAGCAGTCTTGCCTGACCTTCTTTTTGTACTTCAAAAGAGCCTGCAGTAACTGTAGTTTTAGAAAGTGAACTCAATTGCTTTTCGAGTTCGCCGATCTTTTCCTGGACTTCTTTCATTCCGTTTGCGGTCCCATTCAAAGCAACGCCCAGGTCCGAACGTTCTTTGAGAAAAAGGCTGCGCTGTTCGTCAAACGAAATAATCTTGGTCTCATCGCGAAAAGCCTTCAGTCTGTCCTCGGATTCGGCCAGTTTTTGCCTGTATTCGTCAGCCTTCTTCTCGAGAAACAGTACTGATTTCGGGTCCTTATAAATTTCACTTCGCTTATCGATATAGTAGTCAACCAGTTCATTGACCACAGTGGCCGATACAGTAGGATTATTACCATTGAAAGTGACTTCGATTACATTACCCGTACCCGTTTTCGAGGGAGTGATGGCAAGTTGCTTCTCAAAGAGCACCACCGCAGCTTCGCTGTTGCTAAGTCCTCGATAAGGCGCTTTGACAAGCAGGGGAAACATGATTTCCGGTTTCAAGGTCCTGATGACCTTCTCTTTTAGCTCTCTGCTCCCCAGTATGGTCGCTTCAGACCCCACGAGCTCTGCCTGGCTTATAGTTGGGGCATCGCGCTTTTCAAGCGACAGTTCCGGAGAATGATTTTCCCAGCCGAATCTGACCAAAAGAGATGATTTTGCCTGAAAATCGGGCTCATAGATCCAATATTTGTATACGATTGCGGCTGTACTAAAGATGGCGCACAGCACAACGAAAGTTACAAGGATGTCGGTTTTATGTTTAAAGAATATGGACGCGTAGTCGCGAAGATTGTTTGCTGGATATGCCTCTCTCACCAGGAACATACGTTCGGACTGTAATGACGGAAGGTCCGCCCCCTGGGAAGGCACCGGAAAGTTCGTATTCGGGGAATCAATCATTTCTAATCTCTCATTATTATTCAGGTTGCTGCCATAAAGCCTCTCACCGCACCGGCGGCACCGAATTCACAATCCCCACCCCTTCTATAATATAATAATAATTTATGGCATCTTGACCAAGTATTCCTAGAGTATTGTGAATGTACTGCAGGACCCAGAGGTCCACGTCTCCAATATTGCTCCTCGGCACTACAACCATATCGTAAGCCTGCACATAAATATCCTGCTGCAGATCAATACCCTTCGTTGCTTTTGCGCTGTCCAGTTTAATTATAAAGGGTTTTCCGTTTTCATCCCGGCGCATAACCACCACTTCATCAAGACGGGCATCGTCCTTGAAGCCGCCGGCCATTGCAATAGCCTGCAGAACAGTTGTGGGACCAATGATATCCTTGACTCCGGGCAGTGCCACCTGTCCTCCCACAAACACTCTCTGGCCTGCAAACGCACTCACTATAACGGCGACCTCAGGCTGCTGAAGAAATTTCCCATAGCTTTCAGTCAACTGCTGTGTCAGTTCGGAAGGGGTTATCCCGGCAGCATTAACGTCGTGTACGAGCATCAATGCAATTTTCCCGTCGGGCCGGACCGTCACTTCCTGGTTGAGGTCGGGATTATAAAATAACTTGATGCTAATCTTATCACCGGGGGTCATCCGGTATTCCTGCGGCGCGGGTGGTGCGACCGTGCCGGGCGCCCCGACAACTGCCGCGTTCTTGGTGTATGGTCCACAACAATATAGCGTAAATGAGAGAACAAATAGGATAAAGGCTCTTAATTTCATTTTGACCTACCCGATAGTATGCTGTTCCTGATAAGAGAACATGGCGAATTCTGCATCACAATAATCATCACAGTTGCAATGCGCATCCCCTCTTCTTTGATGCCGCGTATTTTTTTCTGACTCTCGCCGCGCGTGCCCGCTGACCACTGACAACTGCCCAATTGTTAGCTATTTCTGCTGATTTTTTGACTTGAGGCCTCGCTCGTAGATTTCCCTTCGTTCAGCGTTTTGCCACTCCCATGGCGCAATTGCAGGCGGTTGAGCCCAAAGTCCGATGAAATTCATCTGCGCAAATTCCTCCTGCTTTTTCCATTCTGTGCATAGTCTCGATTTTGCGTCGCATGGTCTCACCCATGCCAACCCATATCCTATGAGTTGGTTGTTCAAGTAATCCTTCACCCCTTCTATCCGGACAAGTGCATTCTCGACCCCATTCTCATCCTTGAAGACAGGGGTGATCTCCACGGTTCTTTGAAGTGATAAGTGATTTACCAAAAATCGCGCCTTGTCATAAAAGGGTTGCCCGAAGACCGGGCAGGCAACACCATAGAGGCGGATTTCCTGCACCACGCCTCCGGTATCAACCATCAGTACATCTCCTTTGCGAACTTCAACAACTCTGCCGGAATATGCCCCGGAAGCCTGCGGTAGCGCTAACCCGGCCAGCAGTATTGCAAAAATGATGAAAACGATTTTGTGCTTACGCGGTATATTCACAGTGCCGTTGTTCCTCTCCATGTATCAGGGAAGATACAGCTCCGCCAACTCGGTCACATTGGCTGCGAACGCAGAGTCTGCTATCAAAACTACACAACGATAATAACCACTATTTTTCACGGTATCTGTCGATGTTAGAAGATAAACGTCGAATTATGACGTTAGAAAAGGGGTATTCAATACCTAATATTAGAATATCACTTGACATATTCGATATTTACTGATATAGGGGCGGGCCAAAAAAAATTCTCTTCCGGTCCGGGCGGATTCTTGATAAGGTAGAAGAGGTGCATACGGAACTCAACGATGGATCTTCAGAAACCAGTTTTAGTGACAGGCGCAGCCGGTTTTATCGGTTTTCACATAGCTTTGAAGATGCTTGAAGCGGGTCTGCCTGTGGCAGGTCTTGACAACCTCAACGATTATTATGACGTGAGGATCAAACAAGACCGACTCTCTTTGCTTGCAAGGCATGCCGGGTTCAAGTTTTTCAAACTTGGCTTGGAGGACCATCCTTCCATTGAAAGGCTTTTCGCAGAGCATTCATTCGATATAGTGGCTCACATGGCCGCTCAAGCTGGAGTGCGGTACTCCCTGACCAATCCTCGCGCCTATATTCAGAGTAACATCGACGGGTTCTTAAACGTGCTCGAGGGTTGCAGGCTCAGCGGAGTCAAGCATCTGGTTTTCGCCTCATCGAGCTCGGTTTACGGGGCAAACGAGAAAATCCCTTTCTCAGTACACGATAACGTGGACCACCCCGTTTCACTTTACGCGGCGACAAAAAAAGCAAACGAGCTAATGGCCCACTCCTATGCCCACTTATACGGGATTCCATCCACGGGTCTGCGTTTTTTTACGGTCTATGGTCCGTGGGGACGTCCGGACATGGCTCTTTTTCTTTTTACACGCGCAATTCTCACCGGGGAACCGATCAGGGTATTCAACAGCGGTCTGATGAGCCGCGATTTTACATATATCGATGACGTTGTGGAAGCGGTGCTGCGGCTCATCGATCATCCACCTGCGCCCGACCTGAAATGGAACGGGCTAAGGCCGGACCCCGGCGCCAGTTTTGCTCCTTACAGGATCTATAATATCGGAAACAACAAGCCTGTCCAACTCCTCGAATTTATATCGGTAATAGAGGATTGCCTTCAAAAGAAGGCTCTGAAAGACTTTCTTCCCATGCAACCCGGCGATGTCCCGAACACCTTTGCGGATACCGATGATATTGCGCGCGATTTTGGCTTTCGCGCCAGAACCCCCTTGCGTCAGGGGATATCGGCTTTCATAAACTGGTACAAGCAATATTACGGGATTAGTGACTAAAAAACGAACTCCTGCCCCTTTGCGACAAACCCTCTGAACCCTTCCGCCCCCGGGTCCCGCGTGGGATTTGGCTGATAATGATACAGCCACATTTTCTGTTTAAGGCTAAGAGGCAGGGTGCACAGATCGTCATAATGAGCATGAACCCCGGAGGGTGTGTGCATTGTCTCGCAGTCGTGGAAGATCAATTCAACCCGGCCGGCGATTTCACCAAGCAAATCAGGCTGAAATTGAGCATCAGTAGATATAAAGATGCTCCCGGTCTCATGAGTGATAACCAGACCGAAACTGTAAGCGTTTTTGCATCCCGGGCCTGTGTGAAGCATCTTGACAAGGGAAAAATCAATGCCCTCCCACCGGAAAGGCCCGTTTTCCGCAATCGGGCAACAGGCAAAGTAATCCGATAGGTCCACTTCTTTGTCCTGCACGCACATGAGGCCGCCCTTCAGGCAATGTTCCCAAAGGTCTTTGCGCAGACTCTGCGGAATGAAAAGTTTGCACTGGGGGCTTTGCGCATCAAACATGGTATTGAACGCCACCCCTTCCAGCCCGCCTATATGGTCGGCGTGAAGGTGCGATATGTAGATTGCGTCGATTTGTCCGCCAAAATCCCTGAGTCCAAAGCCACATTCAGCAAGAGAGAAGCGTATATCGCTGCCACAATCGATCAGCATTTTCCTGCCGTTGCGGGCAGTCAATAACATGTTGGACTGGTAATAATCGGCTGTGGTAAAGGCCGATCCCACACCCAGGAACTTGATTTTCATGATCTATCCCGATTAAGACAGTGGCGGGGGCGGTGGGACCGCCGGCCAGGTTCGCCGCTACCTTCGGCGGCGGCAAGAAAAAGCCCCCCTGCCTCAGCTAGCGCAAGGCAAGAGTATGATTTAATTCGTAATTACTAAGTGGCCTCCTCAGGCGTCAGATTCGTTTCCAGGGGAAAAATAAGTCGGAATGTGGTCCCTTCCCCGGGCTTGGAATCGAGTTCCATAAAGGCGCCGTGCTTTTCTATTATCTGCCTTGAAATGCTGAGGCCCATTCCGGTCCCCTCTGGTTTTCGAGTAAAGAATGGGTCGAAGATGCGGCCTTTATCTTCTTCCAGAATACCGGTCCCCGAATCCTGGATTTGGAAAACTTGCCGCTGATCCTGATGCAAAAAAGTGCTTATCCTCAATTTTCCGCCATCGGGCATCGCTTCGATGGAATTGATAATCAGGTTCATCAATACCTGGCAGATCTGGTTGAAATCCATGACAATAGGAGGCAGGCCGGACCAAAGATCAACAGAGACTTCCACCCCGACCTTTATGAGGTACATCTTTGACATATCCAGGCAGCGGTGCACGACCTCATTGAGGCCTACCGGCAGGAACTGAGGGTCGCTGGGCCGGGCGAAATGGAGCACCTGCTGAATGATCCGGTCAATGCGCTGTATCTGTTCGAATACGTCCTCGAACATCTCCTGCTGGGCCGGTCTCAATTCCAGCTCGCGCCTGAGCATCTGGGAGTTGAAGTTTATAGTAGCCAGAGGGTTGCGAATTTCGTGGGCAACTCCTGCGGCCAGTGTCCCCAGCGCCTTTAGCCGCTCAACCTGTTGGAGACGCTGTTCCAGTTTTCTGGCCTCGGTGGCGTCCTTCTCATAATAGATCACCCGTTCGAGGTCTCCGGAAACGTTTAAGACCGGGAACGCATGGTAGTGGTAGTAACCTCCCCAGCGCGGATGAGGCCCCTGCCTGCGAACAGGCTGAGCATCCTGGAGGCACGCCCAGATGGGACAGTCGGCAGGGGGCTGCTCGGTACGGTAGAGGACCCGGGTATATCTTTGTCCGACCAGTTCCGGCCCGTAAACCATCTCGCTCGTGCGATTCACCCGATAAATCCGCATCCTGTTATCAACCAGGAAGATGGCGTCCTGAATTGCGTCAAAGCTGACCTCCAGTTCGCACTTCGCACGTTCCACCGAATCGAACAGCCTTGCATTCTGGATTGAAACCCCGAGCTGGTTTCCGATAGCCCTGAGAAGCTCGACTTGCCCCGGCCCCAACTTATACGATCCGTCGTTTGTTACATAAAGAAGCCCGACGACATTGTTGTGGGACATAAGCGGGATACAGATGATTTCATTGACTCCCTCCTCTTTCATGCGCTGGCGAAGGGGGGCAAAATCAATCCTTGAGATCGGAAACCACCGGATCGGGTTCTTATCGTTGTACCTGGCCAACGTCTTTGCGGGCAATGTGAGAAACTGTATGCTGTTTAGCAGGGTGGGCGAAAACCCATGGTGGGCTGAAAGCTCAAGCAGCCATTTTTCACCATTGGATTCTTTTACCAGGTACAGGGACCCCATTTTGAACTTTAGGGTCCCCAGGATATTGGACAGAGCGCGTTTGAGAACATCCCTAAGATGCGTTGAACTATAAAGAGCAGAGAAGATGTCGTAGAGAATCTGAAGTTCCAGATGCCTGGTCAAATCATCCTGGTGACGCTCGAACGACTGAGCATCATTAATTTTTGGCGTTCCGGGCTTCATTTTTGCCTGTTAATTGTTTCCCATTGAGCATAGACCAAACGGGCGACGCGTATGGACGCCGCATCGACCATTTTCCCATCCAGGGCGAGCGAACCTGCTCCCGTCGCCATGGCCTGTTCATAGGCCTTCAAAATCTTTGCGGAGCGTTGGAAATCCTCCTCCGAAGGAGAATAGACCTCATTTACAATTGCAATCTGGTCCGGATGAATCACCCATTTGCCGTCATAGCCAAGGGAGGCGCTCATCTGGCAGGAACGCCTCAGTCCTTGGGGGTCTTTATAATCTCCATAAGGCGCGTCGATTGCCGACAGGCCGGCGGCCTTCGCCGCCATCGCCATCCGGCTCAACGGAAAATGGAACCGGTGACCCGGGTAGAAATCCTCTGACTCGCCATGACCGCTTACGCCCTTGCTCAACATGGTCAGGGAGGCGCTGTAATCAGCAACACCAAATACGAGCGTTTCAACTCGCGGAGAGCTGAAGGCGATTTCTCCCGCTCTGAGCATTCCAAACGCCGTCTCTATTGAAGCTTCAATCCCGATTGGCCTCTTGAGACCCATACCCAACTCTATCTGGGTCAAAAGATAGTCGATGGCCTTTATTTCCGCAGGGTCATCGACCTTTGGAACAACTATCGTATCGATGTATTCGCCCGCTTGTTCAACTATATCAATTATGTCCCGGTAGGCAAAGGGCGTACTCATCCCGTTGATGCGGCACGACCTGACCTTTCCCTTCCACTCCTGGTCCCTGAAGGCGGAGACGGCCCGTTTGCGGGCCGTCTCCTTTTCATCGATCGGCACGGAATCTTCGAGATCGAGCATGATAACGTCGGCATCAAGGTTAAACGCCTTATTCACCATCTTTTCACGGTTTGCCGGCACCGAGATTATCGATCTGCGAAGACGAATCGTGTTCATTAACGCCTCATCTTTTTTGCCTGCACAATCGGCGGAGCCGGGACAGATTCGGAATCCTCCTTTGCGCGTTTTTCTCTTATAGCGGCCTGGGCGGCGGCGAGGATCGCGATCGGAATTCTGGAGGGCGAGCAACTCACGTAATCGAGTCCGATCTGGTGGCAAAATTCTACGGAACTGGGCTCCCCTCCATGCTCGCCGCAAATGCCGATCTTGAGACCGGGCCTGGCGGAGCGTCCCTTTTCGACCGCGATTTTCATCAACTCTCCAACGCCTTCCCGGTCGAGGCGGCTGAACGGATCGTGTTCCCAGATCTTGTCCAGGTAGGTGGGCAGGAACCTGCCATAACCGTTGCGGTCGAGCCCGTAAGTGGTTTGCGTGAGGTCGTTGGTGCCGAAGGAGAAAAATTCCGCCTCTTCGGCAATTTTGTCGGCGGTCAGTGCTGCCCGCGGCACCTCGATCATAGTCCCGACGTGGTATTCAACAGTGATCTCGTATTCCTGCATGACCTGGACGGCTATGGCATCCACGACTTCCCTCTGGTTCCTGAACTCGCTCACATGGCCGACCAGGGGGATCATGATGTACGGGCGAACCTCCATACCTTCCCGGGAGATCTCACAAGCGGCCTCCATTATGGCCCGTACCTGCATCGCGGTAATTTCCGGGTAGCTGACGCCCAGGCGGCATCCGCGATGACCGAGCATCGGGTTGTCTTCTTCGAGGTTTTTGACCTTGGCCTGGAGCTGCTCGAAAGTAACACCCATCTTGAGCGCAAGCTTCCGAATTTCCTTTTCATCTTCCTTCTTGGGAAGGAACTCATCGAGGGGCGGATCGAGCGTCCGGATGGTAACCGGCTTATCCCTCATCACCTTGAAAAGGGCCTTGAAATCTTCCTTCTGCATCGGCAGCAGCTTGGCCAGTGCACGCTCGCGCCCCGCGCGGTCCTCGGCCAGAATCATTTCGCGCACCGCATCTATGCGGTTCTCGTGAAAAAACATGTGTTCGGTACGGGTGAGCCCGATCCCCTCGCCCCCGAATGCAATTGCGTCCTCTGCCTGGTTTGGCTGATCGGCGTTGGTCCAGACCTCCATACGCCTGGATTCGTCTGCCCACCCCATAAGGGCCACATAGTCCTGGTAAATCTGTGATCTCTGAGGCGCGAGGCTCTTGTCGATGATTATGCGCTCGATGTCCGAAGGCCTGGTCGGGATCTGCCCGGCAAAGACTTCTCCCGCGCTCCCGTCGAGCGAGAGGTACTGGCCTTCCCTGATGACGCGGTCGCCCACGGTCATCCTCCGGTTGTGGTAGTCTATTTCGAGCTCTCCGCAGCCAACGACGCACACCTTCCCCATCTGCCGGGCAACAAGAGCCGCGTGCGAGGTCTTCCCGCCGCGTGCGGTCAGAATTCCGCGCGAGGCGTTCATGCCGCGAATGTCTTCCGGAGAAGTTTCCAGGCGAACGAGGATAACCACTTCGCCCCTCTTTGCCCATTCCTCGGCATCATGAGCGTTGAACACCACCCGGCCCGTCGCGGCGCCTGGACCTGCATTGAGCCCCCTGGCGAGCAAAGTGCCGTCCTTGACGGCGTCCATCTTAGCCTTGGGGTCGAAAGTGGGGCGCAGGAGCTGGTCCAACTGGTCGGAGTCCACCCTCATGAGGGCTTCTTCCTTGCTTATCAAGCCCTCCCTGGCCATATCCACGGCTATCTTGAACGAGGCGAAACCCGTTCTTTTGCCGGTGCGCGTCTGCAACATCCAGAGTTTATTCTTCTCAATAGTAAACTCGATATCCTGCATGTCCCGGTAATGGCGATCAAGCTTTTCCCGAATGGCATCGAGCTGGGCATAAATTTCGGGCATGGTTTCTTCGAGCGACTGCCCACCGCAACTGCCTTGCTGGCTTCTGTTAATGGGCTGAGGCGTCCTGATGCCCGCAACGACATCCTCTCCCTGGGCATTTATCAGGTACTCGCCGTAAAACACATTCCGGCCAGTTGCCGGATTGCGCGTAAAGCCAACACCCGTGCCGCAATCATCTCCCAGGTTCCCGAACACCATGCATTGGACGCTTACAGCCGTGCCCATGGAATCCGGGATATTGTTTATTTCGCGATAAGCGATCGCACGCGGGTTGTTCCATGATCCGAAAACGGCAGTAATTGCGCCCCAGAGCTGATCCCACGGATCGTGACGAAATTCGGTTTTCTTGCGCCCGCGAATCAAGCCTTTGTATTTTTCGACCAATTCCTTGAGGTCACTTGCCGCAAGCTGATTGTCGAACTCAACGCCGTTGTTTTTCCTCATTTCCTCGATCAACAGGTCAAAAGGATCGTGCGAATCTTTTGACTCGGGCTTCAAACCGAGGACCACGTCCCCATACATAGATATAAAACGACGGTAGCAATCATAGGCAAACCGTTCGTCCCCGGTCATCTTGATCAGACCTTGCACTGAATGATCATTGAGGCCGAGGTTGAGGATGGTGTCCATCATTCCGGGCATGCTGCGGGCTGCCCCGGAACGAACCGAGACGAGCAGAGGATTCTCGGGATCGCCGAATTTTCGCCCCATGAGTTCCTCAAGCCTGTGCATGGCCTCTTCTACCTGGCCCTTCAGTTCGGCAGGATACTCGCCGCCGTTCTGGTAATAGTATGCGCACACATCGGTAGTGATAGTGAAACCAGGAGGCACGGGGATGCCCAATTGCGCCATCTCTGCCAGGTTAGCGCCCTTTCCGCCCAGGAGGGTATTCATTTTGGCATCGCCCTCCGCTTTTCCATCTCCAAAAAAATAAACGTACTTACTCATAGGAACCCCCTTGTTTAAACTTTTCACTAATCGATGTCAGGCAGGTCTGATCAAAGCAATTTTTCACATTAAACATAACTTTTCAAGCACTAATGAGAGAGCGGGGAGCGGGGAGCGGGGAGCGGGGAGCAGGGAGCGGGGAGCAGGGAACAGGAAGCTGGAAGCGGGAAGATGGGAGCAGGAAGCAAGGAGCGAGGAGCAAGAAGCTGGAAGAAGACCGCTCGCTGCTTCTTGCTTCCTGCTTCCCCCGCTTCCTGCTTCCCGCTAATTTCTTTGGCAGATCAGATTTGGAGCCACGAATCCGAATAGAGCGATTGGCCCAGGATAACCTTGGCCGTCTTTACGAATTGGCGCTCCTCATCGGTAAGTGGATTCATATCAATCGCTTGCCCGTCTTCCACCTTATGGACGAGAGCTTCGAGGTTCGGATGTTTGCCCCGGGCAATTTCATGGAGCTTGGTGTCATAGCAGTCCACTATTGCCGAAAACAGCCCGTGCCGTTTATGAATGATCAGCATGACCTGATTGAGAATCGGGCGCAGGTGATCCGGAGGGCCGTTGGACACGTTCGAAAGGCCGATGGTGCTTCTGCACCCTGGTGCAATGTCCGCGAACATCTTCATGAACTCGAGAACGCTCATGATCTGAATCTGCTGAACGTTGACCGGCGTCTGGATCGGATCGACGTAGATGCGTTCGGGATTTATGCCGAATTCGCCCGTGGCTTTGAACACCAACTCGGCACAAAGCGCTCCGCGTTCGTTTTCGTCCCTGGGCATTCCTTCGGGTCCCCAGAGCAGGCCGACAAATTCGGCGTCATACTCGGCGGCAAGAGGAAGAAGGGCTTCCATCCTCTCTGGCCGGACCATAATGGAATTGATAAGCGGCTTATTCTTCTTGCACGCTTTCAGCCCGGCTTCTATGGCCTTGATATTCGAGGTATCCAAAGCGAGCGGAACATCCACAACTTCTTCGATAACCGGGACGAGCCAACTCATCAGTTCCACGCCCGTTTTTCCAGCCGGACCTATATTGAGGTCAACATAGTCCATACCGGCTTTGGCCTGAAAAATAGCAAGCTCCTGAAGTGGCTTGGGATCCCTTGCCTTTAGCGCGGCCCCATATTTTATGCTCATTATATTGAGGTTTTCACCTATCAGCTTCATTGCTTTTTATCTCCCGTCTACGCCTTCAGGCTTTTGAGGTATTTGGGAATCTGGCTTGCTTCCCTGGGACCGACCGAGATGGTCCAGCCCGCGCCGAGTTCCTCTTCCAACTCGCCGCTGATACCTGCCGCATAACCTGGGATGATAATGTTTTTGTGTTTAACCTTATCTTTTATCCCACACTTGTTGATGAAGCTGCCGACTGATTCGCCCGAGAACTTCCCGGCGGCCCAGGCGGTCATAACCGAGAGTCCCTCGGTGTCCTGGACACATAACCACGAAGGCACCCTGCTGCCCTCGATCTCACCGGATACGATAAAGTATGTCAGCGAGAAATTGCACGTCACAAGCACCGGAGAGTTCTCGTCGGGGTTGTTGATCGGATAGATTCCCTGCTCGGCGGTCATCGGCCGTTGCGGGTCGGTGTAAATATTAAGCCGTTCGAGGAGGAGCGGAAAAATCACGTGCGGCTGCAAGTCGCTCATAACAATCACCGCCCCGTATTTGGCCACGAAAGTGGCTGCCACCAGGGCTTCTTCCATGAGCCCGTCACCCATCTCATTGGCCATGACGATCGTCGGGAACCCGAGCGGCCGGAACCTGTCCTTCAGGGCAGAGCGGCGGATCAGGATCTGTTCTTCGAAAGCTTTCTTCAGCTCACGCGTTCCGGTGTCGATCACAATGTCTTTGAGCCCCATCGCGGTGAGCTTTTCGGTAAGCGCAATAACGCTTTTCAGGGAGCCGTCACCTTTAACGGCCACCGGGCACTCAGCCGCCTTCGCCAGATTTCCAAAGGCTTCGACATTGGCAGCGGTCGCCCCATGGAGCAGCGGCTTCTTGTCCTTGAATGAATCAGCCGCAGCGGTCATTACATCAACCGATTCGGAGATGAAGACCATTGAGGCGCCGGTCTCGGAAATCTTCTTGGCAAGGGCGCAAAACTTGGCGGCGTCCCCATTGGCGTCCTTGATAGCAAACATTTCGGCCCTGAGTTTAAGGCCTACGCGGTCATATTGGGCTTTCTTGAACCTGTCGATCTTTCCGGAAACGGAGGCCTCATCTTCATCAGTTGAGACCAAAACGGCAAACCCCGGAGGATTGACGAAAGTTTTCTCATGTCTGAAAAGCACTGTTTCGCCGCCAACCTTTACAGCGTATTCGCCCGTTCCGATTGTAAGCGGCCGAATGGGAGGCGCGGATTCGGTGGCAAGTTTTTCCTTGGCTTCTTCCGATACGTACGGACATTTTGCCAGTTCGGCCTTGCCCGAGGCAAGGTTCATCGCAAAAGCCAGGCAGGTTGGAACCCCACACTCTCCACAATTGGTCTTGGGCAGCAACTTAAAGATTTGAATCCCGGTAAGGCCCATTTGCGTCATCTCCTAATTAGGGTTCAGTTCCAATTATGAGACCGGGCGCAGACCCCAATCTGCGCCCGATTCGTTTATCAGCCAAGGATGCTTTCCATTGTAAGAGCGGGATGCCCCACTTTTTCCAGGAAGGCGTAAATCTCGTCTTCGGTAACGCCGTTTTCCTCGGTTGCGATCATATCGATAAAATTGGGGATGCCCATTTCCTCACCGCGCTTGAGGAGCCTGTCCCTGATTTCTTCTTTGAATATCTTCGGCATCCACACGAGCCGCTGGAGACCACCGTCGCCAACGATGAACTTGCGCTGGGTGACGTTATACTTGCTGTGGCCCACGAATCCCGGCGTAACGTTTCCGCCGCCGATCGTTCCGGCAAGGGTGGTGAACTTCATGCCGCTGGGAGTCATCCCGGCGTAGTCGCGGTTAACCGTCATAATCCCGTTGCTCATCGGCAGGACGGCTGCAATACACTCGCAGCACCCGCAGGTGGTCATCGGGTCATAAACCAGACTGTAAAAATTGTAGCTCGAAATCATCTGCCTGGATGCCTTGAAGACGAAGTCGTTGACACCCTTCCAGTTCCCCAGCTTGGGATCGAGGGTTTCACCCTTCTGGATAGGCTGGTTGGGACCGGTAGGATTGATTTCATTGGAAGCCTTGCAGTCAAGCCAGTTATAAGCACCGCAAAGACCCGTACGCTCGGGGCTTATCACACAAACGTGCGTCGGGGCGAAAGACTGGCACAGGGTACAGGAGTAATATGTTTCAGTACCTTCGTCCGTCATGCCCTCGATGCGCTCGTCGCGAACTCTGTACGCGGCCTGCGCAACCGGCAGCATTTCAGCGACCTTGGCTTTTTCGGTATAGATCTTGACCTGGCACTTGTCGAAAATAGCGCCGAAATCCTGATGGTATTTGGCATGCAGGATTTTCCCGATGTGTTCGAGAGTAAATCCCTTTTCCACCGCCTGTTTGCCAATTCTGTACCAGGCTATATCACGCTGGCCGATGTGCATAATGCCCTGCGCGTAGTTCACCAGGTGATGCATCTGGCGTTCCAGGATCGGCTCGTAGTCTGCCTGCATCTTGCGGCCGGCAACTTCGACCAAAACCGCCAGGGGCAACCGCGAACCCGGGGTCACGTCCTTGATATCCGGGCCGAAGACCTCCACCCGGCCGTCCTCGACCGCATCCATGTCTGCAATTCGGACCAGTTCGCAGCAGGCTGTCTTTCCACCGCCGCATTCGAGGTAAACGTCGTCCTTGCGCACGCGCTCTCCCTCGAAAGCCGGACCATAAGCCAAAGGAATCGCTATTTCAGTAATGCTGACCTTGAGGCCGCGGACTTCGATCGACTTTGCGGTCATTTTGTCGTACGGGACGCTGGCTACAACGTGCTCGTACGTACAAATACCGGTGGGCAGGATCTCGGGGATATCGGTGTCAGCGATTGTCGGAAATCCCCAGTTGATACACCCGGCAGCGTTGGCGGCCCATTCGGCGTTTACATCGCCAAATGCGTTCACAAACGCAAAAATACGGTCCTTGTTATATTTCAGAATGGTCTTGTAATCTCCGGGCTTAACCCCGCCGAAGGCCATGGCCGCGCGGTTGGCAAAACCAAGAGCAAATACCGCAGCGGAAATATCAGGGCCGAACGGCACAAGGCGCGTGTTCCACCCGATTTCAACGCCCGCCTCGACGAGCTGCTCGGAAAACGAGGTGCCCGTCTGATTGGCGCACATAAACACGTAGAGATTTTTCTTCTGATAATCTTCGGCGATCATCTTGGCGATTTCCGGATTGGGGGCCGCACCGACGATTGCCGCAAAACCGGGAGCGGAGCCGTCAACGAACTCGACGCCCCTCTTTCTCATAATGGTGTCGTCGGCTGCGCCAAGCCAGATTTTTCCGTTTTCCGGATCGCACGTTTCACCCAGGTAATAAAAATCGGGCTCTTCCACATACCGGATCGCTTCCACCACTTCTTCGGCCAGAATGGCGGCCATACCGGAATCAAGCGTCCCTCCCAGGTAGGGAAGGTGAATACCTTTTTGCGTCTTGATGTGCGGGGGCAGAAGCTCCCGGCATATCTTCAGTACAGGCTCCGCGTCACCAAGTTTTTCGATCTTGATGCCGAGAATCGAGTAAATGATAGGAAGGTAGTAGGCAGTATTGGGAAAGCCTATAGGTTGGTTGGCCCCAAACTTATCCATGGCCTGCTGGAATTTGCCCTCAGCCTTGGAGACTATATTGTAAGCTCCCTGGATCGCTGCAAAAGCGACTAACCTGGACATACTTAACTCCTTTTTCTCTTTTTCCTTGCAACGCAATCGGCTTCAAGCCGGAATTAACAAACAAATCGCGCGTCGCCCCGCGCTTATGGCCTGCGGGACCGGCGGCGGTTTAACCTTCAGCCACTCTGCGGTCTTCCATGCTGAACAGCTTGCGTTCGCGTTGTTCGGAAAGGCCGAGTGCTGCCCTCTTCTTGTCGATATGGTCAATCATCATATGAGCCATTTCAATGGGATCGGTCGAAAATCCCCATTTGCCCATGCCCTGCTCTTCGAGGCCGTTGAAAAGCAGATCGTGGAACTTGGTGCCTTCCACCGTCGGGAAAGTTACCCCGAAAATGGTGTATACACCCGAAGCCACGACGTACTGCCCGATGCAGATTGCCTTTTCGCTCATGTACTCAGGAGCGGCGCCCGCTACAGGCAGGTCGGAAATCTTGTCGCCCAGTCCGCCCACCCGCACCATCTCGGCGAGAGCAATGAGAATACGGCTGTTATCGACACAGGACCCCAAGCTCAAAACAGGCGGAATTCCGACGGTTTCGCATACTTCCTGCAAACCCTCACCGGCAAGAACCGCCGCATCCGGTTTCATGAGGCCGGCCTTGGCCAGCGCGATCTGCGAACAACCGGTCTGGACCACCAGGACGTTGTTCTTGATAAGTTCCTTAACCAGTTCCACATGCAGGTAGTCCTGCTTGACGCGCGGATTGGTGCAGCCCACAACGGCCGCAACGCCGCGGATCCGGCCGTTGACGATGTTGTCGTTCAACGGCACGTAGGACTCGCGGAACCTGCCGCCCAGCATGTAGTTGACATATTCATGCGAGAAGCCGTGCACGCCCCAGTCCTGCCGCTGTGGAATTTCGATCTTGACGGTCCTGCCGGAAAAGCGCTCGATAGCCATCCCGATTATCTGGTTCGGAGCGCCCAGCGGGTCGTGTTCATGGAATTCGACGTGGGTCGCCCCTTCTATCATGGCCCGCGGGTTGGTCGTAAAAACTTTGGTACCGTAGCAGGCGGCGGACTTTACAAGGGCCTGCATTATGCACTGTACGTCCACACCCAATGCGTCTACTGCGCCTGTGGCGATAATCGGCTCAGCGGAAACGAAATTTCCGGCATGGGGAATGCCGTGGCGTCCCAGCACTTCGGCGCCCGAGCAGCACATGCCGAGCAGGTTGATTCCTTTTGCTCCGGCGGCCTTGGCTTTATCAAGGTTGGCAGGTTCACTGACCGCGGCGATCATGCCTTCAAACAACAGAGGCTCATGGCCGTGAATTATGATGTTTACCTGGTCTTCTTTCAAAAACCCCATATTCACGCCGGCCACCCTTGGTTGAGGGGTGCCGAAGAGTATATCGGAAATCTCGGTTGCAACCATGGACCCGCCCCACCCATCGGCAAGCGCCGTGCGGGAGCACTGTTTGACGATATTGTTATAGTCCTGGTCAACGCCCATATGGGTCCGGTGCATAAGTTCCATAATTTCGCGCATCGCGCCTCGGGGAACAATGCCTGCCTTGCGCCAGACCTCCAGGGTCTTTGGAGGAACGCGCTTCATGAAAGGAATTTCGCCTTCCACCTGGGTGTATGTGCGTTCGAGTTCCTCGTAGAGGTCGATTGCTATGTCCTTGATCGTCCTGCCCTCTACGGCGATCCCGATGCTCGCTGCGACATTGAGGAGCTTCTTTTCGTCCTGGATCTTGAAATGAGAGATCCTGCCGTGGACCACTTCACGGAAAACGTCGAGCATGCCCATGCCGTGATCGGTGTGGGCAGCGCCGCCGGCGGCCACGTTGCGCGCAAAGTTACGGGCAGCAATGGTGTCTATGGTCGCCCCACAGACGCCCACCTTTGAATACGGGTCCTTGGAATTAAGGCGGCAGGGCCCCATGAAGCAGTTCTTGCAGCAGGCCGAGTCAGCACCGATGGGACAGGGCTTCATTTCCGCCGCGCGCGTGAAACACGAATCGTTGCCGTCCGCCTCCATTTTTTTGAGCATCTGGAGCGTGCTCGGGCAACTGGTCATGTCTCGAAAATCTACTTTTTTTGCCTTCTTTTCATCTACGATTACAACTGGTTTCTTCTCATCAGACATGTAGCACCTCTTTTCCCCTTCCTGGGGAGGTTTATTTCACAAGATTACATCATTTTGGCTATATACTTTTTCACCAGCTTAACAGCCTCAGGGTGGCGCATAACCACCACGTCGGCCCCGGCGATCAAAAGGTCAACGGCTGTGATTGCTTCCATCAAAACGCCACGCTTGGTGGGATCTCCGAGTTCGGGAGCATCTTCGGCGCTCAGGTTCGACTCCTTGCACTTCCAGGTCTCGTTGGCTACGTTGGCGATAATGGGCTGCTGGAGTTTATCGTCTTCCTGCGTGAGCGCAGCCTGTACGATGCGCTCCATGACGGAATAGGTATATTCGAGTCCATATCCGAGCCCGCCCGTCGTCGGGTCGATTATCAGGTCATCCTGGCTTACGCCGAGGTTTCCGAGCAAAATATTGAGCTGCTTGGCCAAATTTACATCGATGGGAGAAGAAGCCACAGCCACCTGCTTATAGCCCAGGCATGCCGCCCCGATCTGCTTGTAGTCCCCTTCTTCCACCGGACAGAGCGCCGCTCTTTTGCCCGAACAATTTTCGGCAACCTGCTTCAAAACATCGACGTCTTTTTCGTGGTTGGCAACCCCCCACACGATTACGGGCACATCGACTGCGTCCACCACCTTTTTAACGGTTGCAGCTACCTCTGCGGCCGCCCGGTTGTCACCGTTCGGGTCCGCGCTTTTCGTCTGCACTACGATGATTTCCGCACCGTAGGCATCAACGCACTTGCGTGCCCAAGCCGCCGGATCGCTCAGCACATCGCTGAAAGGCGCCTTGGCCGCCGCCGACCAATCCTCGCTCGGGTCTTTGTCCCAGACTTCCATTGCGATCCTGGGCGGATTCGGTATGGAGCCTTCAAATGAATGAAAAGAAAAGACACCTTTCCCGCCGATAGTAACAGCTTTGTCTCCGATACCTAGGGTCACTTCTCTGATCTTTCCGGAATACACCTGCTTTGATGGTTGAAATGTCAAGGTCAGCCTCCTTCTTGAGAGAGTCGATTTCACGTTAGTCCGCGAGCTGATTAGGCTTCTGAGTCGCTGAGCTTAACCTGAATCAGCGGAACACACATCCGAAAAGGCATTACCATTTTTTGAATCAAAATTTTGGGATTCTTTCCTGTCGGACCGAAAGCGCCATCCTTCGGGGTTGCCTGAAAAGCTCTCAGCGTCAATACTCGGTTCCACCAGAGGACACTTTGTCAGATCAAACACGAGGAAATGCCCGACCTAAATGAAGCGGGGCAAAATGAAGCATATCAGCTCGAACCATGACGGAAACCAGAATGAAAAGGCCTCATTTACTTTCTCGGGCAATGGAACCAAGGCTTCATATAAGTATTCCAGTTAAATGTCAACAATTTTTCGTTTTTGAAAAACCGGAGGCCTCGATCCCGAAGAAGGGATCGTAAGGAATTGATCATCTTCTTGCTTATGTTACAATTATGTGGGAATTTTGTACCGGGATGGTGACAAAAAAACCCGTCTGCGATTTTCCTCATATCACACACACAGGAGGAAGCAATGAAAGAAATGGGCAGCGAGGCAACACCCCGCACAGATATTATCGCGATGATCGGCAATACGGGGACGGCAGTAAAGGATGGAGTCGTCGGCAGCTTCAAGGGCATCAACGAAATCGAAACCCAGCTTATGAGCCTGCTAAGGAACACGGTTTCCGACACCCTCCATGCTGCCGGCTCCGTGACCGGTGAAGCCGTGGACGTAACCAGAGGCGTACTGCAGGGAACCATCAAAGCAGCAGAGGAGGTTGGGACGGAGCTTTTGCTGAGCACGAAGAGCGTGGCAAAAGGGCTCGTCATGGGTGTAAACGATGTCGGGGGGGATCTATTGACCGTTGCGAAACGGACAGTCAAGGGGACGGTTCAGGGGGTCTCGGAGATTGGAGCGGATGTTGGGCAGGTTGCACACAGGACGATGGACGGCATCATTGACACGGCCGGGAAGACGGGCGCCAAAGCGAAAGAATTGGCAACCTCAACCGTGAACGGAGCGGTCGAAGCAGCGGGAAGTGTCGGGAATACAGCAATTAAAGCTGCCAGGGATGTGCTGGTCAGCGCGGTCGAAGGCGTGAAGGACATCGCAGGCGCCGCACTTCCAAAAGGAAGTTGACCCTTCGGTTAACCCATCGCATCAATGAAGGACGGAGAGGTTCATTGCCGGGTTTCTCCGTCCAGGCGCTTCAACAGCCATTGTGTAACCTGGCGATAGTCTTCGGCGCCGTTTGATTTCGGGGCATGCAAGTTGACAGGTTTCCCGTATGAGGGGGCCTCCGCCAGTGAAACGTTGTCTCGAACCACGGGAGCGATCATCCCGGGGAATTGCCTCTCCAGGTCGGCCGTTAGTTCTCGGTGAAGCCGGCGCCTCGGGTTGGCGCGACATGTGATGATCCCCAGGATACCGGGACGGCGATTCCCCCGATTCATCGAATTGAGTGTCTCGATCAATTGATAGAGTCCGTTCAAGGCAAGATGGTTGGTCTCAATGGGGACGACCAGATGCTGGCTCGCCTGAAGAGCACCCATGGTGAGGATTCCCAGACCGGGCGGGCAGTCGATTATGACGATCTCCCAGTCGCCTTGAGTCCTGGCAAGGCATCGCGCCAGGATTTCAGTACCCAGCACCCCGCTGAACCTATGCGCAGCTTCTGAGAGCACAGGGCCGGAAGGAATAAGGTCAACCCCTGCCACCCCGGTCGGAACAACCGGCAACGCTACGGTGCTTTCCAGTGCCCGCAGCAATCCGGAGCCTTTGTCCCTGACTCCCAAATGCAAGCTGGCGCTTCCCTGGGGATCAAGATCCATGAGAAGCACCTGTTTTCCCATTTCGGCCAGGACCGAAGCAACGTTGACTGCCGAGGTGGTTTTGCCTACTCCACCCTTATGGTTTGCGAAAGAAATAACCGGCTTCACGCTTTGCCTCCCCGAGACCCCATTATCGTTATTGCATGAGGCTGGAAAAAGGTTTCACCAGTTCTCGAACCGCCCCCGAATCGACAGCGTCGAGAAACTCTTCACCCAGAGACGCACCGGCCTCGATGACTTCCTTCCAGTACTTGACACGCTCGTCATCACGCCCGCTGAAAAACGAAAAATCTTCTCTGCCGGGTATCCTCCCATACCGCAAACGCTCTAAGAATTGGCTCGATGGGGAGACAAGGAGCAGGCGGTCCATGTTAGATGCCCGAGGCTTCCGCCACGGCAGGTTTTTATCGAACCAGCCGGGGATGATGCGAACCGTGTAATGAGGGAATAGAATCACCCCTTCTTGATCATCATCATCCCGCATGATCGGGAGGTCAAAGTGGTAGTCAATAATTCCGCCGTCGCGATACATTCCTCCCGGAGCATCGGCAATATTGTTCACTCCCCGCATCAGCAAAGGAACTGAAGCCGAAGCGAGCAAGACATCTTTAAGATTTCCTGCGGAAAGAGGAACCTGCTTTGTCTCCACGTCATACGGTCCAAGGAGAGGCGGGGAATTCCTGGTGTCAAAGAAAAGTACTCTGTCGAAGAAAAATCTCAAGCCGGCCCTGTGAACGGCATTGTAGATGGCCGTATCCATCAACCCGAGGGACAACAGCACTCTATTGTCACTGGCGACGGGCCACTTGCAGTGAGCGGTGGAAACAACCAGCCTGAGGAATGGATGATTCAGGATCTCTTCGGTTCCACTGTTGCCGAGCAAGGACTCGATTATCTTTGCACATTCCAGCGTGATCTCTTCGCGCGTAGGGCTGAGCGAATAATGCTGTCCGATATAGGCCGACAGAAAACGACCCAGCGCCCCCGAAGGGTCGTTTTGTGAAACTGCCGCAAATCGCCATGAGCCAATGGATGAGCCAAATAGAAAAAGCGGTTCGGTTCTGCCGTTGAACCATGAGGAGAAAATGGCGCGGTCCAGACCATGAAGAACCAGCCACTTTGGCCCGCCTGCTACCCCGAGGACCGCCTTGACCATCTCGGGACGGAGCCCGTGCCGACTGATAGCACTCATTGCCTTCGTGCCCGCATAAAAGACGAGATTACCGGCCATACGTGGAGTTCCCCTCCGTGGAATTTACCGCTCCGCTCCGAAAACATCGGTTAGCGCGCTGATATACTACCGTTTCCGCCTGAAGAAGAAACCGGCAGCATGAATTTTCAAACTCATCAACCGTTTTATACTCTTCGATTTCTATCTTTGCGAGAACCAAAAGATCGTCACCACGGCGGGGCTTTAACATGATGAAGGGATGCTAAGCCTTGGCTCTGTCCGCCACCAGCATGGATTGCAATATCTGATCGGAGATTTCTTTGACGGCTCCGGGAGAATGCGACAGGAAAAGCGTATTAGTCTTGTCATTTTCGCCGATGGACTTAAGCGTATCGAAATATTGGGTAACCATCACTAATTGCATAACTTCCGAGGTGCTTGCGTCTCCAACGACTTTTTGAAATTGTTCGATCGAACCCTGAAGTCCCTCGATAATGGCCTTCCTCTGGTTCGCAATGCCCTGCCCCTGAAGAGCCTTGCTTTCCGCCTCGGCTTCGGCCTTTTTGACCACGAGAATTTTCTCCGCTTCGCCTCTGGCGTTTGCGGCGACCTGTTCGCGTTGTGCCGCGTTGATATCGTTCATGGCCGACTTCACCTTTGCATCGGGAACAATGTCGGTGACCAAAACGTTGACGATTTCATATCCGAAACCGGCCATATCGGCATCCAGCTCCTGCTTCACGGCCGCAGCGATCCCCGATTGGCTTGCAAACACTTCATCGAGCGTCATGCCGGGAACATGCCCGAGAATAACCTGTTCGACATAAGACTGGATCTGCTCGGCAGGATTGGATAACTTGTAGTAGGCATCATAAACTTTTTCAGGATGAACCCGATTTTGGACTGAAATGGGAATGGTGACGAACACATTGTCTTTGGTCTTCGTCTCCATGGTTAAAGTAATCTGATTTACGCGCAAGCTGAGCTTGCCGGCTACCGTATCAATGAACGGCATTTTCCAGTTCAATCCCGGCTGGGCGACACGAACAAATTTTCCGAATCTGGTGATCACCGCGACTTGAGCGGTACTTACCGTAAAAAAGCTCCCCGAAACCGTGGAGAGCACGAAGAAGGCCACAATTGCAAACACAACCCAGTACACTGGCACCATTATTTTCTCCCTTTGTTTTTCATGTATGGATTCTGATGTCCTTAATCCTGTAAATCCTGTCAAATTTCCCTGGTTTGAGACCATTGGTGAGGAAAGGCATCCAGATCTGGGGATGGCGCCAATTTCACCTGTCTATCATTTCCGATGGGCTATTTGCGAGCCGCCTCTCAAATAAATCGAGATCATCTCGCGACAATAGACACAAAATCACTTTTTCCAGACTCGTTTCCCGGTTTGCCAGAAATTCAGAAACGGTTTTAAGCATGATTTGAGCGCACCTGTCCTTCGGGAATCCGAAAATGCCGGTGCTTATGGCTGGAAACGCAATAGATTTCATTCCCTTTTCGGATGCGCGCTCAAGGCTGTTGATGGTAGCGTTCCGCAGCTTTTCATCCTCGCCTCCCTCGCCGTACACCGGGCCAACCGCGTGAATCACATAGGAGGCTTTAAGATTTCCCCCTCCGGTAACGACGGCCTCTCCGACGCGGATAGGTCCTATCCGGTTGCACTCTTCCTGGATGCCCGGCCCGCCCTTGATCCTGATCGCGCCCGCAACCCCGCCCCCCAATTGGAGCTGTGCGTTGGCGGCATTGACGATTGCATCAACCGCCAGTTCCGTAAGATCGCCCTGAACGAGCATCAGCTTTTTGCCGCAGATTGTTTTCTCCATTATGCACCCTCGGACCAAGTTAAAAGTAAAAAGTAAAAAGTAAAGACAGTCTTCTGTGGCGCGTGTAAACTGCGGGACCAGCCAATGCTATTGCCCAGCGCTGCACCGGAGGTGGCCAGACTTCAGTCCGGCCACTGACCACCGCCCATCTTTTGCCTTTTTACTTTTCCCTCCTTCAATGATATAGGAGCTATTTCAGGAACCAATTCATATCCTTAGGCGTACGCAATGGCTTTTACGGTCCAGGATCATTATTTTCTAAAGGCAAAAAAGCAGCATTACCTTGCCAGAGCTATATACAAGCTCGAAGAGATTCAAAAAAGGTATAAAATAATCAAGGCGGGGGACCGCATCCTCGACCTCGGGGCTGCCCCGGGATCATGGATTCAGCTCGCCAGTGGTGTTGTAGGACGCTCCGGGCTTGTTGTGGGGATTGACCTCAAAGCGATAGAACACTCGTTTCCAAACCACGTAGTGACTTTGCAGGGCGACATTTTCGAACGTGAATTTGTTGAGACCGCCCTGCGGGACTATCTTCCGTTCGATGCGGTGCTCAGCGACATGGCCCCGGCCACTTCCGGCATCAAGCAGGCCGACACCGCCCGTTCGGCGCTTTTGTTCGAGCGGGCATTCGAAATAGCCCGCTGGGCGCTGCGACCCCAGGGGACTTTTCTGGCCAAGATATTTCACGGGTCGGAGTTCCACCAGTTGCTCGCAGAGGCGAAAAAACAATTCAGTCAGACCAGGGTCATACGACCCGAAGCTACCAGAAAACAGAGCAGGGAGATTTATATTCTTGCAATGAAACTTAAAGGTGAATAGCAGGAGGCTTTCATGTCAGGTCATTCGAAATGGGCAACCATCAAACACAAAAAAGGGGCGGCTGACGCCAAGCGCGGCAAGGCTTTCACCAAGTTGATAAAAGAGGTAATGGTGGCCGCCCGAATGGGAGGTGGAAACCCTGATGGCAATCCGCGGCTCCGGGCCGCAGTTCTGGCCGCAAAGGCCGTGAACATGCCCAAAGACAACATCGACCGGGCCATAAAGAAAGGCACCGGCGAACTGGAGGGCGTAAATTACGAGGAGATGATGTACGAAGGTTACGGGCCGGGCGGGGTGGCCGTTCTTGTTGACATCATGACAGACAATAGAAACAGGGCTGCAAGCGAGGTCCGGCACATTTTCAGCAGAAACGGCGGAAACCTTGGAGAGGCGGGATGCGTCGCGTGGATGTTCACCAAAAAGGGGAGCATCGTATTCGACAAGAAGGCCATACCCGAAGAAGAACTGATCGAATTGGCGCTCGAAGCCGGCGCGGAAGATGTAAAAGACCAGGAGGACCAGTTCGAAGTGATTACCTCTATAGAAGATTTTATAACTGTGAGGGCGGCATTTGACGAAAAGGACCTCAAATACGAACTGGCTGAACTCACCATGGTCCCGCAAACCACCGTTCCAATCGACGACTCCAAAACCGCTCAGCAACTTTTAAGGCTCATGGATATCCTTGAGGACCACGACGACGTTCAGAACGTCTATGCGAACTTCGATATTCCGGACCAGATCCTGGAGTCACTTGAATAAAAGCGATTACCGCGGCTTGGACAGGATTAACAGAGCCTGCCCCGGACTCCGACCCGGGGATTAAATATAAACAAAGAACTACAATTTTTAACTTTTCTCAGTGTCTAGCAGCCTGCCCCGGCAGTGCTTCCGGGGCGGGGGTAAACGGGTGCAAATATGATCAGAACAATCGGAGTGGACCCTGGATCCCGCTATACCGGATTCGGAATCGTGGAGGGGGACGGCTTCAGGCTCAAGCATATCCACCACGGCACATTGAAGCTGCCGGCCGGCCGGCCGCTTTGCGAACGTCTCAAGATCATTTTCGAGCAACTCAATGCTTCGATACTGGAATACGCCCCGGAATTCATGGCGGTCGAGGAGGTGTTTTTCGCAAAAAACGTGAAAAGCGCTTTGAGCCTCGGGCAGGCACGCGGGGCTGTAATCCTTGCAGGAGCAAGCGCGGGGCTTTCCGTCCATGAGTATAGTGCATTGAGGATAAAACAGTCTGTGGCCGGATACGGCAGGGCGGGCAAAGAGCAGGTTGCCGGAATGGTTGGGCGATTGCTTTGCATAGACGGCGCGATAGAGTTAAATGCGGCTGATGCCCTTGCAGTTGCGGTCTGCCATATAAGCACCCATTGTTCGAACATCAAATGGGGGGTCCAGGACCGATAATGATAGCTTTTCTTGAAGGTAAGTTGCGGGTCAAGAGCCCTGAATACGTTATTGTCGATGTCCATGGGGTCGGCTATCATGTGCAGGTCTCTTTGAGCACTTTCTGCGGCTTGCCTGAAATCGGGCAGCCCGTGGGGCTCAACGTACATACGCACGTGCGCGAGGACGCAATTTTGCTCTACGGCTTTGGCACGGTTGCCGAAAAGGAAATGTTCCTGCTCCTGACCGGGGTGAACGGAGTGGGACCAAAGCTTGCCATAGTGATACTTTCGGGCATCAGCCCCGATGAATTGAAACAGGTAGTCATCCGGCAGGATTATATACGGCTGAAAAACATCCCCGGTGTAGGCAAAAAGATTGCCGACCGTGTTATGCTGGAACTGCGGGACAAAGTACAAGG
This sequence comes from Syntrophobacter sp. SbD1, assembly GCA_900290365.1. Classification (GTDB taxonomy): domain Bacteria; phylum Desulfobacterota; class Syntrophobacteria; order Syntrophobacterales; family Syntrophobacteraceae; genus SbD1. The sequence goes on along the minus strand of OMOE01000121.1, from coordinate 52,378 downwards.
CAAACAAAAGGAAAAGACCGGGGCGCTCCAGCCCTTCACGGAAGCCGGCAATACTTTTCCGGACGCTTTTTCAGCCCTTGTAAATCTGGGTTATCGTCCAGCCGAGGCGGAAAAGGCGCTCAAACGAATGAGGGAAACGCTCGGCGAAAATCCGCCGCTGACAGATCTTCTCAAGGGGGCGCTCAAGGCGCTTTCATAGGGCAGGCTGAAGAGATTTAGGCTGAAGGGGGCATGCGCGTGATATTCCCTGCCTAAACCCCTACCCCCCTCTTTAAGAGTGAAATAAATGACGGACCGGGTAATCACGCCACAAAAAAAAGAAGAGGATATCCCGCTGGAGGGCAGCTTGCGCCCCCGCACTCTTGCCGAATACATAGGGCAGGAGAAGGTGAAGGAAAACCTCGAGATATTCATAGCCGCAGCCAAAGGGCGCTCGGAACCGCTCGACCATGTGCTTTTCCACGGGTTCCCGGGCTTGGGTAAAACATCGCTGGCCGCCGTCATCAGCAACGAATTGAACGGCAACCTGCGAAGCACCTCCGGACCGGTAATCGAGAGGCCGGGGGACCTTGCCGCCATTCTGACAAATCTTGAACCGGGCGACGTTCTTTTCATAGATGAAATCCACCGTCTCAATCACGTAATCGAGGAAATCCTCTACCCGGCAATGGAGGATTTCAAGCTCGACATCATTATCGGGCAGGGGCCTTCGGCGCGCACCATAAAGCTTGACCTTCCGCCGTTCACCCTTATCGGCGCCACAACCCGGGCCGGACTACTCTCCCCCCCGCTACGCGACCGGTTCGGCGTTTCACTCAGGCTTGAGTTCTACAGTCCCTCGGAGCTGAGAAGCATTATTTTGCGTTCGGCAAAGATTCTTGCCATCGCGGTTGAAGATGAAGGAGCATTCGAAATCGCTCGGCGCTCACGCGGAACCCCAAGGGTCGCCAACCGGCTTTTGAAGCGGGTTCGCGACTATGCGCAGGTACGGGCCAATGGTAAAATTTCCCTCCAGGTTGCCGATGCCGCTCTGAAAATGCTCGACGTCGACCAGAAGGGCTTCGACGCCATGGACCGCAAGATCCTTCATACCATCATTGTAAAATATGACGGAGGGCCGGTTGGGATCGAAACTCTGGCCGCATCGGTCTCCGAGGAAAAAGATACTCTGGAGGACGTCTATGAGCCTTTTCTCATCCAGGAAGGCTTCATAAACAAAACACCCCGGGGCCGCCTGGCCACCCGGCTCGCCTACGAACACCTGGGTATTGCCTATAATGCCTGCAATCGCCAGTTGAGAATCGATCAAATCTGAATTATGAGACAACGATTTTTTCCCGGGGGCAATGCCTCTTTGCAATGCTTATACTTTCCCTCGTTGTTGTGGCCCTGTTTTATCGCTCAAGAGGAGTTCATCGGAAATGGGACCGTTCAGCCCATCTGAATACTTTTATCTAATAGGCCTGGGATTGATAGTAGGACTCTATGGCACACTCATCGGAGCAGGCGGCGGCTTTATACTGATGCCGCTGCTTCTTCTGATTCACCCTGAAGCCCCCCCCGAACAACTAACGGCGATTTCACTGGCGGTGGTCTTCTTCAATGCAGTCGCCGGGTCCGAGTCCTATGCAATGATGCGCCGGATCGATTACAAGTCAGGACTCATGTTCGCCGTTGCAACGATTCCGGGGGCCGTCATCGGGGCTCTGAGCACCTCGTCGGTACCCCGCTCCACCTTTGACGCAATCTTCGGACTGCTCCTGCTGGCCGCCGGGGTGTTTTTGTTCTTTCACTCTCCGCTAGAACATAGTGACGGAACCAGGCCACAGCTGCACCATCCCTCTATCTCACGCCACCTCGTGACCGCAACCGGGGAAGAGTTTGATTATAATTTCAACCCGCTGGTGGGTATAGCGATCAGCTTTGGAGTCGGGTATGTTTCCAGTTTTCTCGGGATCGGGGGCGGAATCATCCATGTGCCGGCCCTTATTTTCCTTCTCGATTTCCCGGTGCACGTCGCCACGGCCACCTCTCATTTCATCCTGGCTATCATGGCCCTTACCGGTACGATGGTGCACATCGGTATGGGAAGCTTTCATGAAGGGGCCAGGCACACCTTGTCCCTGTCCATCGGCGTACTGCTGGGGGCGCCCATAGGCGCCTACCTCTCCACCAGGGTCGGCGGGTCATGGATCGTTCGCAGCCTGGCCCTCGCCCTGTGTTTTGTCGGGATACGCATCCTGTCGCTGTTGCTCCAGCATTAAGCCGCCTGCGGCAAGACAAAAGGAAGGAGATACGCCCTCAGCGCCACTGGCCTGAAATTTTTAGATTACACCAACTGTCGCCTGGATCGTTCAAGTTTACGCAAACAACCTCTATTTCGACTCCGAAATTTAATTCCACCCAAAGAAGCGCGCTCGGCCCACGACATAACATCGCGATTTTACAAGTATAAATTGGACCAACCAGGACAAGAACTTCCCTGGAACAGAAATTGCTAGCTTATTTGTTCAGAAGAATACTGTTCGGCGTGCCAAACGACAACGCTGGAGGATGCTCTCTGACAATCTTTTTCGATTCCCGTGACACTGCTCATCAACTCATGTTCGGATTCCATTCCCGTTGCGGTTCAGCCTCTTGCTCGGAATAGCTCTCCCCCTGTTCCGGCATTCAGTTCAATTTCGATTTCAAGCTAATATACGTTTTCACGTTCAATCGGGTGCTCAGTCCCGTGCGTTCAACTTCGTCCGACGGTCTTTCTCAGTTCCCATCTCGCGCTCCGGGCCACCACCTTCGTGCCGCCAAAAATTCGAGGGTTGCGAACCTCCGCAACCCTCGAATCCTTTTGTAGAACTAACTTAAGGCATCGTCTTTTGTCTTGTTCAAAGGGGACACCCCTTTGGCTTCGAAAGCTTCCTCGTGTGAATCCCGGTCATAAAAGAGTCCCCTGTCCAGATCATCCTCTTCAGAAGAACCCTCCGAGATTTCATCCGCCTCAATGCTCATTTCATTTATCCCGATGTGATCGACAACAGATGAAAATCCCATCGAATCGGCGAGGATCTGGACAATTAGATCGTGCTCGGCCTCAGTTTCCACTGCGCCGTCCAGAAAAACCACCCCTTTTCTGAAGGAAAGCCGCAGATCTTCGGTGTCGACTCTTTCATCGGTTTGCAAGCGTTCATAGATCAGGCTGACAATCTGCTGATTGGTCAAGCCATGGAATTCATCGGGAATTTTTGCGGAAACCGCTATATCGGACGTTTGCGGCAGGCTCCTGTTTTGCTTTTCGTATTCTCGGGCGCACTCCACACAAAGACGCGCCCAAGGTATAGCCTGAAGTCTTCTATGTGCGATGTCATCCCCACAGGCCTCGCAAATCCCATAATCACCCACAGTAATCTTGATCAGCGCAAGATCGATCTGTTCGATTTCCACCTTCCCATTCTTGTCGAGTTCGTCGTAAGGCTTGGCTATGCTTGCCTTCTGAGCCTCTTCTTCCAGCTCTATAGCAGGCTCTTCCAATTCATGCCACGCTGCCGCAAGCCTTCGAACTCTTTCCACTATGGTGCTGCGCCTGTCGAGCAGCATATTTCTAAGGAAAAGGATTTCTTCCTTGGTCATGATCAACCCTCCTGAGCACGACAATGACGATAACTACATTCGACTAATAATAAGAAGTGCCTGCGAATAATTCAAGGAGTTCGGGCAGGAGATCGAAATAGCGAGATTTTTTGCTCAATGTGCCTTCGGCGAAACGCGATCACACTCCAGCCCAGCAGAGTTATTCCCAGAATCGGCCAGTATCCGGGAACCATTCTCATCCATGGGCCATAATACCACATCAAAAAAGAGAGCAGCATGCCGCCGGCAGCGAGTGCCCGAAACTGAGGGTAAAGATACGGCCGATGCCGCAATACCATCAAAAGCACATAATATCCGGGGGCCAGCAAGGGCACGAACCAGCGGATAGTGGCGCATATCCCCGAAGAGTTGTTGGAACCCCAGGCATATACCAGCCAGGTGGCCCCGCTCCAGGCGAACGCGAAAAGCATTTCCGGCAGAAACTCCCGTTTTTCGATCATCAGCGCGATGCCGCCCAATAATGCTAGGATCAACACAGGCTGGTGGAGCAGAAAGCCTTTTTTACCAAACAGGAGTTCCAGGGCGTAACCTAGGGCGTGCCCGAAGCCGGCGTGATGCCAATGGCCCGTGGCGTTGCTGAAATTGAAGGGAGAACCGGGCCAGAAAAGATATTGATCAACGGCGTTGACTGGCCGCAATGTCCCTCCGATATGATAATTGAGCGCATGATGCAGTAAAATCAGAGGAAGAGCGGAAAGGAAAAACAGGGCGACAAGGCCCATGCCCTTTCTCCCCAAAACGCGGCAGCGGTAGACGACCAGCGGAAAGACGGCGATAAGGAGCAGAGGTCCGACGGCAAAGTCCATAGTGTAGCCGAGGCCGGTGAGCACTCCCATGCTTGCGAGCAACCCACGCGGCAATGGGGTTTGACGAAGTCTTTCCGGCAAAGAATGCAGACAAACCATGAGAGCAGCAGCAGCAGCCAGCAATTCCTCGTGGCTGTTCACCTGCCTTGCATACGTGAGCGCCGATGAACCCAGAGCGAAACTGATGGTCACCGCAAACGCCATTGACTTCCCGGGCAGTATTCTCCGGCCCAAAAGGTGGATGGACAAAACCGCCGCCACGAATGCCAGTCCTGAAGAGATCAGGGTCATCGCATAGGCGAAGAGGTCGGGCCGTGATCGGGCCTCCAATCCAGTGGTCCACTCCAGGACCTGGTAGCCGGCGGCCATAAGAAGAGACGGAACTTCGGGCTTGTCCGAATAGAATCGGCCCTTGACAAGCACTCTATCAAGCGTGCCGGCTGCCAGCAAATCCGGTTGCTGCGGAGAATAAGGGGGCGCCTTGGCGCCTTTGGCCAAGGCCGGATCGACAAAAATGGAATGGTCGATTGCCAGCGTTCTGAAATCCACCAGGCTTTCTACCACTGCCAGCCGACTGCCGTCATTCCAACCGCCGGCATAAGGACGGGCGCTCACCAATGCCACTGCCAGGGCTAAAATCAAGACCAAAAATATTTCTTTTCGCTTCATATCACGATTCATGTCGAAATCAGTTTTCCAGAGAGGTTATTCAGGCCGAAGGGGTTTAGGCTGAAAGGGCATTTCCCGCGCCTGCGCGTGACATTCGCGGCCTTAACCCCCTCCACCTCTAAACCCCTTCAGGCTTACAAGCATTCTACACACCTGCGCGTGACATTCCAAGCCCTAACACCCTTCAGCCTGCGTCCTCACAAAAGATCGAACGCCGAACTATAAGAGTCTGCCGTAGGCTCGAATGTTTAACGCGGAACTCGAACAAAGTGAGGGTTCACCCCTTCCAACATGGCTCTTGAAAATAAAGCGACGATAACGTATTTATCTCAACCGGGGGAAGGACCTACCCGAACCGGAATGATCGAATCGCGTAAAAATTTATCGAAGACTTAAACCGGGCGCCTGTTCGGAGTGAGTTTGCAGGGGAATTTTATGGCCAGATTGAACCCGTGTTTGTGGATCGGGACAATTGCACTGCTGTTAATGTACGGATGCACAACCAAACCAGCCGGCATGCAACAAGGCGAGTTCACGCCCGATCAATCGGAAACGGCGCCTATCACCCGGCAACCCGACATAGCCACTTCCGCCCCCAAACCGGCGGTCAAACATTACGGGAAGGAACTTGCCACTGTACGGCGCGCTATAACCGAAAAGGAAATCCGTAAGCTCGTTGAGAAGAACCCCGATCTCGACTTTTACGGTTGCATCGAAATTCTTTGCCGCCTCAATAAGAAGGACAAGGAATATATCCGTCAGGATATGAAGCGGAAACGTCGATTGATAGTGCCGAAGAATTTTTCTGCGTACAAGGACTGGTCGCCGCTTCCCGGAAATATTGCAGGCGCGCGCAGGTATTCCAAGTTTATCCTGGTTGTAAAGGACATCAACTTTTTGGGTTGGTATCAAAACGGCACTCTGGTTGGCAATACCTATATATGCACAGGGAAGATGAAGGCCTGGACCAAGAAGGGAATGTACAGGGTGCAAGGCAAAGATCCCCGTCACATGTCAACGTATCCCAACGCCTACGGTGAGCCCGCCGACATGCCCGATGCACTGCACATCTACGACCGCGTTTGGATTCACACGGGGGACGTGATCGGTCCGAATTGTTCCCACGGCTGCATAAACGTCCCGATCGCCTATTCGGAAAAGCTATATGACTGGGCAAACGTCGGCACGGCCGTCCTGATTACGGAATCCCTAAAGGATTTGGGTCGTGACATCAAATTGGAGGCAGGAGGGCCGAAGACGGAGAGCGGAGCACGGAAGACGCAGGAGATAGCGCCCAAATCTGCGAAGGAACCACCGAAACAGCTTTTGGAAACAGCAATAAAGAATTGAGGGAGGATTAAGAAATGGGGGCTTTAAGGGGGAAACGTTGGAGTTTTTTTCTAACCTTGCTTTGCGGGGGTCTTTTTTGCGTTGTTTTATGCTCGTGTTCGCTTTTCGAATCACATATACCCTCGAGACCGGTAACAAAGATCGAGCAGCCTCCTCCTCCTCTTGCGCAGCCTGAATGCGAACTTCCATATTGCTCGGTAGATCTGGATTTTCCCATCGCTCTCACCAGCAAGCCTAAAATCTATGTACTGAAGGAGCAACGAAGGCTTTGGCTGATCCAGGATAAAACCCTGATTCGGGATTACCGGGTCGCCCTTGGTCCCAGCCCTAAAGGAGACAAATACTTTAGAGGCGACGGCAGGACCCCGGAGGGCGAATATTTTGTGTGCAGCAAAAATGCTTCCAGCCATTATTACAAGTCGCTTGGAATAAACTACCCCAACCCGCACAACGCGGAAACTGCTCTTTCATGCGGAATGATTTCCAACAATGAATACTGTTCGATCAAGCAGGCAAATGACGCGATGAGACTGCCGCCCGCAAATACCGCCCTGGGCGGGCAGGTAATGATCCACGGCGGCGGCTGCTACATGGACTGGACCCTTGGCTGCATAGCATTGCAGAACAGCGCCATGGACGAATTGTTCAGCGTGGTCCAGATCGGCACGCCTGTTTATATCATGCCCTGAGCGGTCTTGAGGCGCAGGGCCTGTTTCTATGGTGGGCGCGGCTTCACCGTCAATGCTGTTGCTTTAAGGAAATCTAAATTTTTCGCGCCGCATCTGTGGTTAAAACCTGGGTATGCGGTTGACTACCGGCATGTGAAGGGTTTCCGTGCGTTTGCTCGGTATTAGTGTGGAGCTTAATGCAACAGCATGAGGCGCCACCGTACCCACCACTCCAATCTGATCCGTACCGCCTTCCTGTCATGGCGCTTGGCCCCTCATTTTCCCAAACCAAAATTATAGTCCCCTCAAGCAGAAGACCTAACGCCATGGCCTATGAGAATCTTTCTTTTCATAGGAATAATCAATTTGTCTCATAGATAGTTCCCATACTATACTCTTTCTGTAGCGATTTATGGATGAAACGGAAGCGCAAATACGAAAGCTATGAACAATACTCGGAAGACGCCGATTAAAATCCTCAGCGTTTATCTGATGGGGGACTTGAGCCCCCAGCCCTGCGCGCACCGGAAAGCAGCTTTTAATAATTTGCCACCAACATTCATTGCGGCCTCCGCCGTCCAGGGAGGCCATTTTTTCGGAAGGAGAAGTGTCATGGCGAGAGAAAGAGAGGATATCCTCAAAGATTTGGCAGAATCGGTCCTCAACATGAATGAGGATCTTGCCGTTTCAGTGGCTCGGGAGGCTATCAAAGCCGGGTTGGACGCGTTTGACGCCATCGCCAATGGACTGGTGGTTGGCATGAATAAAGCCGGTGTGCTGTATGAAGAGGAAGAATATTTCGTTCCCGAACTGCTCATTTGCTCAGATGCCTTGTACGCTGCTCTTGAAATTCTCAATCCCCATCTCAATAGGGAAAATGATCAGACAAAGATCGGTTGTGTGATCGGCGTCGTCGAAGGGGATACCCATGATATCGGCAAAAACCTTGTTAAGATCATGCTCGATGTCGCCGGCTTTGAGATTTACGACCTTGGCCGAAATGTTCCCCTGGCCCATTTCGTAGAAAAAGCCAAAGAGGTCGATGCGCAAATTATCTGCCTTTCGACTCTAATGACGACAACCATGGACGGAATGTCCACAGTCATTGAAATGCTCAAGGAAGAGGGAATACGCGACCGTTTCAAGGTGCTGGTGGGAGGCGGGCCTATTTCTCAGGCGTTTGCCGATCGTATCGGAGCCGACGGCTATGCGGGAAATGCGGCCAATGCCGTGAGAGTCGCCAAAGCACTTAGCGCCCGAGTAGTAGCCGCTTAAACCTTAAAACGAGGAAAGGATTAGTGAAAATGCAAGTTCCCGACGATACACAGACCTCCCTGGAAAGAGTTTTAAGTTACCTGCAAGGAGTCAACCCGCAACGGATCGCCTGTTTCCCCCTTATTCTCAACCATGCGTCCAGGGCTATCAATGTGCCGGTGGCCAAGTGCATTCAGAATGCCGAACTCTTCGGCAAAGCCCATGTTGCCACCTACCGGCGCTACGGAAACGACCTCATCACCTTTCTGTCTACCACCTCTACGCTTGCTGAGGCGATGGGGCAGAAAATGGACTTCATCGAGGATGACGCCCCTCAACTCGCTGATCCGCTGCTCAAGAAACTGGAGGACATCGAGCGAGTGAAAATCCCCGATTTTACCTGTGACGGACGCCTCCCGGTTTACTTGCAGGCGACCGAGTACGCGGTGGCGGAGGTGGGCCACGAGGTTTGCGTAAGCACCGTCCTGGCAGGGCCCTTTACCACCGCCGCAGCCCTGCGCGGCGCCGACGTTTTTGTCAGGGACCTGTACAAGAACAAGGAATGGGTCCACGAATTGCTGGACCTTTGCTGTCAGGCGGGTCTTAAGTTTATTGACGAGATCCTGAAGAGAAAATCCCTTCCAATCGTCGTAGAGCCCATCGGGTCGGCGAGTCTGGTGAGTCCGCGGATGTTCAATGAATTCGTTACTCCTTACTTGAAGCGAATGGCTGACCANNGTGGCAAGACCAAGCCCAATTGGGCGCCGATGCGCGAAGCCGATTGGGATATCTGGAGCCTGGACGCGGTCGACATGGCCGAGGCGAAGGCATTTGCCGGGGACCGGGTGACTCTGGTTGGAAATGTGACCCCGGCGAACCTGTTGAAGAACACTCCGGATCAAATAGATGCCGAGGCTAAGACGATCTGCGAGAAGGGCATGGGAAGTCCGCGGGGCTTCATACTCGGATCTGGCTGCGAAGTTCCCATCAACACTCCCCCGCAGAATGTCGATGCCCTGATCAACGCCGCTCGCCGTTACGGTCGGTTCAAGGAGTAAGAGTTGGGGCTGATGGCGGGAAAAACATCATTTGCTCTGGGCACCTCGCTGGTCTGCGGTTTTCTGGGAGCCGGTAAAACGACCTTTATCATGGAGCAGCTCAAAAGCACCCGCGGTAGGACGGCGGTCCTGGTGAACGAGTTCGGCGTCCTGGGCATCGACGGGTCGCTGATCCGGTCCGCAGGCGTGGTCAATGTTGTCGAGATACCCGGCGGCTGCATCTGCTGCAGTCAGCAGGCTGGCCTGGTAGAGAGTATCCAGACGATTGCCGAGGAAATCCAGCCGGATGTGCTGCTAATCGAACCGAGCGGCATCGCAGAAGCGTCGGAGGTTATCAAGGTGCTGGAGGACGAAGCCTTGTCGGATGTGATCCGACTCGATGCCGTCATCGCCATTGTTGATGCCTCCACATTTCTGGAATTTTCCGAACCGGAAGCCTTCGGCGCCTTTTTTCTTGACCAGGTGACCAACGCCGACCTGATAGTTGTTAACAAAACCGATCTCGTTTCCCCGACGGAGCGCCAACGAGTAGCTCAACGACTATTGGAACTGAACCCTGTCGCATTGGCCGTAGAAACCGCCTTTTGTCGTATGGAAACACCTCTGCCTTCAAAAAGAAAAAAGGGGGGCCGTTCCTTCGGCAAATCCGAACCCGGAATGGAATGCGTCAGCATAACTCCCGAGATCCCCCTTTCCGAGGATCAGTTGGAGAAGTTCACCTCTGCGATCTACCAGGGAAAATTCGGACAGGTCTTTCGGGCCAAAGGCTTTCTGCCGACTCCGGACGGTGGATCGGTCAACCTTCAGATCGTTGGCAGGACTTTGTCGGTGACCCCTTTTTACGAAGAGGTTCGGCCTCGGCTCATCCTGATTGGCTACAATCTGGACGGGGAACAGGTCAGCGAATTTTTCAAGTCGAACAGGAAATCAACATGACACAGAAAGAACGCCTGCTCAATGCGCTCGGCGCCAAGGCAGTCGACCGGGCTCCTTTCATCTGCCCGGGAGGCATGATGACCATGATTGTAACTGACGTCATGGATGCCGTGGGATGTTCCTGGCCGGAGGCGCATGTAGATTCGAAAAAAATGGCCGAACTCACCCTCGGAGCCAACCGGTTGGCCGGAATTGAAAACGTTGGTCTGCCTTTCTGCATGACGGTGGAGGCTGAAGCCATGGGCGCCCAAGTGGAACTGGGCTATAGGGAGAGCGAACCTCGGGTAACCCGGTATGCTATTGAAAAACTGGCGGAAATCGACCAACTCACCCCAATCGATTTGACCAGGGGACGCGCCAAAGTCTGCGTCGATGCGGCAGGCATTCTCAAAGAAAAGGCTGCCGAGGTCCCGGTCATTGCCAACCTCATCGGTCCGGTCAGCCTTGCGACGTCCCTGGTTGATCCTCTTTTGTATTACCGTGCACTGCGCCGGGATAAGGAAGCCGCCCATAGATTGAATAGGTTCGCGATGGAAAATGTCCTCAATTTCGGGGATGCCCTCGTTGAAGCCGGCGCTGACGTGATCTGCATCGCCGACCCTGGCGCCACAGGTGATTTGATCGGGCGCGTCGCCTTCGAGGAATTCGTCCTTCCTTACCTCAACGAGATGACAGATCATTTCCGGCGCCGTTACCGCAAGCCTTCCATTGTGCATATTTGCGGGGATGTGAATCGTCTTGGCACAGTCTTGCAGCACTTGTCAGCCGACGCTGTCAGCGTCGATTCGGTAGTCGGCATCCAGCAATTGCAGAACCTGGCCCCAGGCAAGGTAACCATGGGGAACATCAGCACCTATACTCTTGAGCGAGGCGAACCCGCCAAGCTGGTCAAGGTCACCGAACAGTGTCTGAAACATGGAGTCGATATTCTGGCCCCAGCCTGCGGCATCAGTCCCAAAACTCCTATGAAAAACATTCAGGCCGTCGCCGAGACGGCCGCTAGGCACCATAAAGCGGCATGACCTCAGAGAAGAACGTAATGGCTATCGTCAGTTTTTACCCCGACCGCCGGTCTATCGAAGTTCCCATAGGCGCCACCATTCTTCAGGCGGCCCAAAAGGCGGGAATCGTGCTCGAAACCCCCTGCAATTGCGTGGGAATTTGCTCCAAATGCGCGGTCCGACTTGATGTCGATTCCCTACGGAATATCTCGACGACAGCACCCCTCTCCAGTGAAGGGGCCTCAACAGATCATGCATGGGTCCTTTCCTGCCAGACTGAGGTCCTGGGGGACATCGCGGTGGAACTCCCCGGTCCGGAGCAGTCCGGCACGATTAGGATTTTGAGCTACGGTCTGATGCGGGTCGTCGACCTTGATCCATGCATCAAAAAGACCTATTCGGAAGAGAAAGGCAAAACCAGCGTTTTTGCCCTGGATAGGCTTCTGGCTGAAGAACCGGGGGATACCCGCACGACAAATTTCGGCGTCGTGGTCGATATCGGCACCACAACCATGGTGGCTTCTCTGGTCGATCTCTCCAATGGACAGGAAATAGCCACTGCCTCCTCGCTCAATCCTCAAAGCCTGCATGCCCAGGATGTCCTTTCCCGGATCCACTTTGCGGCCGAAGAGGCCGGTTTGAAAATCATGCACTCGGTGCTGGTCGAAGAGATCAACCGACTGACCGGAGAGCTTGCGAGGGCGTCGGACGTTGCGACTGATTCGATTTATGAAATGGTGTTCAGCGGCAACACTTGCATGCTCCACCTGGCCACCGGAAACAATCCCTCATCGCTGGGGAAATTTCCTTATATCCCTCTCATATCAGGGGGTAATCACGTGTCCGCCAACCGGCAGGGGCTGAATATCGCAAACTCAGGACAGATATATCTGCCGCCGATAATCGCCGGTTTTGTCGGAGCGGACATTACCTCCGGTATCCTGGCAACAAGACTTCATCAGAGGACGGGAACCACCCTGCTGGTCGATATCGGCACCAACGGGGAAATGGTCCTGGCTCGCAATGGCCGTCTCTGTGCAACGTCTACTGCGGCCGGTCCCGCCTTTGAGGGGATGAACATCTCCTGCGGCATGAGAGCCGGCCGGGGAGCGATAGAGGCTTTCGATGTCGCCGAGGACGGCACTATAGCAGTTAAAACCATTGAAAGCGCCAAGGCGGTCGGGATTTGCGGCAGCGGTCTGCTCGACATCGTTGGCGAGCTTGTCGATCATGGCGTGATCGCCGGCAATGGCCGGTTTGTAGATCCCCAAAAATCGGACCTACCGGTCCCTCTCGAGACAAGACTGATCAAACATGAGGGGAAAGCGGCCTTTCAGGTGGCGGAGAACATCTTGCTCTCGCAAAAGGACGTGCGCCAGGTGCAGTTGGCCAAAGGCGCGGTTCGGACCGGTATCGAATTCCTGCTTAAGGATGCCGGGATCGAAGCCGGCGAGGTGGATAGAATCCTGATCGCCGGGTCCTTCGGCTACCACTTGCAGGAAAAAAGCCTCCTTAATCTCGGACTCCTCCCAAAAGTATTCGCCGGGAAAATCGATTTTGTCGGCAACACCTCTAAATCCGGGGGACAGGCCTTTCTTCTTAATCTAGGCGTCCGCGATGAAATGGCCGCCCTGGTAAAGAAAATCTTCGTCATAGAACTAGTCGGCATTCCGGACTTCGACAAGGTCTTCGTCCGTTGCCTCGGATTCTGAATCCATCCTTCCGGAAGGACGATCAACCATGGACCTCGGCTTAGGCATCGATACCGGTGGCACCTTCACCGACGCAGTCATCATCGACATGGCTTCAGGCCAGATCCTGACCAAGGCCAAGGCAACTACCACTCGGCAGGATCTTCGAATAGGCATCGGCAACGCGTTGAAAGCTCTCGATCGGTCTCTTTTCCCCCGGGTGAAGCTTGTTTCCCTTTCCACCACCTTGGCCACCAACAGTATCGTGGAGGGCAAGGGAGCTCGGGTAGGCTTGATCACCGCAGTTCCCAAGCCCGAGAGCTTTTCCTTTTCTACGAACATCCCGGCCGAGGTGACGACTGTTATTGCCGGGGCCCACGACCACCGGGGCCAGGTCACCACCAATCTCGATACCGACGCTGCGGCTGCTGCCATCGCCCATATGATGGAGAAGGTCGATGCTTTCGCGGTATCCGGCTATTTCAGCATCTACAATGCCCGGCATGAACTCCAACTGAAAGAGATGGTTTCCAAGCAGTGTTCTCTGCCTGTCGTTTGCGGTCACGAACTCTCGGGGTCGGTCGGCATGGTGGAAAGGGCGGTCACTGCCGTCCTGAATGCCCGGCTCCTGCCGGTCATTCAGGAGCTCATTGAAGCCGTTCGGCATATACTGCATGGAAACCGCATCCACGCTCCCATCATGGTCGTCAAAGGGGACGGCTCACTGATCAGCGCCGAAGTTGCGAGAGATCGACCGGTCGAGACGGTTCTCTCCGGGCCCGCTGCGAGTATTGCCGGAGCATGCCGATTGAGCGGCTACAACGATGCCATCGTCGTGGATATGGGCGGGACCACTACCGACATCGCCGTCGTCACCAACGGCAGTGCGCCTGTGGATAATGACGGAGCGGTAGTTGGCGGATGGAAGACCCGGGTTCGGGCGGTGGATATGTGGACCGTGGGGCTGGGGGGAGACAGTCGGGTCGAGGTGCAGTCGGAAGGCAGGCTACTTATTGGCCCGCGGAGGGCTCTTCCTCTTTGTGCTGCTGGCAGGATCGCTCCCCGGTTTTTGCGGACGCTTCGGGAACTCAATGGACGGCAGGGGAAAAAATCAGAAACGGATCTCGATTTTTTTACTCTAATCAGAAGGCCCCAGTTCGCACTCTCCCGCTATGAAAGAGCGCTCTTTGACGCTCTCGACGGGAATATTTTGCACCGTGACCGAATTGCCCAAGAAATTGGCCAGCTTGTCTCTCTTGATCGCCTTGTCGCCCTCGGTCTTCTCGCCGAGGTCTCTTTTACCCCCACGGATCTCCTCCACGTCAGAGGGACCCTCGACCTTTGGGATAAAGACGCTTCGAATATCGGAGCGGACATCCTGGCGCAACGCATGGGAATGGACCGTGGAAAATTCCTGGATCGTCTGACGGATGAAATCACCGCCGTCCTCTCTTTGCAGATTACGGCAAAAGCGCTTCAGGAATACAAATCCTTCACTCGCTGCTGGTCCCCTGGTAACCTTGAGTTTCTCGATCTGCTGTTGCGTCTGCCGGAACGCTCCGGAGTTGCTTTGGGGGTTCGCCTCGATCGTCCCGTGATCGGCGTTGGGGCGCCGGTCAAAGCCTTTCTACCCGAAGCGACGACCAAATTGGGAACCCGATTGATCATCCCTGAACACGCCGAGGTCGCCAATGCCTTCGGCGCCATCACAGGACGGGTCGTGGCACGGGCAGAAGTGACCATCCGACCCCACAGACTGGACGGTTTCCATCTCACGGCCATGGACGTCCAGTATCGATTCAATACCTTGGAGGAAGCTCTGGCTGTCGGAGAAGAACACTCTCGGAAGATCGCCAGGAGGCGAGCCCAGGAAGGGGGGGGAAGGGAGATTGAGGTGAGCGTGGCCAAGGAGGAGCTGACTATACCGCTGGCTAGTGGATGGGGGGATCAGGTTTTTCTGGAAATCAAACTGACGGCCTCGGCCTCGGGCCTGCCGGCCTACTGAAGGAGAATTTGCACATGCGACTTGGAGTTATCGCCTGCACTGTACTGAAACCCGAGCTCGACCGCGTCCTGAACTCAGTTCCGGAGGTTGCCGAGGTGATCTATCTCGATGCCGCCCTGCACATCTATCCGCAGAAAATGTTGGAGCGGTTGCGAGAGGAGATACGTACGCTGGGAGTGAAAGTAGACGCCGTTTTCCTGGGCTACGGTTACTGCCAGTCCCTGCGGGGACTCGATGAAGAGTTCGACTTCCCGGTCATCCTGCCCCAGGTCGATGACTGCATCAGCTTGCTGCTGACCCCTGAACGTTACGCCGAAGAGATCCGCCGGGAGGTCGGGACCTGGTTTATGTCCCCGGGGTGGGCTGAGGTAGGAGCCCAAATGGTCATCAAGGAGCTCAAGCTGGAGAGGGCCGCCCGCTACGGCCGGGATCCGATGGAGATGGCCCGTCGCCTCTTCACCCACTACCGGCGGGGGCTCTTCATCGACACCGGCGTCGAGCCACGGGAAGCATTTCTGGCCAAGGCCAGGGCATTCTGCGAAGACTTTAACCTCATCATGGACATCACCACGGCCGACACTTCCCTGCTGGCTGCTTGGCTAGAAAAGGCCCGGTTGGCGACAAGTCAAAGAGTAGTGCTACGAAGCTCTATCGATGCCACTGAGGCTGCGCAAGTACCACTATCGCCTGAGAAGGAAACTCCATACGCATAATGAGTTTGCTGCTCCCCCCTCAGATGGAAGCCGTCCGAAGGAGCAGAGGGGTTTTCAGGCCTGGACACCTTGTGCGCCATTCAAAGTACAAAGCGCTCCCGAAGCCTTTGCGAAAGCGCCTTTACTGTTTCGAAGGCGCTTTCGACAGTGGCTTCGCCGTCCGGATTTACCAGGCAGCAGGTTGCGGGGGAGAGCATGCTCCGAGAGATAAGAAACCGGCGGTCGATTCCACTGCGCTCCAATATCTGCCAATAATCCAAAAGCCGCTTTTCCAGTGACTCTATACTTTCTTTTTCAAATGGCTCGAAGTTGGTCGGAACAATCCCCCAGATAAGGTGGCCACCCCTTTCGAGAAACTTCGCAATTGATTTTGCGTAGGAAACGAAAATTTCACCGTTAGAGTAAACGTCCAGGGAAAGTACATCGAGGTCCAATCCCAGGAGGAAATCCCAGTCCGGATTCCCGCACAGGTGTACTCCTCGGGGCCGCTCGACACAGGAGAAAAAAGCTTCCATATCTCTTTTGGCGGCTATGCTGTCGTATCCTGACATAGCGCTGAATATATATTGCAGCCCGGGTTCGTCCACGAACATGAAGGCATTGGGGTTGAGCGCCTTAAGACGATTCAACTGGGCGTTGATGCGCTTTGCCATGAAATCCAGCATGAAAGAGCGCACCGTATCATCAAAGAGAATGGGCCTTTTGTCCTGGTCGACTACATTTAAGCCAAAGCTAATCGGGCCTTCGAGTTGTCCGCGAATCGCGGGCCTCGAAGATAAATCCATCTTTAAAAATTGGTGGTAAACACTTGAGTAGGTCTCGCTGACATCGAAGAACTCCGGTTCATCGAAATGAGCCAAGGCCTGCTCCAACTCGGCAATGAATTTCTCCATGGAAAATCGAATCGTACGTTTTTCCATGTCCGCCTGGATGCCCGGAAAGTGTTCCGCTGCCTGGACATACATATCTTCATAGTAGCTCAATAACGGAAGCTGCGGCCAGAAGGGGACGTCGAGAGACAGGGCTGCGCGAAGAGCGCGGTCCACATCCCTGTGAGGCATAACCGCCATTGCCGTGGTGAGTAGATTGCCCGGAAGACCCATAACCAACCTCAATTGTCCTGAATTAATGTATCCCTGACGGCATCATGCTTTCTTGCCGGCCGTGGCTCCTTCAACGTTTTCCACAATTGTTCTGTATTTGTCGTGGACGAGATTTCTGTCGAAATCGTATTCCTCCTGCAGCATGGCGTCTTTTTCATCCTGGGTAAAATAGCGCATGCAGGGCAGGAAAAAATGCTGGTCCTCCTTTTCGATGTGCACGGGATAAAAATCGACCAGGTAGCGCATACAGGCCACTATTCTGGAGACGCTTTCGCGCCTGCCCCGGATATATTCCTCCTTGGCCGCAACCAATTCCGCGACCATCTGTCTTCCCTTCCGATGTTCCTCGATCAACTCATTCAATGTTACCCTGAGGTCTTCCGAAAGCGGTTTGTCCTGGAGGTCTCTAAAAAGGATCTCTTCTTCTTTTCCATGATGACAATGGTCAGTGTAGGTTCGAATAAAATCGACCGCCATGTCAACGAATCCCGGATTGATCTCCCCGGTCGTTTCGATGTGGGTGAGTTCATTTGAAATCGCCTTGATCATTCTCTCAATAAGCCGGTGCTCTATCATGAGCGGTGCTACCGGCATCATTTTTCTTTCCATGCCTGGCCCCTTTTAATTCTTCGTCTACAAGGCTTTTCGCCCTGATGTGGGAATTTCAATCCTTTTTATCACCCTGCCGGTTTCCGATCGCATGCGCTCCCGATTGCAGTCCCAAAGATCCGCACCCGGTTATCATTTCACTTTTAGAAGGTTTTGGGAAGTTCATGTAGTCCGCATTTACAGGATAGTGTGTATTTACCTCCTCCGCCGATTGCGGTAGTAAAAGCCGAGCGAGAGATGACATTCTGATTGGTGGGGAGTAAAAATGTGCCATGTTTTAATAGTTGAGGACAATCCAATTTTCCGCGATGCTCTAAAAAACGTTCTGACTACACGATTTCCCGCAATGGTGATTGAAGAAGCAGCCGATGGTGAAGAGGCGCTGGCAAAGTTTCAAGAGCTTGAACCTGTGCTGATTTTCATGGACATCAAGCTGCCTGGACGAAACGGCCTGGAAATCACCAGGGCCATCAAAAGCACAAATTCAGACACCGAGATTATCATTCTTACGAGCTACGACATTCCTGAATACCGGGAAGCCGCATTCCGCAACGGGGCGAGTCATTTCCTGACGAAAGGTAATGCCACCGGAGATGAAATAGCCTCCCTGATTGTTTCCGGTCTGGCCGGAAGCGATAGGGAACGCCCAAACATCGAGCCGGTATCTTAGCTTATCTTTGCTCCAAAGCTTTTCGGATAGCACACGCGAGTGTGCGGATTTCATAAGGCTTCATAATAAATTCCAGTATCCCTGCCTCCTTGGATTGTTTTTCATTGACCAGATCGCAAAAGCCGGTAGACAAAATGATAGGCGTATCCGAACGAAGAGCGATGATTTTTTTTGCGAGTTCTCTGCCTGTAAGGGACGGCATCGTCATATCAGTTATGACCAGGTCAAAAGCATAAGGTTGTACTCGAAAAATTTCCAGCGCATCCAGACTGCTTGTCATGGCAGTGACCTGGTAGCCAAGCGTCTCCAATATTTCCTTGCCCAAATCCACTAGGGCTTCTTCGTCGTCAACCAGAAGTATTCGCTCACTGCCGGCCGGAGGGATATGGAATGCTTCGCAGACTTCCACGTCTGCCTTTTCAATTCCGGGTAGAAACACGGAAAAGGTGGTACCCTGCCTAGGTTCGCTTCTTACGGTGATTGCTCCGTTATGACTTTTGACGATCCCCTGAACCACTGAAAGCCCGAGGCCGGTTCCTTCCCCCGGTCCCTTGGTGGTGAAGTAAGGATCGAATACGCGATCGAGCACTGCCGAATCCATCCCATGACCTGTATCGCTCACAGTGATGCACACATGGGGCCCAGCTTTCAAACCCGGATTTACTGAGACCTGTGATGCATCGGTGATTACCGATAATTTCACGCTCATAGTGCCCCCTTTGCTTATCATCGCATGGCCGGCGTTGGTGCCGAAATTCATCAGCACCTGATGGATCTGACCGGGATCGGCCAGAACGACATCTTCGCCGGGACTGAGTGCAACTTCCTGGCGAATTTCGATTGTCGACGGCAATGAAGAGCGCAGGAGTTTCAGAGCATCCTGAACAATGGGAGCTATTCTTACCGGTTTGCGTTCCAGCACCCCTTGACGTGTAAAAGTAAGAATTTGTTTCACGACCTCCGATGCGCGCGAAGCCGCCTTCAATATCTGCTCAAGGTTCCCCCGAACCGGGTTGTCCCCTTTAAGTTTGAGCAGGCTCAGCTCAGTGAACCCCATGATGGCAGCAAGCATGTTATTGAAATCATGGGCAATGCCCCCGGCCAAAAGTCCAATGGCTTCCATCTTCCGAGCCTGATTAAGCTCCACTTCGAGCTTTTCCTTTTCCCTCTCCGCACGCTTTCTCTCGGTGATGTCTCTAATGACACCACAGACAAGCGCCCGTTCACGCCACAGGAACCGTACAGACGATATTTCAACGGGAAACACGGTGCCGTCTTTTTTACGATGGTAGCGCAACGGTGCTCTTAACTCTTGTCCGGCCGCCGTTCCCTCCTCTGATTTTCTTGAGATCTCAGGGTCTGCGAGGATATCCGCCTTTTTCAGGTTTAGAAATTCCTCCCGCGTATAGCCGTAGCAACGCAAAGCGCTTTCATTCATATCGATGAACCGGAGGGTATCGGCGTCAAAAACAACAATTGCATCCGATACGGCGGCAAATAATTCCCGGTACCTCGCTTCGCTCTGACGAAGTGCATTTTCAGCCCGCTTGCGCTCGGAGATATCGTTCACCATGGCAAACGAGCCAACCTTGGTCCCCGACCCGTCCCAGAGCGGCGTCGAATTGAACTGGCACAGGACCTTTGACCCATCAGGGCGAGAGAGGGCGATCTCATATGCGCCTATTTCTCCCCAGGCCCTCAGTCTTATCTGATGCTCGAAGATGGCCATATTTTCATCATCGACAAAATCAAAGATCTTCCTGCCGAGGACATCTTCTCGATTTCTGCCCAGGATGGCGCTCATGCCCGGATTGAGATCCAAGGTTCCAGTGTCGTTATCTATCAGCCAGAATCCGCCATTGACCGTCTGCAAAATGGTTCTGAGGCGAAGTTCGCTCTCATGGAGCGCATTCTGCGCGTTTTTGCGCTCGGTGATGTCCAGCCATAGCACCACAAGGTACTTGCGGTCGCGAACGCAAATGACCTGGTTGCTCACCAGAACATCACATATAGTGCCATCCTTGCGGCGCTGTTGATTCTCGAAATTTGAATACTCCGCTTTCACTATATCCCGGACACGCTGTGTGAACTCGTCTAGCGTCAGGCCCCCCTGGATATCGAAAAGCGAGAGCCCTGCAAATTCTTCCCTTGAATACCCCAGGCTATTGCAGGCCGCATCGTTGAAGTCGACGAAGCGGAGCGTTTCACAATCGACGAGCACAATGCCCTCTTTTGCCTGATCGATGATAGCGCTATTGATTTCCGCACTCTCCCGCCGGGCCTCTTCAGCCCGCATCAACTCGGTCGTCCTGCGGGAAATGCCGAATATGTCCATCAAATTACCACGCATCGCCCTGTGGAGCAGAAGGCAGGTGACGGCAACAAACAGCCCACCCATGAGCATGCCGGCCAGAATGATCCGGTTCGGCTCGTGGAAAAGCAACTCCACCAACCTGCCGGAGAGCAGAATCCAAAGGCTCGCAAAGATGCCGTACAGCAGGACGACCCTGATACCGTCCGTTCTGGACACAGGCACACGGGATGAGGCTTTATCAGCCATTGGGTTAACGGCCTCCTTGAAGAATGGAAAATCGGGCATTTCTTATGACCGTAACATTTTCAATCGCCGGAGGGCAAACACTTCATAATTACGAATTGGGAATCAGGAATTTGGAATTAGCAATCAAAATCAAGCTCATCCATTGTCCCTTCTTTCAATAATTGGACTAAAATCAACTACATTGCCCTTGCTCAGTCCCTGTTCGCGCATTATCAGGGTTCTCAAATGATGGAGTTTGAAAATGCGGGTGAAGGGTCTGTGATGCTTTCCCGGAGATGCCCGGACTGGGGCCAACGCAGGTTCGAGGAAGGCTCAACAGTATCGGGTCCGGCATATCAAAAGGAGTAAATTATGAGCTATTACTTTAGCAAGATTCTGCCGTCGCCTTTCGAAGAAGTGGTTCAGCACACGATTGAAACTTTGAAGCTGGAGGGTTTTGGCATAATCACACAGATTGATGTAAAAGAGACTCTGAGGGTCAAGTTGAACCAGGAGTTCCGGCCTTATCGCATCCTGGGGGCCTGCATTCCCGGTTTGGCCTACGAGGCCTTGAAGCTGGAAGACAAGATCGGCACGATGCTGCCGTGCAATGTTATCGTGCAGGATGCCGGCTCGGGCAATACCGAAGTGGCCGCAATCGATCCCGTCGCTTCCATGCAAGCCGTTGCGAACCCTCAACTTCTTGAGAAAGCAAAGCTTGTCCGCGAAAAACTCAAACGGGTAATCGACGCGCTGTGAAATAATGTTTGGAGTTAAGAATGCCTGAAAGCGATTCAATAACAGATAGAAAAAGAAGAGTTCTTGCTATCGGCAAGGGGGCCGGCGCGCTCGCGGTCCTTATCGTCCTGATGTCCTGGCTTGCCGGGGGGTTCGTAAAAAAGGTGGGACCTGAGGCCGCCGGGCATGAACCGTCTCAGCAAAAGCCGGCAACTGAGAGGGTGGAACGCAAAACATTTCCCCTTATGATCGAGCAGGTCGGAGCCATTCGATCCGGAAGCGAAGCGCAGGTATCCAGCCGTCTCATGGCCGAGGTGAGGGAAATCCGGGTAAAGGAAGGTGACCGGGTTAGCGGACCCGAGGCCGGACATCCAACAGTGCTTGCCACGCTTGACGACCGGGACGTCCGGGCAAAACTTCGCCAGGCCGATTGGCAGGTTGATGCGGTTTTTCATGCCATAGACGGGGCCAGGGCGAAACTGCGGGCAGCCCAGGATCAGGTTTCGGCATCAAAAGCGAACCAGGAAAAAGCGTCATTGGATTATCGGCGCTATGAAAATCTTTTAAAAAACGGGGCCGCCACCGAGCAGCAGGCCCAGAATGCCAGGGCACAGCGGGATGTTACCAGTGCTCAGGCCGGCTCTGCGACCCAGGAGGTCGAGGCGGCCCAAGGAGAGATAGCACGGCTGGGGGCACAGAGGGAGCAAGCCGAAGCAGCGGTAAAGGAAGCCCGGGTGATGCTCAGCTACACCATAATCGAGGCCCCTTTTTCAGGTCGTGTGGTAAAGAAAATGATAAACGCCGGTGATATGGCTGCGCCCGGCCAACCCGTTTTTTTTCTCGATGCGCCCTCGCAGGCCGAAGTCCACGCAATCGTTTCTGAATCGCTTGTTCCTCATCTTCAGATCGGAGAGCATATAGAAGTCGGAATCGACGCACTGGACAGTACCATGGAGGGAGAAATAAGGGAAATCGTCCCTCAGTCCGACACGGCTACCCGCACGATGTTGGTGAAAATCGGCCTTCCTGCTTCCCCCGGTCTTGTAAGTGGCCTTTTTGCGAGAATATACGTCCCGTATGGGACCTATGACGCACTGGTTATCCCCGCCCGTGCGGTTCGGGAGGTCGGCCAATTGTGCCTGACAGACGTTGTCGGCCTCAACGGACGGCCCTCAAGAAGATTCATAACGGTCGGCCGGACCAGGGGACCACTGATCGAGGTGCTCTCGGGACTCAGTGAGGGTGAAGATGTATCGGTGCAGAAAGCGCAAAGCGAAGAATAAGGAGCGGGAAGCGGGAAGCAAGCAAGCGGTCTTCTTCCAGCTTCCTGCACCTTGCTCCTGGAAAACGAAAGACAAGCATGGATGAAGTAGAAGAAACGACGCACAACTGGATGACCCGGATAGTGGTGGCCTTTCTTCGCGGGAACCTCTCGGTCATCCTCATCCTCATAAGTCTTGTTGCAGGCGCTACGGCGCTCCTGGTCACGCCCCGCGAAGAAGACCCGCAGATCGTGGTGCCCATTGCCGATATATTAGTCAACATGCCCGGGGCATCGGTGCGCGAGGTGGAGCGCCAGGTTTCCACCCGGCTTGAAAAACTGCTCTACCAGATAGACGGCGTGGAATACGTCTATTCCACCAGTTACCCGTCACAGGCCATCGTTACCGTCCGGTTCTATGTGGGCGAGGACCGGGAGCGCAGTTGGATCAAGCTCTATAACAAGATCAACTCCAATATCGACCAGGTGCCGCCCGGAGTTACCGGCTGGGTGATAAAGCCGGTTGAAATAGATGATGTTCCCATCGTAAATCTCACCCTCTACGGAGACGACCGATCCAGCGATTTTGAGCTCCGCCGTCTGGCCGAGGAGCTTGAAATACGTCTTCAGGGAGTCAAAAACGCCGGAACAACCTATATAGTAGGCGGAAGACAGAGACAAATCTCGGTTCACCTTTCTCCGCAGCGTATGGCTGGAATGGGTATAGGAATCGACGCAGTTGAACGGGCACTCAAAGCGGCAAATGTCGCCCTTCCGGCAGGCGATCTCATACAGCGCGACAGTGTGGTTCGACTGGATGCAGGCCGTTTTCTCTCAACGGTTGAGGAAGTGAGAAACCTTGTAGTCGGCGTTTCAAACATGAAACCGATCTTCCTGAAGGAGGTGGCCACCTTAGAGGATGGTCCCGGCGAGGCAGCCAACTATACCAGGATTTCATTTGCAGACAGGGCTTTTTCGCATATGGACCCGGCTGCACAAGGGCGTAGCCGGCCTTCCGATATAGAACTGCACAGGGACTATGCTGCTGTAACGGTTGCTGTGGCCAAACGCAAGGGAACAAATGCCGTATGGGTTTCCGAGGAGGTCCGCAAGGAAGCCGAACGGTTCGCTCAAAAGGCCCTGCCCGATGGTGTTCACCTCCGCGTCACAAGAGACTACGGGCGCACTGCCGATGAAAAAGTAAACGATCTCGTAGAAGCCCTTCTTGTGGCGATAGCCATCGTGGTGCTTCTTTTGGCCTACACCCTTGGTTGGCGGGAGGGGATAATCATCGCCCTTGCCGTCCCGATCACCTTCAGCTTTACCCTGCTTCTAAACCTTCTGCTTGGTTACACAATCAACCGCGTGACCCTTTTTGCACTTATTCTCGCCCTTGGCCTGGTCGTTGACGACCCTATAGTGGACGTCGAAAATATCCACCGCCATTTTGCGATGCGAAAACAAAAGCCCTTCGACGCGGTAGTTAGCGCGGTTAACGAGGTTCGGCCCCCCATCATTTTGGCGACACTGGCTGTTATAATCTCCTTTGTGCCGATGTTTTTTATCACCGGCATGATGGGTCCCTATATGAGGCCCATGGCGCTTAACGTCCCGGTGGCTATGCTCCTGAGCCTGCTGGTCGCCTTCACCATAACTCCGTGGCTTTCACTTCACATGCTGAGAGGGAGCTACGGCCATGCCGCCCATAGCGCATACACACTGGAAGAGGACCCCTTCTTCAAGGGCTACAGCCGGATTCTGGGTCCCATGTTCAAAGACCGCAGGCTTCGTTTGGGCCTCATTGCACTGATCGGGGTGCTGATGGCTTTTGCCGTTTGGCTTGTATTCTCACACAGAGTCCCGCTCAAGATGCTTCCCTTCGACAACAAGAACGAGTTCTATGTCGTTATTGACATGCCCGAGGGGACCACGCTCGAGAAAACCGAAGCCGCCGCCCACGATATCGCAGGATATCTCATCGGGCTTCCCGAAGCTACCGACGTTATGAGCTATTCGGGGCTTGCGGGTCCCGTGGATTTCAATGGGTTGGTGCGCCACTACTATTTGAGACAGGGTCCAAGATATGCCGAGGTCAGGGTAAATCTTGTGGGCAAGAAGAGAAGAGAGTTCCAGAGTCACGCACTTGCTCTCAGGATAAGAAACGATCTCCAGGCAATAGCCCAACGGCATGGGGCAAACACAAAGATAGTGGAAGTGCCGCCGGGACCTCCCGTTATAGCTACCATAGTCGCCGAGATTCACGGCAGTCTGGGCGAGCCTTACGAGCAAATTGCCGATTCGGCGAAGGATGTGCGGCGCATAATGGAACAGACACCCGGAATTGTGGACGTAGACGATACCCTGGTGGCTCCTCAGCCAAAGACCGTCTTCAAGGTTGACAGAACGAAAGCCGCCCTGAACGGCATATCCGATCAGCAAATCGCAGACGCGCTTCAGGGAACGGTCCTTGGTTCGAGTCCCACTTCGCTTCGAATCGATAACGAAGTCCATCCGGTCAATATCGAACTTCGCCTTCCAAGAGATGAACGAGCCCGCCGGGCGGATTTGAAACAATTGATGATAACCGGAAGCAACGGCGGCCGGGTGTTTGTGTCGGAACTGGGAACGTTTTTCAATGACACCATCGACCAGCCCATCTACCACAAGAACCTCGATCCTGTCGTGTACGTTTTTGGAGAGACAGCCGGACTGCCTCCCCCCGATGCCGTGCTCACCCTGTCAGACAAAGTGGAACATTCTCCGGAACTGAAGGGAGTGAACGTGATCTGGTCGGGTGAAGGGGAATGGGACATCACTTTGCGGGTCTTTCGCGACCTCGGGATAGCTTTCGGAATAGCGGTGCTCGGGATATACCTGCTGCTGTTGTACCAGACTCAGAGCTATCTCCTTCCGGCCATTCAGCTCATTGCCCTGCCCCTTTCGGTAATAGGCATCCTGCCGGGCTTTTGGCTCCTTAACCTCTTCACGGCTAAGCCGGTGGGCGGATGGGGCAACCCGGTCTATTTCACCGCCACGGCCATGATCGGTATGATCGCTCTGTCCGGCATAGCCACAAGAAACGCGATCCTGCTCATCGAGTTCGTCGAAAAGCGCATAAAGGAAGGGAAACCCCTCAAAAGATCGCTTATCGAGGCCGGGGCGCTAAGAACAAAACCCATATTCCTGACCTCTCTTGCCGCGATGCTGGCGGCATGGCCGATCACCCTCGACCCGATCTTCTCCGGCCTCGCCTGGGCATTGATCTTCGGTATAGCGGTTTCGACTTTTTTTACACTTATCGTAGTGCCGGTTGTCTACTATATGGCTTATGGAGACAAGGGAAAGGAGGAGGAAACAGTGTCTGGCACGCAATGAAGGGTTAACCCCAGCGCCGGGCCTTTTTGCAATACTTCTTGTTAGTTGCGTTAGATTTCTCTTTAACTTTGAGCTAAGATACGATTCAGTAGAGCGGGATGTAGAAAATGCCTGAGCCCAAGAAGCAACTCAATGGAGAAGAGGTTAAATTTACTTTGTGAGTAAAACGCTCGAAAGAGTTCTTGATCTGGTGAACCAAAGGGAGGTGCTGATATCTAGCCATGGTTATGACGAGTTGGCTGCTGATGACATTCCCCTGAAGGATATACTGGCGGGTCTTGCTACCGCCGTAGTGATTGAAAATTATCCCGATTACCCTAAAGGCCCTTGCGTCCTCGTGCTTCAAAGGGACGCTGAGGGTGGTCCAATCCATGTGGTCTGGGGCATTCCGAAAGGGACTGCTTCGCCGGCGGCGGTGGTTACCGGCTACAGGCTGGACCCACGTCGTTGGTCAAAAGATTTTCTCAGGAGAAAAGCGTGAGAAAAAGACAACACACAAAGCTTGTCCATGAAGGTGAATTCGTTGCCGAAGTTGATGTAGAACTAATCTACACCGACGAGGGATGGTCACCTTATTTATCGCTGGATGATGCGCAGAAGTTGGACGACGTAAAGGAGGCCTTGCGCAGAGGGGACCTAAAGCAAGCCGCACGGCAATCACGCCTCTATGCACTTACTCCCGTGGCGCTCTGAGGCACAATCGCGGACTTAGCGATTGATACGTTCTTAAAATCAATCTTTCTAAGATCCCTTTCGGCCTGCGGTGTAAAACTAATCTGCCAAGCCAAGCCTACGCTCCACTTCTTCAAGCAGCACAGAAAACTTCTCCCACTCCACTATTTCTTGAACGCTTTCTCGAAAGGATTGTTGAAACCGCCCTTTTTTTGATCGACACGATTTTTGGGGCGTTCGATCCTGGTTTCATAAGAATCTCCCTTTCCGGTCTTTGCCTGCCCAACTGCCGGCTGAACCCCTCCAGCACCGGCGGCCATTGGCGGGCTGGATTTCATGGAAAGCGACACGCGCCCTCTTTCCAGATCCACATCGAGCACGGTCACTGATACCTTTTGATGCACCTGCACCACCTGCCGGGGGTCCTTTACGAACCTGTCGGAGAGTTCGCTGACGTGGACCAGGCCGTCCCTGTGGACTCCTATATCCACAAAAGCGCCAAAGGCAGTGACATTGGTCACTATTCCGGGCAGTTTCATGCCGCGTTCCAGGTCGGTCACCTTTTCGATCCCCGGGGCAAATGAAAATTCTTCGAATGCTTTTCGGGGATCTCTGCCCGGCTTGGAGAGTTCCGACAGAATATCGACCAGGGTGGGGATTCCCGCCTGCTCCGTCACGTAGAGCGCCGGGTCGATTTTTTCGCGAAGAGATTGCTCCCGCATCAGGTCCAAAACCGAACGGCCCAAATCCCCGGCCATCTTCTCGACGATCGGGTAGGACTCAGGGTGGACGGCGCTTGCATCCAGCGGGCATTCGCCATCCGATATGCGCAAAAATCCGGCTGATTGCTGAAATGCGCGGGGACCGAGGCGGGGAACCTTTTTCAATTCCTCTCTTTTGCGAAATGGTCCATTTTTCTCACGGAACGAGACGATATTTCCGGCAAGCTGGGGACCGAGCCCCGATATGTAAGACAGGAGCTGGGGGCTTGCCGAATTGACTTCGACTCCAACCGCATTCACACAGCTCACCACAACGTCGTCCAGGCCCTTTCTCAACTCGGCCTGTTCCACATCGTGCTGGTACTGGCCTACCCCGATTGATTTCGGATCGATTTTTACGAGTTCCGCCAGGGGATCTATGAGGCGCCTTCCTATCGATACCGCCCCGCGGACGGTGAGATCGTGATCGGGAAACTCCTCGCGCGCAACACTGGATGCCGAATAGATCGAAGCGCCGCTCTCATCGACCATGACAACCTGGATGCCCTGCGGCAGGCCAAGCCCCCGGATAAATGAATCGGTTTCTCTGCCGGCGGTGCCGTTGCCGATAGCAATTGCTTCAGTCGCGCAATTTTCAACAAGAAGCCGGATGCGCTCGCCGGCCTTTTCCAATACCTGCGGTCCCGTGTGCGGGTAAATGGTTTCAGAATGGACGAGCTTTCCCTGCGGGTCCAGGCAGACCAGTTTGCACCCGGTGCGAAAGCCCGGGTCTATCGCCATTACCTTCTTAAAACCCAGCGGAGGGGCCATCAGGAGATGGCGCAGGTTGTCGGCAAAAACCTGGATGGCTTCCCTATCCGCACGGAGTTTGGATTCGTTTTTCATTTCGGTTTCAAGCGAAGGCGAAAGCAGCCTTTTATAGCTGTCCTGAACGGCGGCCCGGACCTGCATGGACGCCGCCGAATCATTTTTGATAAAAATCGATTCAAGTTGGCTCAAGGCTTCCTTCTCGGGAGGCTCGATGCGCACGGTCAGGAAACCTTCCTTCTCGCCGCGCCGAACCGCCAGTATTCTGTGCGACGGCGCCCCCTTGAGTGTTTCTTCCCTGTCGAAGTAGTCGCGGTATTGCGCCCCTTCCGCCTCCTTGCCCGGAGCGACCCTGGACCGCAGCATCCCTTTTTCGGAAAACAGCTCCCGGAGCTTTGAACGGCAATCCGCGTTCTCGTTTACCCATTCGGCGATGATGTCCCGTGCCCCGGAAAGCGCCTCTTCCACGGACGCGACTTCCTTCTCCGGATTTATAAATCTTTGAGCTTGCGCCAGAGGATCGACTGCCGGACTTTGATCAAACAGCACGAGGGCCAGCGGCTCCAGTCCTTTTTCCCTGGCCATGGCCGCCCTGGTGCGCCGTTTGGGCCGGAAAGGCAGGTAGATATCTTCGATTTCCGCAAGCGTCTCGGCCTGAAGTATTTTGCTTTCCAATTCATCGGTAAGCTTTTCCTGCTCCCGCAGAGACTTTAAAACGGAGCCCCTGCGCTTATCGAGCAAATCCAACTGGGCGAGCCGGTCGCGAATGGCCGTAACGAACGTCTCATCGAGAGAACCGGTCGCCTCCTTGCGGTACCTGGCGATAAACGGTACGGTGGCGCCCTCTTCCAGGAGACTGGCCGTAGTCTGCACCTGGCGTGGTTGGATTTTCATTTCACGGGAGATGGTGTCCAAGTGGTCCTGGTTCATGACTTCCTTTCGGCAGATTGGCAGAAAATATAAAAAAAGTGCGCCGGCTTTTTGCCTGGTTTATTATATCGCAGATTAGCCGATTGTCAGGTCAGGATTCGAAAATCCAACCCAGAGACACAGAGGGCTCAGAAAAAGGCGAAAAATTAGTGGACAACAACGGTCAGATCTTAAGTTTCAGCGGCAGAATCAGAAGCATCAGGTGCGCCGTACAGGGCATCTGCACAGTGTTCTGCTCCCAGCACAACGCCTGGGTGCACACAGCCGCAACCATATTGGTCGTGGCGGCCGGCTTGTTCTTTCGCCTCCGGGCTGACGAGTGGTGCTGGATTACCCTGGCTACCGTTTCAGTCTGGACAGCCGAAGCTCTCAACACTGCGTTTGAGTTCCTGACAGATGTGGCCTCGCCCGAATTCCACCCTCTCGCAGGTAAGGCCAAGGACGTAGCCGCGGGGGCCGTGCTCATATCGGCGGCAGGCGCAGTGATTATTGGTCTGCTCGTGTTTGGGCCAAGACTGATGACGTTCATTAGGGGTATGGCATAACTTGGGTTGCAGCATTTCAGGAGCGCTCCGAAGGGGAGAGAATGACCAAGCTGGTTCTACGTTTTATTGCATATGGGGTGATCGTAATCCCTCTTTTCCTCTTAGTAGGTCTTGAAGGTTACTATCGGATATTACTTCCCAAGCAATTGCCGGCTGTAAGCGCTGAACCGATACCCACACAGGTACGCGATGCTCTTTGGCTCGGATGTGGTGCAAAACGAAAACATGATTTGCATCCTTTGTTCCCATTTATAATCTCGTTGTTCTTTCCACAGAATCGGCCCGATGAGCTATTGCTCTCCCGAATAGCGAGAATCCATATAGGAAGGCTCCAACAGGAGGGGAAGCTTCCCCATGAGAAAAATCTCAAGTTTCAGCTTCGAGAAGCTGCTGTTTCAACCTGGATTTCTAGACATTGGACAGCCGATCAAGCGGTCGATACCTATGGCTCGTTGGTCTGGATGGGAAGCGGCCACAGGGGTCTACAGGCGGCTGCACGGAACTTATTCGAAGAAAAGCTGGACAATCTTTCACACTCACAGGTTGTGCTCCTCATGGCAATGATGCGATCACCCAGGAGCTATGATCCAGCTTGCCATCCCGAACAGGCACTGAATGCTCGAAACCACTTCCTGCAAAAGATGAAGGAAGCAGCGCTTCTTGACGATGAGGAACTTGAGCGGGCGATTAGCATGCCTCTGGGCGTATCGTCGGCATGCGAGCAGTCTAAGTAGCAGTAACTGGCGCTCCTAGCCGGGAGGAAGCAGATTACTCTAAACTAAACAATTAGGATATTTGGGGTGTACAGAGGCACAGGAGGAAAAGCTGATAAGGATCGGCAGGGCTGCGGTCAAAATTGAACCTACCAATCCTGTAAATCCTGTTAATCCTGTCCGATGGGTTTTCCTTCGCGCCTTCGCGCCTTCGCGCCTTCGCGTGAGAAATCCCCACGCCTGCGCCTCATTTAACAAGCTCAACTCCGACCAGCGGCTCCAACTGGGCGAGCGCCTTATGGAATTGGGCCATCGCTTCGTAGTACTTGAGCTGGTATTCCAGAAGCGACACAGAGGCGTCGATCAACTGAAGGAAATCAATTTTGCCGACCTGGTAGTTGGCTACGGCGGAGTTAAGCGCAAGATTGGACTGAGGAACTATCGCGGATACGTAGAGGTTGGCCAGCTTTTCTGAAGTGGCCGCCGTGGTGTAGGCTTCTCTTACCTGGTACCGGAGCGTTGACAAGGTGCTTTCACGAGTATTCGTGGCGCTTGAAAGATTGAGTTTGGCGGCATCGAGTTCTGGTTGCTGTTTTCTCCAGAAATAGAGCGGCAGTTTGGCGCTGACCATCAACCCGTACATGTTCGGGTTCTCTTCTCTTTCAAAAAATGTGAACCCGGCGGCAAAATCCGGATAAAATTCCTTGCGGGCAAGTTCCACCTCCTGCCCTTTTCGGCTGACCTCGCTTTCCGACACCTTCAGGGCGGGGGAATTGCTCTGGGCAAGCTGTGTGAGATCTTCGAGCGAATAGGCGAGTTCGGCCTTTTTAAATTCAGCGGGTCTGCCCACAGGAGTCTCGGCAGGCCTATATAAAAGACTGTTGATTTTTGCTTCGGCTATCCGTTTTTTTTCCCCCTGCGAAAGCAGCCTGTCGAGCACCTTGGATATTTCCACTTGGGCTTTCAAAACATCCTGCTGCGACGTTTGGCCGACCTTGTATCTCGATTCCGCGATATTTTCGAAATTATCGAGGAGTTCCTTATTTTTAAATAATACGTCTATCGTCTTGTTTACCAGGTACAGATCGAAAAATGCCTGTTTGAGCTCAGATATAACCTTGAAATTCACAAGCTCAAGATTATGCCGTTGCGACTCGGCTTCAACCGAAGCAATGTTTTCCCTTAGTCCGAGTTTTCCGGGAAAAGGAATTTCCTGCTCAATGCCGTAGGTGCGCGCAGAAGACGGATCGCCCTTCATGAGCGTTGGAGGAATCAGGTTACCCATGGTTTCGAACTTAACGGTCGGGTCCGGCAGAGTGCCGGCCGCAGGAATCCTCGCCTTGGAGGCCGCTGCGGCCTGTGCGGACGACTTAATTTCCGGATTGTTTTCGGCCGCGGCTTTGATCAGTTCTTCCAGGGTAATTTCTTTTGTTTCCGGAGAAGCCTGTTGTTCACTGCCTTCAGCAAAAACATGCAGGGGGGCAGCTAAGCAAAAGGAGCAAAAGAAGCAAAGCATAAATAGCCGGAGACGGTGGAAGGCGGTGGGACCGCCGGCCAAGTTTGCCGCTGCCTTCGGCGGCGGCGAGAAAAATCTGTGGTTATTGGTGCGCCTTTTCATGGTTTTCGGGTGTCCCGCAGGATCATGAAGAACTGTTTCTATAAGAATCGACAAATTTATTGTGCATTAAAAATGCCATGGACACAAGATCATGTTGCAATGACAAAGACAACGGCCTCACCTATTGACAACCCGGCCGCAATCCGACGATTTGATCGGGGGGCCACGGTCGATTTTGAGAGACGCAGAGGACGCTGAGAAAAACAGTAGCCGGGACTGAAAATCTTGACAAAATTTCGAGAAATTATGCTTCTATCTGCGTAATCAGTGTCATCTGTGGATAGTTGTTGTTGAAAGAAACTTTCAACAGGTGGAAAGATACTTTCAATTCATTTCGCCCTCGGCTTTCCCATAAGGCACAGAAGTAGACCTTGTGGACGCGGTGTTCGATCATTTCTGCATGGTCGTTTTCCTTTATCCGTGTAACTGACATCGAGTTTCTTGAAATTTTGTCAAGATTTCTTCGTTTTTAATCCTGCAAATCCTGTCTGAGTCATTAGTTTTTTGGTTGCGGACATATTCACCGTGAGCGGGATTGAATTAAGTATCGAGATTTGTTTCAATTGGCCCATTATCTGCTTTCAGCCCATTCCAGCATATTGACCGAGGAGGAATTCACCTAGATGAGCTCCGGCAAAATTCATGATTCCGACGAACTCAAGCCCGCCGTTCGACGAAAACGGCGTTCTTTTTTTGTTCCATTGCTATTCTTCGCGCTCGGGGCACTTGGCGCCTTCGGCTACTCCCACTGGCACGCCGTCCGCATGGCCTCTTCCGGGGTCTCTGAAAAAAAGGAGCCCAAGGTCCTTTATTATGTCGATCCGATGAACCCTTCTAACAAGTCCGACAAGCCTGGTAAGGCACCCTGCGGAATGGACCTGGTCCCGGTTTACGAAGAGGAGCAGCCGGCAGTTCCTGAAAAAAAGGAGCCCAAGGTCCTCTATTATGTCGATCCCATGAATCCTTCCAATAAGTCCGACAAGCCTGGCAAGGCCCCCTGCGGAATGGACTTGGTCCCGATTTACGAAGAGGAGCAGCCGGGTGCGGGTAAAATGCCTGACGGGACAGTCAGGATAAGTCCCGAAAAACAGCAGTTGATAGGAGTAAA
Source organism: Syntrophobacter sp. SbD1 (assembly GCA_900290365.1). Lineage (GTDB taxonomy): Bacteria > Desulfobacterota > Syntrophobacteria > Syntrophobacterales > Syntrophobacteraceae > SbD1. The sequence continues at coordinate 19,172 of OMOE01000121.1, read as the reverse complement.
AACCGGCGAAGCCGCCGAAATGGAGATCTCCAAGACCATTCATGCCGTGGGCGTGGCCACGCACGACGAAACCAAGGTCTACCATATACACACTAAATTTGCCGGCTGGGTGGATAAGGTTTACGTGAATTTTGTCGGGAAGATAGTCAAGAAAGGCCAGCCTCTTCTTAGCATCTACAGTCCTGAGTTGGTAGCCACACAGCAGGAGCTGCTGATCGCAAAAAAATCGAGGGACATTCTAAAGAACAGCACATTCGGAGACATCGCGTCCAATTCCGAATCACTTTACAGGGCTACCCGCGAGCGGTTGAAATACTGGGACATAAGCGAGGCACAGATCAATCAGATCGAACGGCAGGGGGCTCCGATCAAGTCTCTGACGCTCTATTCGGCCCTGGACGGCTTTGTGATGGCCCGTAACGTATTTCCGGGCCAGCAGGTCGCCCCTGAAGCGGACCTCTTTATCATCGCCGACCATTCTACTATGTGGGTCCAGGCTGAAGTCTACGAGTATGAAATCCCGATGGTCGGGTTCGGACAGGAGGCTTCGGTCACCTTTCCATCTTTTCCCGGAGAAATTTTCAGGGGCAGGGTTAGTTACAGCTCTCCCGAAATGGACCCAAAGACGAGGACACTCAAACTCAGGATCGAACTCGACAATGCCGGTCACAAGATCGTGCCGGACATGTACGCGAATGTAGAGCTGAAACTCGATTATGGGAAAAAACTGTCGATTCCGCAGGAAGCGGTGCTGGACTCGGGCGTCAACCAGATGGTATTCCTGGCAAAGGAAGGCGGCTATTTCGAGCCCCGTAAAATAACCGCCGGTCCACGCGTGGACGGCCGAGTGATCGTGCTCGCCGGCCTCAAGGCGGGAGACCGGGTGGTGACGTCGGCAAACTTCCTGATCGATTCCGAGAGCCAGCTCAAATCCGCCACCGGCGGCATGGGGGACGGGGCGAAATAGAGTCATGATCAACAAAATCATCGATTTTTGCGCCAACAACAGATTCTTCGTTCTGCTGTTCACCGCGGCATTGGTTGCCGCGGGAATATATTCGATGCGCCATATCACGCTTGACGCCATCCCCGACCCCTCCGACACGCAGGTGATCATCTATTCGAAGTGGGATCGAAGCCCCGACATCATGGAGGACCAGGTTACCTACCCGTTGATAACCTCCATGCTGGGCGTCCCGAAAGTAAAGAGCATACGAGGCTTTTCCGATTTCGGCTACTCTTACGTATATGTCATTTTTGAAGACGGCACCGACCTCTATTGGGCAAGGTCCCGAACGCTGGAATATCTCAATAATATCCTTCCAAAACTTCCGCGTGACGTCCAGGTGGAACTCGCCCGCGACGAGACGTCCATCGGCTGGGTATTTGAGTACGCGCTCGTGGACAAAACCGGTGGGCATGATCTTGCGGAACTGCGCTCAATCCAGGACTGGTTTTTAAAATATGAAATCCAGTCGGTGCCCGGTGTTGCCGAAGTGGCTCCGATAGGGGGATTTGTACGCCAATACCAGGTCAACCTCGACCCCAACGCCCTTATCTCTTACAAAGTGCCGATGGAAAAGGTGACAGAAGCGATTCGGCAGAGCAATAACGACGTGGGAGGCCGGCTCGTCGAGTTTTCCGGCCGTGAATACATGGTGCGGGGCAGAGGCTATGTAAAAAATTTGAGCGACATAGAAAACGTGGTCGTGGGGACCAATGACACGACCGGAACGCCCATCCTGGTCAAAAACCTGGGCAAAGTAGTCATGGGGCCCGATATTCGCCGGGGCGTCGCCGAACTCGACGGTGAGGGCGAGACTGTGGGCGGAATCGTTGTCATGCGCTACGGCGAAAACGCCTTGAAAGTCATAGACAGGGTCAAGGCCAAGCTGGCCGAAATCACCCCCAACCTTCCCAAGGGAGTTGAACTGGTCACTACATACGACCGGGCCGACCTCATCACCCGGTCGATCGATACGCTCAAACATACGCTGCTGGAAGAACTGCTCATAGTCAGCTTGGTGATCCTAGTCTTCCTGTGGCACATTCCGAGCGCCATTATTCCGATTATCACCATTCCGGTTGCGGTAATAATTTCCTTCATTCCGATGTATGGGATGAACCTTACGGCAAATATCATGTCCCTGGGCGGTATTGCGATAGCCGTAGGCGCCATGGTGGACGCCGCCATAGTCGTCGTCGAGCAGACACATAAGAAGCTTGAGCACTGGGACACTGGAGGCAGGGTCGGAGATTTCAAGAATGTGGTCGTTAGCGCCGTGAAGGAGGTCGGAGGTCCGAGCTTTTTTGCACTTCTGGTGATAGCGGTTTCCTTCATGCCGATTTTTGTGCTGGAGGCCCAGGAGGGAAGGCTCTTTAAACCCCTCGCATTCACCAAGAATTTTTCCATGATCATTGCCGCCGTATTGGCAATCACCCTGGACCCGGCCATCCGGCTGCTCTTCACGCGCATGAAGGATTTCTCGTTTCGCCCCAGGATCCTGGCGCGCATGGTGAACGCCGTCCTGGTCGGCAAGATCCACAGCGAGGAGAACCATCCGATAAGCCGCCCGCTGATGAGAATCTATCAGCCGATGGTGGAATTCGTCCTGAGACACAAGTGGGCCACAATTTTTGCTGCCTTCCTGGTCGTGGCGGTTACCTTTGCCCCCCGCATCGGAGTTTTTGAAAGAATCGGCTCCGAGTTCATGCCGCCTCTCGATGAGGGAACGCTGCTATATATGCCTTCTACTGTCCCGGGCATTTCCGTAACCGAAGCCCAGCGGGTCTTGCAGATCCAGGACAAGATCCTGAAATCGTTTCCGGAAGTCGAACGCGTTTTCGGCAAGGCCGGGCGAGCCGAGACGGCTACCGACCCGGCGCCTTTGTCGATGATGGAGACGGTGATCGTTCTCAGGCCACAGTCCGAGTGGCCGAAAATTCCGACCTGGTATTCGGATTGGGCGCCCGAATGGCTCAAAAATATCCTGTGCACGGCATGGCCTGACCACCCCAGCACCCAAGACCTGATCTATGGACCCAACGGCCTGGATAAGGCCATGCAGATACCGGGGGTCGTAAACGCCTGGACCATGCCTATCAAAGCAAGGGTGGACATGAACGATACCGGTGTGCGCACTCCTGTCGGAATCAAGATACTTGGCCCCGACCTCGGCAAAATCCAGCAGATAGGACTCCAAATTGAAGCCACTCTTAAAAATATTTCCGGGACTACCAGCGTCTATGCCGAACGGACAACCGGAGGTTTTTTCCTCGACGTGGATATTAAAAGGGAAGAGCTTGCCCGCTATGGGCTAACCGTCGGTCAGGTCGAAAGTACGATTACATCGGCAATCGGCGGGGAGAACATTTCGACCACGGTCGAAGGCCGGGAGCGCTATCCGATAAACATCCGCTACTTGCGTGATTATCGAAGCACGGTTGACCGGTTGAACAGGACCATGATCGCCACCGAAAGCGGCACGCAGGTCCCCATTGCCCAGTTGGCGGACTTAAAGCTTTTGACGGCTCCCGGAATGATTCGTGATGAGAACGCAAGGCTCAGCGGGTATGTCAATGTCAACATCGCCGGACGGGATGTTGGAAGCTACGTTGAGCAAGCCAGGCAAGTCGTAGGCACACACGTCCATTTGCCTCCAGGGTATACGCTCGTATGGAGCGGACAGTATGAAAACATGCTCCGGGTAAGAGCCAGGCTCACTATTGTCGTACCCATCACGCTCCTGATCGTAGCCCTGCTAATATACATGAACACCAGGTCGGCGGCAAAGACCCTGATCATCTTTCTGGCGGTCCCTTTTTCAGCCGTGGGGGCAATCTGGCTCATCTATATGCTGGGCTATAACTTTAGCATTGCCGTTTGGGTCGGCCTGATCGCGCTCGTGGGAGTCGATGCCGAAACAGGGGTATTCATGCTGCTCTACCTTGACCTCGCATACTACTCAAGGCGGGACAAGGGACTCATGAAAACGAAAGAAGACCTGCGCCACGCAATTGTCGAAGGAGCGGTCAAAAGGCTCCGGCCAAAGTTTATGACCGTCGCGGTCATGTTTATGGGCCTGTTGCCGATAATGTGGTCCACGGGGGCCGGCTCCGATGTGATGAAGCGGATCGCCGCCCCGATGGTCGGCGGCATTTTCACCTCGTTTATAATGGAACTGCTCGTTTATCCCGCGATCTATGAAGTGTGGCGTTCGAAACAGTTGTCGGTCGTCAGTCGTCAGTCGCCGGAAAAGGACTTGACTACCGGCGACTGATTTCTAATCAGTCTTAATTCAACCGAGGAGAAAACATGGGAAAGATTAAATTGATCGTGTTGTTGGCAGTAACGTTGGGGCTGCTCTCATTTGGCTGGAACATGCCCGTAATCTCATACGCGGCCTCACAGACGTCGTGCCCGGTCATGGGCGGAAAAGTCGATGAAAAAATCTTTGCCGACTATAAGGGCCAACGCGTCTATTTTTGCTGCACCGGCTGCCTTGAGCTATTCAACAAAGACCCGGAAAAATACCTGAAGAAAATGGATGCGGAAGGAGTTACCCCGGCTAAGACGCCATGAGGGATCAATTAGGAATTAGGAATTAAAAACAATAATCCCTCTATTAGTAAATTCCGATGCTGAATTGGGAGTTTGTTATTAATTCCTTAATTCCTAAATCCATAATTTAAAGTTTTTTTCATTCCTAATTCCTAATTCTTAATTCTTAATTGCCTTTAAGAGGCAGTTATCTATCAGCCTCGTCTTGCCTACCCAAACGGCCAACGCCAGCAGAGTCGGCCCGCTTATAACTTCCACGTCCTCGATAGTATCAGGGTTGCAGAGCCTGGCATAGTCGACCGTGGCCCCCCCACCTGTTGTAAGCAAATCGCCGGCTGCCTTTAAAATCATCTCTGCGTTTCTTTCTCCCGAATCGACCAGCTTTTGCGCTTCCTTCAAGCACCTGTTGAGCCGCAGGGCCACGGGCCGTTGCTCCTGGGTGAGATATGTGTTTCGGCTGCTCATGGCAAGGCCGTCTTTTTCACGGACAATCGGGTGGCCGACAATTTCGATATCCATATTCATGTCTTTGACCATTCGTTTGATAGTCACAAGCTGCTGAAAGTCCTTTTGCCCGAATATCGAAATGTGAGGCTTTACGGCGTGGAATAATTTGCAGACCACGGTGGCGACGCCGCGAAAGAAAATAGGCCTGCTCCTGCCGCAAAGGTTTTCGGTTACCCTGTCGACATGCACATATGTCTGGAACCCCTCCGGATACATCTCATCTACCGGGGGAATGAATGCTGCGTCCGTTCCAACCTCGGTTGCAAGATCGAGGTCGCCCCCAAGATCTCTTGGATAGCTCTCGAAGTCTTCGGTGGGCGCAAATTGGGTCGGATTCACAAAAATACTTATTACGCTCTTAGTCCCCATTTTCCGGGCAGTCCGCAAAAGATCGAGGTGGCCCTCGTGGAGAAAGCCCATTGTCGGTACGAAAGCTATACGCTCTCCGCCGGCGCGCCAAGTGTCCGCCAGCCGCTGCATATCAGCGATATTTTCAACCCTGCGCATGTCAACTCCTCAATGACGTCAATTAGGAATTCCAGATTTATGATTGCAAATTCAAGATCGCAGAATTTCTGGTTAGGACCTGATAATCCAATCTAAAATCTAAAATCTAAAATCTTACGACCATCTATTCCAAGTGGTCCAACGCTTGTCTGACTCTTGCCGCAAGAACTTCGCTGCCGAAAGGTTTCTGAATGAAGTTTACTCCTTCGTCCAGAATGCCCCGACGTGCTATCACATCGGCGGTATAGCCCGACATATACAGGCACTTGAGGTTCGGACGGACAGTGATGAGCTGTTCTGCCAGTTCTCGCCCGTTCATCTCCGGCATCACTACGTCCGTGATCAGCAGGTGAATATCTCCCGGATGATCCTCGACAAGATGAAAGACGTAGGTCGGATTATGCGCAGCCAGGACCGTGTAGCCCAGATTTTCGAGAATCATTTTGCTCAGGCTCAGGATCGCTTCATCGTCCTCGACCAACAGGATGGTTTCCGTACCTGTCGGGGGCTTGCAGGCCACCTCCTCACAGGGGACATCTGCGGTTTCAGCCACGAACCGGGGCAGGTAGATTTTAAACGTGGTTCCTTTCCCCGATTCACTGGCAACATAAATGAAACCATCGTTTTGTTTAACGATGCCGTAAACGGTGGACAATCCCAGCCCGGTTCCCACGCCCACTTCCTTGGTGGTAAAAAAAGGCTCGAAGATATTCTCGCGTACTTCCCTACTCATACCCGTTCCGGTGTCGCTCACGGTCAGCAGGACGTATTCTCCGGGAATAAATTCGGAGATCTCGGCCTTATTGCAATCATCGATCGCAACATTGTGGGTCATCATAGTGACGGCGCCTGCTCCGGAAATGGCATCGCGGGCATTGACAACAAGATTGGCCAGAATCTGGTCCACCTGCGATGGATCAATTTTGACTTCCCATAGATCGAGTCCCGGTTGCCAGGACAGTTTGATATCCTCGGCGATGAGCCGCCTCAACATTTTGAGCATGCCCGAGATCGTGTCGTTCAAATCCAGTATCTTCGGGATGGCGGTCTGTTTGCAGGCAAAGGCCAGCAGCTGCCGGGTAAGGCCCGCTGAACGCTGGCCCGCTTTGAGGATCTCTTTTAGATTGTGCTGGAATTTGGCATTGGAGACGTCCTTTTGCAGAGCCATTTCCGCCCGGCCGATGATCACTCCCAGCATGTTGTTGAAATCGTGCGCCACACCTCCTGCCAGCCGCCCTACTGACTCCATCTTCTGGGACTGGAACAGTTGTTCCTCGAGTTTCTTTCTTTCCTCCTCGGTCCGCTTGCGGTCTGTGATGTCCAGAATAGTCCCCGTGGCTGCCGGGCTTCCATTATAATTGCCTGTGGAAGCATAAACTTCAACGTGGAAAATCTGTCCGCTTTTCTTCAGCCCCCTGGCGGTAAAGTGAATGAATTCGACTTCGCCCGATGTTCGTATCCTGATCTGTTCGTCGACCTTGGCCAAGTCCTCCTTGTAGACCAGGTTCCGGTAATGCAAGCCGTTCAGACATTCTTCAACCGTGTAGCCAAACATTTGAGCGAACTTTGGGCTTACATATTTGAAAACTCCGTCCTGTAGCAGATAGATGCCTGCAAGCGCATTTTCTGCAAAGCTCTTGAACTTATTTTCGGATTCAAGGAGTTCATCGGCTGCCCGCTTGCGCTCGGTGATATCACGGATAATGATGATCATTCTCATTGGGCTGCCGTCGGAACAATCAATGACAGCAGCGTTGATCTCTCCGATAAAGCGGGTCCCATCCTGTTTGATCAGAGTGTATTCACGATCTGCGAAAGTTCCTCCTGTCAGCAGATCCAGTATATTCGCATATGCCTTTTCCTGCTCTTCCGGGACAACATAATCCCACAGACTTCGTCCAAGGACTTCGTCATCAGGAGAATGTCCAAATATTTGTCTGGCCTTGGGAGAAGCAAAGGTGAGCCAGCCATTCAAGTCCGCCACCGTGATAGCGTCGGGGGATAAGCTGACAAGCGTGCGATGCAACTCTTCGCTCTCCCGCAGCGCCTCCTGGGCCCGCTTGCGCTCCGTCTTGTCTTTCTCCGATTCAGCAAGCCTCAGCCGTAATGCATGCAATTCTGTGATCAGTTGCTCTTTGGTTTTGTCTTGATCATGCATTTCCGGCTCCAGTACATGCTATTTTGTTCACCCCGCAAAGAAAAGACGAGCGAAGGGAAGAATCTGCAAGGCCGTTTTGGATTGCCGACTCAACAGGGACCCGAAGTTTCACTTTGTGATTTCTATCTTACCAAATGAGATGATACAAGAGTATTCTCATAGCGGGAAACAAGTGTTCTCTCCGAAGAGAGGTTATAATGAAAAAGTGTCCATTCTGTGCTGAAGAAATTCAAGACGACGCGATAAAGTGTAAACATTGCGGTGAGTTTTTCGACACCTCCGGCCACCCGCGCTTTGTACAGAATAAGATTCAATGGTATTTCCGAAATTCCTTTATTGTCTTGGCGCTCTGTTGTGTGGGGCCTCTGGCGTTGCCTCTGATCTGGCTGCATCCACAGATGACTCGGACATGGAAGATCGGACTCACAATAGGAATCATTGTTCTCAGTTGGCTCTTGTTCCAAACTACAATGGAATCCATCCGTACTCTCAAAGAGTATTACAAGCTGCTTGAAGGGGTTTGAAATGAATGATTCCGTCAAAAGATGCCCCTGGGTGGATCTGAGCAAGCCCGAGTACCTGGAGTACCATGACAAGGAATGGGGTGTTCCGATTCATGACGACCGGCACCTATTTGAATTCCTTATTCTGGAGGCCTTTCAGGCAGGACTGAGTTGGTATACGATCCTGAAGAAAAGGAAAAGCTTCCGCATTGCCTTCGACTGGTTCGATCCCGAAAAGGTTGCCCGCTATGATGAGGCCAAAATCCACGAACTCCTCTCAAACCCTGGGATTATACGTAACCGTGCAAAAGTTCACGCTGCGGTGAATAACGCCGGAAGGTTCCTCGAAGTCCAGGAGGACTTCGGGAGTTTTGGGGCTTACATCTGGGGCTTTATCGATAATAAGCCTATTGTGAATGTGCTCCGGAAACTGGAAGACTACCCCTCGAAGAGTTCGCAATCGGAAACGATCAGCAAAGCTTTGCAAAAAAGGGGGTTCTCATTTGTGGGACCCACGATAGTTTACGCTCACATGCAAGCCACCGGAATGGTGAATGATCATACAATCGACTGTTACCGAAGGCAGGAGATCCAGGCGTTGACCACGAATTCACCCGGGTAGGAAGACAGTCGAGCGAGCGACCATTCACCGAAGTCCAGGCCTCTATACCGAGGATGACAACCGGAGGGCTTGTTATTCGGACATGCAGCGATCATAGGCCCGATTATAAAGCCGGGACCAGTCATTAGATGCCTGAGCGCTGCCACCCAGCGCGCCTATTCCTCCGCCTATTGCGGCGCCTGTTCCGGCACCTCTGCCGCCACCGACGATTCCGCCCAGGATCGCTCCCGTAGCGGCCCCTCCTATTGCACCTCCCAGGACATTTCCTCCTCCACCGCTGTGGTGGTCGGCATAGTCCCTGGCATAATTATCGCACCGTGCAGAGGACTGGGCGAAACTCGTTCCGGCTCCTGTTACCGTGAAAAACACACCAACCGACAAAACAGCCACAATCAAACCCCACGTAATCCGGGAATTTCTTCTCAATCTCATTTTATATCCTCCAATCATATCAGATTGTCTTTCAACGATCATGCTCCTGGTTGCCGCCGCTCAAAGGAGGGCGGAGTACAGAGGCAAGGATACAGATTTCCGTTCTCCGTCTTCCCTCAATAGCCGTTGCCGGCGCCTTCTTTTTTCTGTGTATTCGGTGCGTACTGCGTTTCGGGCTGTGTATTTTTCTGAGCACCGACCGGCTGGTTTCCTTCCGGCTTCATGCCTTGCGTATGCTCGCCCCTTTCACGCTCCCTTGCAGCAGGGGCCTGCTGTTCCATAGCTCCTGTTGAAGTGTTTTCCTGGGGTTTTGCGCCCTGGTACTCTCCCTTTTCACGCTCTCTGAAGGCCGGGGTCTGTGATTCGGTTGTTCCGGCCGGGGTCTTTTCCTGAGGTTGCATGTTCTTCTGTACCCCCATTGGGGCCTGTCCCTGCGGTTTCATGCCCTGTGCCTCGCCTCTTTCGGCCTCACGGGCTTTACGAAACTCGCCTCTTTGTGCCCTTTCCGCCAGTTCCTTTCTTTTTCCGGCCCCACTTGCAGTGAAGAACCCGCTTCTTTCCTGGGGATCCATCGCGTAGAAGCCATATCTTTCATCAGGACTTAAAGCAATGAACCCACTTCTTTCACGGGGTCCCAGAGTTATGAAAAAGTCCCTTTCCCAAGGTGCGAGACTGAAGAAGCGGTATCTAAGGTCAGGTCCAAGTGATATGACCACTTCCCTTTCCGAGGGCGAAAGACTTGCGAACTCCTGCCTTTCCTCGGGGCTAAGATAAAGGAATACCATTCTTTCTTTGGGTTCAAGAGTCAGGAACCAATCCCTCTCGCGTGGCGCAAGAGTGAAAAATTGTCTGCGTTCCCAAGGACTCAGACTAAGGAACGCTTCCCTTTGGTCAGTGCCCAGGCTGAAGTAAAGTTCTCTATCCCGGTGGTTCAGAGCATGTATTTTTTCTCTTTGCTCAGGGCTTGCTTCGTTCAATTCCCGGGATTCGACTTTCTCCTTCATTTCCCATTGTTGTTCTCCCGCGACATATTTCACAATCCCGTCGGCGCCACCAGCCTGAGCGGCGCCGGATTGTTGTATTCCAAGAAATAGTGCGAAGGCGAAGGCCGCAGCCACCGCAATTGAAAACCACACAAATCGCATCCTCATTTGACGCTCCTTTACGGATAATGTTATGATTATTTGTTAAATCAATAATTGAAATACGATCAAGCTGCTTTCTCCTCTTTGGGATAAGGCTTGAGTTCGTTGTTATACAAGGAAATTACGGCTTTCGGAGACTCATTCCTGATTAACAATGTAAGAATCTCTTCTTTGTCAATCAGTAGTTTGATGCAAAAAAGGAAGCCAAAAAGGCCTTGACTTTATTTTCACAAAGCTCGATAAAGCCGCTTGGCCGGACATTTTCCGTTCGCCGTAGGCTCAAAATTCTATAGGCTTCCCGAGCTTTGACCTGCAACGCTACAGTGGAGAAAAATTATGGTTGAAATTCGTTTTCATGGACGAGGGGGCCAGGGTGCTGTGACCTCAGCCGAGCTTACGGCGCTGGCGGCAATCGGAGAAGGCAAGTATGCCCAGGCATTCCCGAGCTTCGGCCCGGAACGGCGCGGCGCTCCTGTAATGGCCTTCGTCCGGGTCAGTGAGGCCCCGATTGTTACTCGGGAAAAAGTATATGAACCCGATATTGTTATCGTCCTCGATCCCACGCTGCTCAAAATTATCAATGTTGAAGCGGGACTAAAAGAGGGTGGGGTTGTGATTCTCAATACATCGAAGAGTGTGGAGCAGGTTCGCAAGGAGTCCGGCTTAAAGGCCAGGCTCGCCACTGTGGACGCTTCCAAAATCGCAATGGAAACCATGCGTGTTCCCATCACCAACACTACCATGTTGGGCGCCCTTGTCAAAGTCACGGCAATTATTGAGATCGGCAGCTTGCAGGATCCGATCAAGCGCCGTTTCGGGCCGATTGCCGAGAAGAACATGAATGCATGCTCGCGCGCTTACCAAGAAACCAAGGTGGTGGAGGAATAGAAAGTGGCTAAAGAGACCGGAATCAAGAGCTGGAAAGAATTGACCCCTGGGATCGCCATTACCAATCCGGGGAACGCAGCCGAGTTGAAAACCGGGGACTGGCGATCCATGCGGCCCGAAACTGATTGCGAGAAGTGCATCAAGTGCGGCCAGTGCTATATTTTTTGCCCCGATATGGTTTACAGCAAGGACGCAGACGGCTACTACGTGCATAACTATTACTGGTGCAAGGGCTGCGGCATTTGCGCCAGGGAATGTCCTGTGGACGCCATAAAGATGGTTCAGGAGGTCGACTGATATGTCCAAAAGAATAGGTATTGAAGTTTCCATTGCTCTTGCCGACGCGGTAGGATTGTGTGACGTAGACGTCGTTGCGGCTTATCCGATCACTCCTCAGACGCATATTGTCGAACACCTCGCGGAACTGGTGGCCGAAGGCCACCTCGACGCAGACTTCGTCCCGGTTGAATCCGAACACAGCGCGATGAGCGCCTGTATCGGCTCTTCGGCCGCCGGAGCACGCACCTTTACATCAACCTGCTCGCAGGGCTATGCCCTGATGTCGGAGCTTTGTTATATCGCGTCGGCGATGAGGCTGCCTATCGTCATGGCCGTGGCAAACCGTGCCATCAGTGCCCCGATCAACATCTGGAACGACCACGCCGATCTGATGTACGCAAGGGATACCGGATGGATTCAGCTCATCTCCGAAAACGGCCAGGAGGCCGTCGACCTGTCCATACTGGCCTTCCGTATTGCTGAAGATCAAGGGATATCCCTGCCTGTGCAGGTGAACCTGGACGGCTTTACAATGAGCCATGTAATCGAGCCTTTGATGATGCCCGAGGCAGCGGAGATCAAGGAATTTCTTCCGCCTTTCAAGCCGGTGCTGCGCCTGGACCCCGCCAAGCCGATTACAATGGGGCCGGTGGGTATGCCGGACGTTTTCACCGAAGCGCGCAAGGCCCAGGATGAAGCGCTTAAATCGTCAAAACCCGCGATCCAGGCAATTTTCGACCTTTTCGCCAAGCAGTTCGGACGCCAGTACAAGCTGGTGGAAACTTATAAGACCGAAGACGCCGAAACCATTATCGTTGCCATGGGCAGCATCGCTCAAACAGCGATGACAGCTATTGATGCGATGCGCGCAAGAGGCAACAAGGTAGGTATCGCGCGCATCCGCGTCTTCAGGCCTTTCCCCGCCGCGGAGCTTGTCGAGGCGGTAAGGGGCGCAAAGAACCTGGTTTTGCTTGACAGGGTCACAGCCTTTGCCGGTGGAGAAGTATCCGGACCTGTCGCCCTCGAGATAAAGTCGGCTCTGTTCGACAATGGCCTTTTGCCCAAAGTGGGCAACTTCCTCGTTGGACTTGGCGGCCGCGACGTTACGCAGCAAAACTTCGAGGAAATGGTCGAGCGAGTGACCTCTGCGAAAAACGGTGATCTTCCAGCTTACGAATTCATCAATGTGAGGGAATAATGGGAATTGCATCTGAAGCTCTCAAGAATTTCAAGGGGTTTAGCCTTAAAAATTTGCCCGAGGTGGAACCTTTGTCACCCGGTCACCGCGCGTGTCAGGGCTGCGGAGAAGTGTTGGCTTTACGGCAGGCAATGAAAGCGATCGGAACCAATGTTGTCGTGGTCAGCGCCACAGGGTGCATGGAAATTATTAGTTCTCCCTGGCCGCAGTCAGCATGGCGGGTACCCTGGATTCACGTGGCGTTCGAAAATGCGGCCGCCGTTGTGAGTGGTGTGGAGACGGCTTATAAAGCGCTGAACCGCAAGAAGATAGTCGATCAGCCGGATGTAACATTCCTTGCCTACGGCGGTGACGGCGCAACGGCCGATATCGGCCTGCAAGCTCTTTCAGGCGCTCTTGAGCGCGGCCACAACTTCATTTACCTGTGCCTGGATAACGAAGCATATATGAACACCGGCATCCAGCGTTCTTCTTCCACCCCCTTCGGCGCCTCCACCACGACCTCTCCGCCCGGCAAGAAAAGCTCGGGCCAGGCGACCTGGAAGAAAAACGTGGCCGAAATTGCCGTCGCTCACGGCACACCCTACGTCGCCACTGCAAGCCCGGCTTTCCCGATCGACCTCATGAACAAGGTCAAGAAGGCTTCCCTGGTCCCCGGCCCGGCATACATTCACATCTACTCCCCCTGCCCCACCGGCTGGCGGTGTGGGCTCGATGAGAGTGTCGAAGCGGCAAGACTTGCCGTTCAATCAAGAGTCTTTCCGCTCTACGAGGTGATAGACGGGCATTACTTCCTCTCCCGCAAGGTGGCAAAGCCAATTCCGGTTACCCAATATTTCAAGCCCCAGCGCCGCTTCCGCCACCTGACAGAAGCCGAAATCGGGTACATCCAGGTAAAAGTGGACGAGCTCTATGAGAAGCTGGTTGAAAAGTGCGACCAGGGAGACGGAAACAAATAGAGAAAAATTGCCTGTCCCGGCGGCTTAACCGCTGAAACGATTTGGTGTTGATATCAGAGGCGGCATGGGTAGAAATTACCCGTGCCGCCTTTTTTACGACTGCGGGTGGCTAAGAGTTATAGCCGTCTCAACCGAAAAGCTTGCGGTGCGAGCCAAGCCGGGCCAGACATAGGGCAGGGCGTCAGATTTGCGGTATACCAGCAGCAGGTCAGGTTTGACGTAGCACTCGCGGTAGCCTTCCCAATCACCGCTCAGATCATGGTCGAGGTGCCGTGGCGCCAATGACCGGTCGTCTGCCAAAGCCATCAGAACGGGTATCAGGTCGATGTCGAGCGTTGCCTGGTGCTAACCTTTGGCCTCCTTTTGCAATCGCGTCTGAACGCCAATGAGCGCTCAATCGTCCTCATGCAAGTCCGCCATCAGTGCATTTAACTGCTTTTTTGCCGAAACTGAGATAAGTGATCATCTTGTAATTTCAATGAGATATATTGATGAATATCTGCCGAACCCACTGGTTAGAACATCTTCTCCGCTTTCCAGGGTCTATTTGAGCAACTCGAAAAGCGAGTCATTAACTTGGACTGATTTGGTGTTGGTGAAATAGGACAGGTGACTCTGGCTGGTATTTCACATATTATTGCAACTTCTGGCGCCTTAGCGATATTCGTGTATCGGTGCAGGATTGGGAGCAGGATGCAAAGGAGAAAATTGTTTTGGGTATTCAAGACTTTTCCAAAAAATGGGTATTGATTACAGGGGGAGCTTCAGGTATTGGCGCGGCTTGTGTAGCTCGGTTTGTAGAGGGCGGAGCTAGCGTTATTTGTATCGATAAAAATATTGAACAACTGAATACTTTGCCCCTCAAGGAGGAGAGTAAAACCTATCTGATACGGATGGATTTGAGTGATGCGAAAGCCATACAGGACAGGTTGCCGAACCAGGTAAGAAGCTTGACCGATAAACTTGACATTCTCGTTAACTGCGCTGGGATTCAAATTGGTGGCATGCTGGAAGATGTAACTGTGGAAGACTGGGACCTGGTAATGAATATCAACACTCGCGCAATATTTCTGGTTTGCAAAAGTCTGCTGCATTTTTTAAAAAAGGCTGATAACGCTGCCATAGTCAATGTAGCGTCAGGGTCTTCTTTTATGCCGCAGATTCGTTTGGGTGCTTACAGTCCCAGCAAAGCGGCGACTATGATGCTGTCGCAGCTCATGGCGGTCGAGTGGGCCAAATATGGAATCAGGGTCAACTCTGTTTGCCCTGGTCCTATAGCCACACCGCTAACTGATGCAATTTACGCTGACCCTGAACTAAGGAAAGCACGCACCCGCGCAATCCCTTTGGGCCGTTTCGGAGAAGCTCATGAAGTGGCTTCCCTAGTGACATTTCTGGCGGGCGAGGATGCATCGTATATTACGGGCGGTGCTTACCCTGTCGATGGTGGCTCGCTGGTAAGCGTCTTCCATCTTACTGCCGAACTTATGGAGCTTTCAAAACAGCAAAAAAACGAATGAGATGTTCGCTGGGGAAGGTGCCAGAGCCAGTGAATTTGAAAACAGGTGCCTGATGCCGTACGTAGTGGGAATGACACGAAAATGACAATCAAGTGACATGTATTTGCTGAAATACTATCTTAGCATTGATGACAAGTGCGGCGGAGATTCCAAGGGAGATAGTCTCACAGGTTTTTCGGTGGGAATACGGACTGTTGCACTGATCTGCTAAATTGTGCGCTAAATGGATGAGCGGGGTGTGAGTCACACTTTTGTATGACAATTTACCATAATGATTAATGAATACAACGGAAAGGGGTTGAGTTATGTCGAAGATACTTGTTGTCGATGATCAGGAATACGTCAGGCTCCTTTATTCGGAGGAACTGAGGGTAGCCGGATACGATGTCACCACGGCGGAGGGCGGCAATAAGCTTCTGGAGAGAATTGAAGTGGAAAAACCGGATTTGGTTATCCTGGACATAAAGATGGTTGACTGCAACGGTCTGGACATCCTTCAGGACATCCGAAACGATTATTATGACCTGCCCGTCATACTTTCGACCGCATACGACACCTTCAAAGAAGACATGAAATCGATTGCGGCTGATTTCTATGTTGTGAAGAGCTTTGATTTGACCGAATTAAAGAATAAAATCGCTATGGCGCTTGAAACCAACCTCTCCGCTTGACAACGCCGCCTTTTGTCTCAACTATAATCTCATCATGTGTGAGCGATCAGAGCATCTGGTAGATTTCACGAGGCTCTCTTTGGCTGAACCTCAATTCAAATAACCATCCGAATTTGTATAAGAATCAAGGATTCTATCGGCATTTTCAACTTTGGCTTCATTAAAAAGCCGTTCTGTTTTGAAAGATGAGAGAAGATTGGCAATTGATTCTCGAAGATCGCAAAGTCTTGCCTCAATCATGAATAAGAGCACCGACATTCGGTTTTCAAATCCCACCGTGTTTTCCAAAATTCGATCGATCTCATCCTGGAAAGACTGAAGATGCGGCTGCTCTTTCAGAAATTGCTCTCTGGCTTTGAGGGCTAACTCCAATTTTTCCTGAGAAGACATCTCGCGCTCTGCGGGTTCGGCCATTTTCTCTCTCCATATGCATCAGGACTAATGATCTTTGTGAATACTCCAGGCAGACTCCAAATCCATCTTCACTTTGCTTCCTTACCCAACAAAACTCACGTCTTTAGTTTTTAAGGCCCAAGCGGCTATCCTTCTCTGCTATGAGCTAATCACTCTTTGATAAAGATTGGGAACATTTCGATTTTTGTAAAGGGGGATTATGACGAGGAGAAATTGGGTAGTTGATCTACCCAGTATCAAGACTTCCTTCCAGTTCTTTATCAGTTGACTAATTCCGATTTGAATAGTTGGTGCGTGCCGCGCGTTCCAGAAGCTCAAATGGGTGATTATCATGGACATAAAACCGGCTTTAGTTTTGGCGGGATTTTTTATTTTAGTTTTCTGCTTTGCAACCATATCGGAGGCGCAAACCATGAAAAACGAAGGCTTGAACGCCAAAGAGGGCAAAATCGTCACCATCGCGGCCTTCACTGCGAAGGGAGATATGGACAAGCTGAAAGCAGCCCTGAACGAAGGACTGGATGCCGGTTTGACCGTGAATGAAATAAAGGAGATCCTCGTGCAGATGTATGCCTATGCAGGATTCCCTCGCAGCCTGAACGGCCTCGGTACATTTATGGGTGTTACAGAGGAACGGCAGAAGAAAGGCATCAAAGACGAGCTTGGCAGGGAGCCAAGCCCCCTGCCTCCTAATAAAAGCAAGCTCGAACTCGGAACGGAAATTCAGACGCGCCTGATAGGATCACCGGCCAGCGGGGTGATTTATACATTCGCTCCCGCAATTGATGCCTTCTTGAAAGAACACCTGTTCGGGGACATCTTCGGGCGCGACAACCTGGATTTCCAGAGCAGGGAGATCGCGACCATCTCCGCCTTGGCCAATATGGAGGGGGTCAACCCTCAACTGCAGGCCCATTTTAACATCGGGTTCAATGTCGGCCTGACCGAGTCTCAGATGAAGAGCTTGGTTGCGGTGCTTGATGCCAAAGTCGGCAAGAAAGAAGCCGATACTGCGAGCGAAATTCTGGGTAAGGTTCTAAACAGCAGAGCGGGCTAAGGCTCTGGCAGAAACAATCTAAGCTAATAATGTCCGTTTTGAAGCGGTACTATTTTTAGCAATCTTTTTCCTGTGAGGTGATGAGCATGAAGAGCAAGGTATTTTTTGCGCCTGTCGTGGATGCGGAGGACATCGATGCTGTGAACGGCAAGCTGGGTTTGCTGCTGGCAGAAAGCCGAGTGCTGTCCGTTGTCGAAGCAGGTCGGAAAGTGGTTGTGAAGCTACATTTCGGAGAGGAAGGCACTAACTCTTTTGTCAGGCCCGATCATTTACGACTCATATGTGATGAGATCGCCAACAAGGGCTCCGTCCCCTTTCTTTCAGATGCCAATACGCTTTATCGCGGCAAACGCCTCAATTCAGAGGATCATCTTGCAGTTGCCCTGGCCCATGGTTTCACAACGGAAGCTGTGGGGGTGGGTATCTTCATCCCTGATGAAAGAAAAGATGAGAATGTCTGTGATGTGCAAATCGATCAGAACCTCATAAAAATGGCCAAGGTCGGTCGCTGTTATCTGGATGCAGATGCTTTTATTGCGGTGACTCATTTCAAGGGACATGGATTGACGAGTTTCGGCGGGACCCTGAAAAACATTGGAATGGGCTGTGCTACAAGGGCAGGTAAGCTGGCCCAACATTGCGATGCCGCTCCTACTTTTTATGAGGATAAATGCGTCGGCTGTGGCGAGTGCGAGAAGGTTTGCCCCGTCGGGGCCATCCACTTGGAAGATGACAGGTCGGTACTGAGTAAGGAAAAGTGCATCGGGTGTGCAAGTTGTGTGGGGGTATGCCCGAATATGGCTCTATTTATCGATTTCGAAGTAGGCGATGAAATCCAGCAAAAGATGGTTGAATATGCTTATGCCATTCTAAGAGATAAGAAAGGCAGGGCTGGTTTCCTGAATTTTGCTCTGCGCATAAACAAGGAATGCGATTGCTGGCGCTACGAAAACCAGCGGATTGCCCCTGATGTGGGGATTTTCGCCTCAACCGATCCTGTTGCCATCGACAAGGCGAGCCTTGATCTCGTAAATGACACATGCGGAAAAGAGATTTTCAAAGAGTTCCATCCCGGTAAGAACCCCATGCAGCAATTGGAGTATGCCCGGAGATTGGGACTGGGTAACCTTGACTATGAGCTGATAAGGCTTTGACGGGGCGTGTTCGTGAGAACGCTTAAGTTAGCGCTTATGCCCCCCAGCCCCCAGGAGCCGCGCAGCGGCGAAGGGGGTGTGGGGGGCACAGCTCCCAACGCTTTTATGCTTCTGCCCACCGTTATTTTGTCTCGGAGAGCAAAAATTCCCTCAGCTCTTTGAGCACCTGCCCGAGCAAATTATGCGAAAACCTGACGCCGGTTGCGGCTATCAGGGAATGGCGCCGGTAGGGGTCTATTTCAAAGTGCCAGGGGCGCAGGGGCAGGTCGGCGGCTTTATTTTTCAGATAATCTTGAAAACGGTCTACCTTGAGACTCAGACTGTCGTATTCATCTTTTCCGTAGTACTGCCCCTCGAACTCCCCGAAAGAGCAGTCGCCAAAGGAGAGGAAAAGTTCGGCCAAGGGCTCTTCCATCTCTGTTTGCCTTGCCAGTCTGAATTCGGGATATGGGGCGAAGAATGGATCGATCCGGTAGAGTTCGATGAAGCCGGTTTCGGGTACGAGGCCCGGCAGACCTGTCGGGCCGCCCTCACAAAAGATCGGGCGCGGACTTGAAGCATCGCCCGCGCGGCCTCCGGGTGTAGCGGGAGACCCGA
>OMOE01000122.1 GCA_900290365.1 Syntrophobacter sp. SbD1 | reverse complement strand
ATGTTGACGAGGCGCTCAAGCTCCACAATGAAGAACTCAAGGCATACGAGCAACTCGGAGACAAGCGTTCGCGGGCGATTACGCTCGGAGACATCGCCCGTATTTACGTGCACAGAGGAGATGTTGACGAGGCGCTCGATTTCTTGAAGGGGATGCTAGCGGTTTTCGAGCAACTCGGAGACAAGCGCTCACGGGCCGGTACGCTCGGAGACATCGCCCGTATTTATGTGGACAAAGGAGATGTTGACGAGGCGCTCAAGCTTCACAATGAGGCACTTGAGGTATTTGAGCAACTCGGAGACAGGCGTGCACGGGCCGTTGCACTCGGAGATATCGCCCGCATTTACGCATCCAGGGGTAATGTTGACGAGGCTCTCAAGATCCACAATGAGGAACTTGAGGTATATGAGCAACTCGGAGACAGGCGTGCACGGGCCGTTGCACTCGGAGATATCGCCCACATTTACTTGGACAAGGGCAATGTTGACGAGGCGCTCAAGCTTAACAATGAAGAACTAAAGGTATATGAGCAACTTGGAGACAAGCGTTTGCGGGCGATTACGCTCGGAGACATCGCCCGTATTTACGAGAATAAAGGAGATGTTGACGAGGCGATAGATCTCCACAAGGAAAGGGTTAAGGTTTTCGAACAACTCGGAGACAAGCGCTCACGGGCCATTGCACTAGGAGACATCGCCCGCATTTACGTCTCCAGGGGTAATGTTGACGAGGCGCTCAAGCTGCACAAAGTAAGTCTTGAGGTTTTCGAGCAACTGGGAGACCTGGATGGAAAAGCCCATACTCTCTGGACCATAGGGCGGGTTTACCTTAACAAAAGAGATCGCCATATTGCTTTAAAGCACCTGGGCAGGGCCTATGAGATCCTTCTGGCCCTTGGATCTCTCGCGGGCATTTCCCAGGTGGGGCTCGATTTCGGAAAGCTCCTGTGTTCGATGAACGAATGTGAGCGGGGACTGGAAGTACTCCGCCGTTCTGAAGAAGGGTTCCACAAACTTGGCAGAGAAGACTTGGCTCAACACGTCCGTGATATAATCAGCAGTCTTCCGCCGTCATCACAGTGAAGATATTTTTGAACGATTTCGCAAAACGGCCTGGCAGTTCAGCCTCCCCGCACAGCTCGTGCCTGATCCGGTTCCCTCGATTCGTACAGACCTATTGATTTATGCCGTGTGAATTGTTACTATCTAATTGTCTTGTTCTATTGGATTCCCCGCGCGGACCCCTGGACAGGGGACACCGTTTGATGGGGTAAGCGCCAAGAGACCTTGAAGGCTTTTGGCGAACATTCGATGGAGCGGGAGCTGGTTTTTGACACATGCGGGAGGTGTAGATTGGAAGTAGCTGCAAAGCCCCCCGGGCGCCGTCTATGACGTGCACCCGGGGGGCTTCCAATTTCAGGGCCTGTCCGTAACCTTAGCCACCGGGATAGAGTGAAGCTGGAAGCGCGAAGCGGGAAGAAAACGGCCTGCTCGCTCCCTGCTCCTCGCTTCCTGCTACAATAAAATCTTCGATATCACTAACGGGGATCAGTAGATAAACCAGCAGCATCTATTGAACACTTGCTAAAATCAATTTCGATTCCACATTTTTTGCAAACATGCTTCTTGTCGAATTCGTCCGAGAAAATTTCTTTCTCTTCCTTGCATTTCGGACACTTGCATGAGAAAGACTGCAAGTTCTTCAATTGTTCAAAGCCAGGACAGTGTTGCGGAGTATTATTCATAGTCAGCTCCTCTTTGAAGGTTATAAATGGTGTTAAGATCCAGGCGCCCCGCCGCGCCGCGCGACCTACGTCGCTAATGGGCGTCGAGCAAAGCGATGCATAAAGGATATAAATCCCCTGATACAAGTTACGTTCAAAATGTAATTTTTATAACCGCTCAAAGCGCGGGGAAATGTTCTTAGAAGGGAGCAGGCTGTCCCAGTGTTTTTTCCCGCTTCACGCTCCTTGCCTCTCGCTTCCTCTCTCAGAACAGGCCGAAGCGCATAGAGCCAAGCTCTTTTAGAGTGGCCCTGGCCTCATCGACCGTTTTCCCCAGCTTCCAGGGCTCCATAAATCCACATAACATCAGTTTCCAGCCATCTTCATCGTACATGATGTCGGCATCGTCTTCGCACCCAATGCCGCATCCTTCCTCGCCCAATATTTGATACAGGGTCTGTCTGATCTCCTGTTGGCCTTCCATGTTAAAGCCTCCTTAAACGAAAAAAGCGCAAAATATCTGTAAGACCTGATCAGGTTTCTTTTAATTACGATTCCCGGGGCGGGCAATGGCTGTGGTACGGAGTTGTGTTCATAATGGTATCAAAAGATAGATTCCTAAAAGCGTGGGGAGCTGTGCCCCCCACTCCCCCTTCGCCGCTGCGCGGCTCATTACGCCGCCTAAGGCGTCGGCGAACCTGGCCGGCGGTCCCAACGCCGATTAACCAGGTAGATGCCGGCGCCCACCAAAACGAGCGCCAGCAGCAGTGCTTTCGTGATCGGCTCATCGAGCAGCACAGCACCTGCCAGCACGCCGAAAAGAGGAGTCAGAAAAGTGAAAGATGCCAGACGCGACGCCGGGTACTGGCGGATGAGCCAAAACCAGACCAGATAAGTTATAAATGCGACCCAGACCGCCTGGTACACAATACAGCCCGCGATCAGCGGGGTCATTTTGAAAATGCCGGGTTCGCTCTTTGCCATTGAGCCAAGCGGCAAAACCAATGCGGAGACCAGGAGCTGGTAAAGAAGGGTCTTACCCGGTGATATCCTGGCGAGGGAGGTGGCCTTGATCATAACCGTTGTGATCCCCCAAAACAGTGCCGCTCCAAGGAGCATTATGTCGCCGAGCAGCATTCGGGCCGAATGCAGGTTGATCGACTCTCCAAAGGCAACGACGATCCCGGAAAAAGCACAGCACAGGCCGAGGACTTGAATTTTTCCAAGATCCTCGCCTGGAATAAAGAACCTGGCCCCCAGCGCCACGACGAAGGGCGCCGTGTACAGATAGATCACGGCGCGCGATGCGTTTGTGAGGTCAAGGCCCCAGTAAATCAGCAGGAACTCAATTGAAAAGAGCAACCCTGCCCCAATTCCCCACCACAGGGTACCGTCCCTGCCCAGGAGGGATTCCCGGCGAACGGCCATCCAGCCGGCAACAAGGACGGCGGCAACGGCTGAGCGGATCCCGCCCTGCATTATGGGCGATACTCCCTGGTTGGCAAGTTTTATAGTAACCTGCGACAGACCCCAACTCGCACAGAGCACAACCAGGAGTCCCATTGCGAGAAGGTCCAGGGCCTCGTTTCCGTCAGCCAAAACATTCCCGCCTTGCGCGATCATTGGCTGCACGGCATTATTGCCATCCACCATTTGTTGCTCCAGTTGATTTCAGCGCCTGATGGGGGCCAGGTTGTCAATAAACTGCGTGGTGCTCTTTGTCCAATCGTGGGACAGCGCAAACTCCCGGCACTTGCCGCGGTCGATAGCCAGCGCTTTGATGACCGCCTTGCCAAGGTTCTCATCCATGATCCCTGTTTCGCCCTGCTTTACTATGTCCAGCGGACCCCTCACCGGGTAAGCCGCAACCGGGACCCCGCTGGCCAACGCTTCGAGCAGCACCAGGCCGAAGGTGTCCGTCTTGCTCGGGAAGACGAACACGTCGGCCGACGCATAATGGCCGGCCAGTTCTTCGCCGCTCTTGAACCCCACAAATCTGGCCTGCGGGTATTTAGCCTTGAGCCTGGCAAAATCCGGTCCGTCACCTACGACATATTTGGAGCCCCCAAGGTTCAGGTCCAGAAATTCTTCGATACTTTTCTCCACTGCCACTCTGCCCACAAACATCATAATCGGTTTCTTATCGGTCACAAGAGCATTCCTGGCAGGGGAAAAGAGAGTGGTATCAACTCCGGGAGTCCATTGAACAAGGTTCTTGAATCCCCATTTGCGCAGTTCGTTTATCATGGCGACAGTGGAGACCATGACTCCGGAAGAGGCGCTATGGAACCATCTGAACACGGAGTAGCTTATGCTCAACGGGACGGGGAACCTCAGTCTGATATATTCGGGAAACCTGGTCGTATAAGAGGTAGTAAAGGGGTAGTTGCGTCTCAGGCAGTACGAACGGGCGGCAAATCCGATAGGTCCTTCGGTCGCCAGGTGTATGCAATCAGGGACGAAAGCATCAAGAAGCCCGGATACCCTCTTCCAGGGATTCAGCGCAAGCCTTATCTGCGGGTATGTGGGCATGGGAACTGTTCTGAACATATCGGGCGTAATAAAGTACACTTCGTGCCCCATGTGCTCGAGTTCCCGGGCCATGCGCACGAATTTGGTGACCACGCCGCTGACTTGCGGATGCCATGCATCCGTGGGAATAGCGATTCTCATTTCATTACCGTCCCCATTATAATAGTTGGTTAAACATCTCCACCCTGCTTTTCTATGTAGTGCGTGCTGCATTCCGCGTCAAACAAAAATAGGGCGGTGGGCAGGGGCGATCCCGGCCGGCTGTCCCACCGCCCGGTGAAATCCTCAGGTTACACTCAATCGTCATCTAAATCGTTCATAATCGATATCTTGTCCGGACCTGGTATTTATCCAACCATCGGAAATATTTCACAGATCCGAGATTTTTAAGTATGGAACGGAATTTGCTTCTCCTTCCGGAAAGGTAGGATCAGCCTTCGATTCGGATGCAAACCAACTGAGTCGTTTCTTAGGATTTCGGTTGCTGAAATCTCGCTCTTCGAAACTAACATCGGGTTTCTTGAGATTTTGTCAAGATTTTCTTGCCGCCGCCGAAGGCAGCGGCGATCCCGGCTGGCGGTCCCACCGCCCTGCATTCTCTTCCGGTTGCGAATCGATCTATTGGTCCAATGAAACGAAATGAGGAAAGGAGGCAATGGTCATGTTAGAAGCCGGCATCAACCCCGAATTTGATCTGAACACGTCTCGAAAGGAAACTCGACTCAAGGACGGGACCAGAATCCTTCTGCGGCCAATGGTGGCCGAAGATAAGGACGCTTTGTATGAATTCTTCAAAGATGTCCCCAGAGAAGATACACGGTCCCTGCGTGATGACGTCTCAAGCATTCTGCTCATTGAAAAATGGGCGGACAAGCTTGATTATGACAAGACTTTGCCCATCTTGGCGATAAAGGATGGGAAAATCATTGCCGATGCCACTATCAACCGCCGCAGATCCGGCTGGAAATGGCACCTTGGTACCGTGCGGATATTCGTGCACAAAGATTACCGCGACGTTGGACTGGGCCATCTGATGATAGAGGAACTCTCCGAGATCGCATACAAGCTGGAACTTGAGAAGCTGATCGCCGAGATACCGGATACCAACACTTCGGCAATCCGGGCTTTCACCAAGGCAGGGTTCTACCGTGCTGCGGTGATTCCGAACCTGGCCAAGGACCGGGAGAACATGCCCCTGGATGTTGTGGTCATGATCAAGGATGTTAGACCTGCCCACGACGACACCTACAATTACGATTTCTAAATAGATCGACCCTGGATACAATGGGCAAAATTGAGCCATTGTATCCAGCACGGTCTCCTGCCGCTCGGACAACGATCTGTTATTTATCCTTCTTTCTGAAGACTGACCACTGGCCACTCACGGCTGTCTTATTGCGGCTCTCATCGTGCATGAGCTGCATGAATCACCAGCAATCCATTCGTCCCGATAAATGTGATGGTTGCCAATACCACTGCACAAAAATCCACCTGCCGCAGCCGGTGATCGCTGAACCCCTTGGCGAGCAAAGCTCGGGAAACCACTGTAAGCAGTGCTCCCAACAATATGTGGAACAGGGTAATTATGTGCACTTTGTCTACCAGTGTGATCCTGTCCCATGATCCCAGCGCAGAGCTGGCCGCGCTCATATTTATGACCGTGGCGAACAGTGCTCCGGCCTGGAGAGCTATCCGTGCGTCCGGGAAACGAAAACCTCTGTCCAGATGGAGGAAGAAACTCACCAGCATGAGTAAGAACGCAATATAGGCCACCGCAGTCAGCTTTATGTAGCTCATCACCTCTTTTCGCACAACGGTGATGCGGAGTATTATCCCAGCATACTCGCTGCTGCTGCCCGGCTCTAAGGCCGGATCGCCAAAAGTGGACGTATGAGTGACAGGACTGCTGATGATCCGGAAATCCATGATTTTCCATGCATCAAGGTGAATGTCCTTGCGATAGGAGGAATCCCGCGTGTCAGCTTCATAGGTCAAGGCGGTGGTATCGTCTATTCCTTCTTCAATGCGGATTTCGAGTTTGTGACTGTCGAACGGGAAGTTCCGCAAATCCCAGTGCTGTCTAAATGTGCCTGTTATCTTGCGTTGTCCCCAGCGTATTCCATTTTTGACGATGTTAGTGTCCAGGCATGAACAGGTGTTCTTCGCATTGGTAAATTCCATCGTCTCCAATGGCTTGCGTTCACTTTCCAAAGATGTATGGGTCCAGATCCACATGTCGGCGCCGAATGTTTGACCCGTGAAGTCGAAGTCGTGCAGGGATGTCAGATACGCGCCGACCATACACCGCTCAGCTTTGCCTTTCTCCGGAGTGGATGCATCCGGTCGAGGCAGTTCCTGGGCTGAACAGATGACAGCTCCCGACAATACGGCAATGGACATCACGACAACGGCTAGAAAAGCCATTATTCCGGGTAGAGATCGCGGCGATTGCTTTATTTCCATCTGCTTTTCCTCACCCCTGCTTTCCGGCTTGAATCACCTGGGGTAAAACAGTCGTCATTGGCCAGTGGTCAGTCTTCAGAAAAACAACGAAACGGTTCCTCAAGTCCCTGCGGGACACCTTGCAACCATGAAAAGGCGGGCCAATCACCCCCCTTTTCTCAAAAGGGAGCAGGGGGGATCTTTATTGCCGCCGCAGGAGGCCGCGGCGAACCTGGCTGCGGTCCCACCGCCCCTTTGGGTTATAGGTTTCCCGGTCCGCCGCTTTCATGCCGGCCCCTCTTCTTCCATGCTGTTGATATATCGGCACGACCGGATGAATTCTTAAGGGGGTTGAACTCCGAGGGCAGAGCGAGAGCTCACAAGAAAATGGTGATGCCTGCATCGATTCGACTGCCGGGACGATATCGAGCGCCGCTTTGATTTTCCAGCGCGTCAGACCGGCCGCACCAAGTCATTTTATATCCCTGAAATGATTTCGGAGAAGATAGACAATACAGAAGACTATTTTCCTTCCGCTTTAATTTTATTAACTTTGTCTAAGAGCTTTTCGAATTCGTAGTATTGACAGAGGTCTTCTCCTTCCAATTTCTTTTTGTCTAATTGTAATTGCTTCGACACTAATTCCAGAAAATCCATAATGGTTCCCAATTGGCTGCCGTATCCGGCAACCTCGGTTACAATTTTGTGTTCCAGTGCAGGGCTGCCTTTAATTTCCTTGGTAAATTGCATGAGAGAAAAGGACCACGGAAGTATAGGCTGTGATAGATAAGTCGGCGCAAGTTGAAGAAATTTTTGATAAGACCAGAAAATATTTTTGTAATTGTCAGCGATGTCGTCCTGAAACCTTGAAATCAGGCTCCAGGCTTTCCAGAACGGGATGGCAGATTCAAACAGCTTTGCCCACTCTCCAATGACATTGTCCATGATCCCTCTCCTGGCTGAAGTTGTTCTGTGCAGAATCTCATTTCAGCTTCCGATCTATTTTGGGGGGCCGCTTTTTGGTAACGTTTCTCTCGATCTTTGAATTGATGTCCTCTGTCGCCCTGTTTTAATTACTCAGAAACTCTGTGTCGAGCGGCAAGGTGGGAAATGGATTGTCGAGGGTGATTACAAATACGGCATAAATTGACCTTAACATGGTCCGGGCGCTTAGGTCCTTATACCGTGATCACAAACAATGAATCTTTTCGGCTACACCTCAGTGTAACCTGCATTGGTCACAATAGTGCTTTCCTATTTTGATCTTCACTTTAAGTATTGGAACTATTTTGAAAAATTAATTGTCATTAGGCATGGAACGAAGTTTGCATTAAACTATGCTATTCGAATGCCGGATTAGCTTCTCTCTATCCTCGAGTCAGCACACCTGAAGCGAAAGGAAACATGACGGCTGGTCTTTTTCGTTTTTCTTGTCACTATTCAGGTAATCCATCCCCATTCTGCCATGAAAATGGGAACTCCTCAAGCTTTGCCCCTGCTGTGTTTGACCACGTGCACTAATAAAGGTGTATTCCTCAAAATCACAGGATAGGTGCAACGTCAACCCTGAACAACTAGGAGAAAACAGATGGAAGAAAAAGGCATCACACGCAGGGAAATGTTGAAAGAAACAGGTTGTGTAACCGCAGCGGCAACGGCGCTCAGTGCAGGCATTTTGAAACCTGGCGAGCTGTTTGCTGCGGCCCCCGATCCACAGAAACATAAATGGACGTCGGCAACGAGTACTCCAAAGGTTGCAATTGTCAGATGCGAAAGCCCCGCAGGAAACGCTGCCTTTATGGCAGGCAAATATACTCGTCGCGATGATGATGTAGCCAAAATGAAGGCAGCGGTGAAAAAAGCGGTCGAACTGGCTATCGGCTCCCCGGAGGCAATCATCAAGCCCGGCCAGAAGGTTCTGATTAAACCCAATCTGGCTTTCCAGGCCCCGCCTGAAAGCTTTGCCGTTGTCGATCCCCGCATGGTAGAGGCGGTTGTCTCCTACTTCAAAGAAAACTCGAAGGCCGGGGAAATATGGGTCGGCGACAATCCATCGTTAGGCATGCATGTGGGCCGCGCCAGGCCCGCCTTCCAGGTCTCCGGAATGGAAGAAGCTGCCAAACGCGGCGGCGCCGACAAGGTGATCTATTTCGACGAAACCGAGTTGGTCGAAGTAGATATCCCGGGTGCAAAGGTGTTCAAGAAGGCCGCCATTTTCAAGCCCGTCCTGGATGCCGACGTCATCGTCAACCTGCCCAAGATGAAGGTCCATATTGCCGGTGGGGTCACCCTGGGCCTCAAGAACATGAATGGGATCGTCCCCAACGCGCATCCCAGCGCGCAGCAACAAGGGGCGCACCGCATCGACCTGGGACAGAAGTTCTCTGACCTTTATCGGGTTTGCAAGACGAACCTGACTATCGTGGATGCCATCATCGGTATGGAAGGACAGGGACCTCACGCTGGTACGCCAATCGAAATGAATCTGGTCATCGCAGGAGCAGACACAGTTGCTACCGACGCGGTAGCAGCTTACTTGATGGGCTACGATCCATTCGATATTCCTGCTATCCGCTGTGCAGGCAACGACGACCTCGGCGTGATCGACCTTAAGAAGATCGCCATGGTTGGCGAACCGGCAGATTCGGTGCGCAAGATCTTCAAGCGTCCGAACGACAACCCGGTAGGCATGTACAAAGGCCTCACGGTCTACGCCCAGCAGACCTGCCCGGGTTGCTATGTCAACGTGCGGGGCTCTCTCGATCTGTTCGCGCGCAGCGGCCTCTCTATGCCGGATTTCTTGAAAAAGCACGGCGAGATACTGGTTGTCGCCGGAGGTCTGCCGGACTTCGATCCGCAGTTTGCGAAAGGTAAACACCTCTTCGTCTGCGGCGATTGCTGGGCATACTTCCCGACGGCCGATAACATCCGGCAAGCCACCAAGCTTGCCAAGTCGGTCACTTTCTATCCAGGCTGTGCGCCAGTTTACATTTTTGCGCAATTGAACACAGATCTGCAGAAGATAGCGAAGACGGGATACGTATAACTCCTTAGCCGCCGTGCCTCCCATTGAAGAGCAAAGGGCGCGGCGGCGTTTCAACTTGCATCCTGCGCGAGATGAAATCCCTGAATAAGTCACGGATCGCATGCCAACGAAGATATCGAAGAGCAATCCAAAGAGATACCTCCAGGCAATGCTCTGATTGAACAACTTCCCATAGAGGTCGGGCATGCCGGTCAATCCAAGTGACCTTGTCCGATAAAAATCGAGGGTGTGCCCCTACTCCCCCGCACAAAAATCCGGTACAATGAGGTGTCTCGCAATCAAGCAGTACCCATCCGTTTATGTATCAAATATCGGGAGAAATCCGGATCGGAAAAATTATGGCAATTGGAAAGTACTACGCGGCCAGCATCCAGGAAGCAGACCAATACCTGAAAACCGCAGTGGGGGGATTAAAACGAGAGACGGTGTTCACGCCTGAAATACTTTACAATGTCCTGGGCATGTCCATTGAAAAATATTGCCTTGCCCTTTTGTATTACAAAGAAAAAATGCCGGACAATCACACTTTCCTCGATCTCGTGGACGCTATGAGCGCCGTGGTCTCCTTTCCGGCAGATCTAAAGGAAGAGTTGAAAGCGCTGCAAGGCTACCAGGAAATCTGTTCTTTAAGCACCTACGTGCGCAATGTCCCCGATCGAGCAGCCATTTTGGAGATGATCGAGACGACCCGGAAACTGGAGTCGTTTGTGAAGACAACATGTGAACAGGCTGGAGGTCACGTTAATTAAAAGGATGACCCAATGAGTATCGGACAGGCCAAAACATTTATACACAGAGGGATGCGGGACAAGGATTTACGTAATCGTCTCAATGCCTCTGCCGGCCCGGAAGACGTGCTCGCCATTTTGGAACGTGAACAACTTGTGTTTACCTATTCAGAATTTGACGAGGCGTATCATAACCTCTTGACCCAGTGCCAGGATGAGGGACAGGCGGAGCAGTTGAAAGAATTTAAAATGTGGTGGGATTTGATCCGGACGATGCCGGCATCAGGGAACCAGAACCGACAATGAGTGCGCCTGGCCGGGCATGGAATTCTTTCTTCATAGAGCTTCCACTCGGCAAGGCACAAACCTGTGTATGGGCGTTCCCAGGAAATCCCGATTGGTGTTTTTGGTCAATCGATTCACATTCACCCCGTAGGTCTTGCCGTCGTAAACCAGTCCGAACCCGTGGGGAATGGCCACATGGCCCTGGCGGGCAGAATCGGTGATCTCCAGTTCAACCTCTACGAAACCGGCCTCGGTAGTTATCCGCACACGCTGAGCGTCTTTAAGCTGAAGAGCGCCTGCATCGGCCGGGTGCATGGCCAGGGTGCAGGCCCTTCTGCCCTCATTCCAGGCGGGGTTGCGCATTAGGGTATTGGCATTCATGGAGGTATGACGTCCGGCCATGAGTATGAGGGGAAAACGAGGGTCAGGTCGCAAGGCCGTTTCTTCCTGCTCAGCATCGATCTTCTTGACCGTGTTCCAAAGCTCCGGAATATGCAAATTAATTTTGCCGTCTCCGGTTTGAAGCTGGTCAAAATTCCTGTCCGGATCCAGGCGGCCTATCCAGAGGCCTTCCGGATGGTCAATGATTTTCTGAAAGATCTCTTCGCCCAGACCGATTCCCGGAGTGAAACCCGCACGGACGGCATTTTTATGAAAAGACTTGGGCGCCGTCTGAAGCAGCCCCCAGAGGGTAGCCAGATTCACCGACCCCATGGCCTTTCCCAGGGTCTTTCCGAGAACAAAGGGCATGACCTTCATGGCGGTCGGCTCTTTTTGAACGTATTCCATGAGGGCGGCGGCAAACGCGGACCGGCTTTTTCCGGCTGCCTGATAGAGACTGTCCGGAATGGGCGGAATGAGTCCCAGGCGATCAGCTAAGCGGAGATGGATTTCCCCGGCTTCCAGGGACTCTCCCTCCGGTTCCAGGATGGGCCGGCGCATCTGGAAGAAGATACCCGGATAGGTCAGGTCAAAAAAGGTGCCGTCCCACGACTCAAAGCCGGACCGGGCGGGGAGCACATAGTGGGATAAGGCGGCCGTTTCCGTCATGGCCAACTCGACCGTCACCAGTAAATCCAGCCGTTTGAAGGCCTGTTCATAGGCCGTGGTATCCGCATAGGAGCGCAAGGGGTTGGAGGCGGAGACCAGTACAGCCCGCAGACGTTCCGGGTGGTCGGATAGAATCTCTTCCGGCATGACATTTGGTGGAAAAACAGTCGCTACCGGGAAAAAATCAGTGGATTGGGTTCGCCAAATTTTTGGGTCTCGCTCGTCGCAATGGGACCCGGTAGGCATCAAATGTCCGGGCAAAATGTTGCCGCCCGGGACACAGAGCCGACCGCAGACGGCCAGGAGGATGGCGGCCAGGTAGGAGGAGGAAGCGCTGTGCCGGTTCATAAAGAGGCCGAGGTCGTAGCGCAGGCAGGACTTGCGGGTGGCAAAGAGCCGGCTGACCTTGCGAACCTGATCGAAATCGAGGTCGCAGGTCCGGATGGCCGCCCGGGCATCAAAATCCAGGAACAACGCTCTTATTGTTTCGAAGGCCGAGGTATGGTTGTGGATATAATCCTCATCTTCCCAACCCTCTTTCACGATCAGCGCAATCATGGCCCGGAGCAGCAGGGCATCTGTTCCCGGACGAATGGGCAAATGGATGTCCGCAATCCTGGCCGTTTCGGACCGGCGGGGATCGACTACGATAAGGAGTTTGTCAGGGTCCTTGGAGATCCGCTGAAGATGTCTTGGGGCCTGGGGAATCTGGTGGCTCTGCATCCCGTTCCACCCCAGGATCAAAAAGAGATCCGTTTCTCCCACATCCGGCTCCACATGCATGTATTGCCGGCCGAACATGCGGCCATGAACCCAAAACATGCCCGAGAATTCCTGACCCAGTGCATTGTAGAAATATTGTGACCCCAGCCCCCGTAATAATCGGACGCCAAAAGCTGCCTCAAAATGCCCCCCCTGGCCACCACCCCCCATATAGGCAAAGGAGCGTGGGCCATATCGGCCGACGATCTTTTCGAGTTTGGCGGCAATCTCATCGATGGCCTGTTCCCAAGAGATCCGCTCAAATCCGTCTCCATTCCGCTTCAACGGGTATTTGAGCCTATCTGCGTTATGTTGATGGTACGCGACGTTTATCCCTTTGCGGCAAACATACCCTTCGCTGCGGACATTTTCTTTGTCCCCTTTGACCTTGAGCAGGCGATTGTTTTCGACTTCCACCTCCAGACCACAGTTCTGGGCGCAAAGAACACAACTTGTTTTATGAGTTGTTCCCATAGATCCTCCAGACGGAACATGTATATACACCTAATTGCCTGCGCGTCAACTCCTTTTTCCCCAGTGAGTCAGTTCTTCTTATCATTGCTTATAGAATCGAAAGCTTCAGCCATCAGGGATGGTACGACCAACCGACCCTTTATGCTTACCGGAAAACTCCTTTATGATCCGTGTCCATCCGTGGAATCCGTGGTTAAAAAGCTTTTCCCTCTTTTTGCAGGTATTCAGCCCTGAGTACGCGCCGCAGGACTTTTCCGGAGGGGCCGCGAGGAATTGCATCTATGGGCAGCACTTGTGCAAGCCGCTTGTATTTCGCTATCCCGAGCGCCGCGAATTCTATGATGGCTTCCCCTGACAGATTCGATCCGTCCCGGACCACTACATAGGCCACAGGCGCCTCTCCGAAGTCCGAGTGGGGCGCCCCGATTACAGCGGCGTCGAGGATGTCCGGGTGCGCGAGCAACACGTGTTCGAGCTCTGCGGGCGCCACCTGGAATCCTTTGCATTTGATTAGCTCCTTGAGCCGGTCTACGATATAGACGTAGCCGTCTTCGTCCTGCTTTGCAAGGTCTCCCGTGCGAAGCCAGCCGTCCACGAGGGTGTAACTCGATGCCTGAGGGTCGTTATAGTAGCCTTTCATCACCTGGGGGCCGCGAACCCAAAGCTCACCCACTTCGCCAACCGGGACTATGCTTTGCGCCGCAGGATCGACGATTTTGTGCTCGGTGAGCGAAATTGGAGTCCCTATGGGTCCTACCTTAATTGCATTCGGGGGCACTACGTGAGTGGTCGGCGAGGATTCGGTCAGACCGTATCCCTGAATGACGGGAACTCCCGTCAAGGCGGTGAATCGCTCCTGCAATGCGGGAGCCAGGGGCGCTCCTCCGGAATTAACGTAGCGCAGGGCGCTCCAGTCCATTCCCTGCACCAGGGGGTTCTGACAGAGTTCCTGCAATATCAGCGGGACCGTGAAGAAAAGTGTAGGCCGGTAGGTGGCAAAAAGGCCCAGGAATTCATCGACCGGCCTGAATCTGCTCGCGAGGACCTGCACGGCCCCGGCCATAACAGCGCTGCCCATCAGGACGGTCATGCCGTAAATATGGAAAAAAGGCAACTGGTTGAGCATGATATCTTCCGGACCGACCTTATGACCTTGCTGCACCTGGTAGAGGTTGGCCAGCAGGTTTGAATGAGTCAACATGACACCCTTGGGCAAACCCGTAGTCCCGCTGGAGAAAGGAAGGACAGCGAGGGTCTCCCGGGGATCAAGATCGATCGACCGGTCAATCTGGCTGGAACCGTTGGTCAGCGATGAAAAAGAAATAAGCCCCGGCCCGGCATCGATCCCCTTTTCAGTGACGCAGATCCGAACGGCCGCCTTTCCCTCGAGGCTGCATACCGTGGAATACCGGTCTTGCGCCGCAATGATTGCTTTGGCTTTGGTTGCGGCCAACTGGGCTGTGACTTCCCGCTCTCCATTATGGGTGCTCACCGGCACGACCACAGCGCCTGCCTTGAGAATCGCGTAAAAGGAGAGGATGTACTCGACGCTGTTTTTCAGCCAAACCCCGACCCTGTCGCCCGTCCGGACTCCAAGGGAGTTGAGTGAAGCGGCCAGAGCGGACGATCGCTCCTCTAACTCCGCAAAAGTCCATTCACGGCCTCCGGCTTCAGGCTCGATCACGGCAATTTTGCCGGCAAAAGACTCTGCCGCTTTTCTCAAGGGAAAGGTGAGTGATTCGTTCGGAATGTTCACAGTCGGACGAGTCGAAGCCATGTATGATAATTTCATTTCTTTTCTCCTATTGTTTCTTCAACAGCGGATTCGTGCTCACGGCGCCGGTAGTGAGATAAGGCGTGTTGTAGCGTTCGGCCGCCTCTGAGGCAGGTCCCACCAGGTTCGATCCATAGCCGTCCACAATGCCGTTGACTTTATCCATCCCGGCCAGTTTCTCGACTGCTGCGACGGCCTTCCGCGGGTCGCTTTCATCGTCGTAGACCTTGAGTTCCACCTTTATTCCGGTCCTTTTCTCAAAGTCTTCAACAGTCAGGCGGGTACCCTTGATCTGCTCGGTTCCGTGTTTGCCCAATGCCCCCCGTTCGCGAAGCATGGGCACCCAGCATGCTCGCCCCCTCGGCCGCCCACACGGCCCCAAAAGCCATGAATGCCGAAATGGCCACGAATCCCGCAACAGCTTTACTCATCCTCATGTCTCCCGAAGTTCCTGGTCAGCCTTCGAACCTCCAATAGAGGTGAGCCAGCGCTCTGGAAGCTCTCAGGAACGAGTCCCGCCAACCCGGTCGATAACTTCATCTCTGAGCACAGCTCCGGTCAAAGACGCAAAAATGAGCGATGGCACCGCCGGCCAGATTCGCCACTCAAACCTTCCGCGGCGGGCGGTGGGACCGCAGCCAAGATCGCCGCCACCTTCGGCGGCGGCAAGACAAATCCCCGCCGCGAGCCTTTAGAAAAGGGGGAAACATTTGAACCGGAGGCTTTACTACACCGTCTCGAAGCGCAGCCCCGCAGATCGTTTAGAGCCATACAGAATCAGTATGAATCAATATCGGGCAAGTGCTTGCATGTCAACTGTAATTTCCTGGGCGGGCCTTGCAGTTAGAAGAGATCCAGAAGGCAATCCGTGAGTCAAGATATCCCTATCTCAGTAATAGGTTAGCCCGCGGATGCCCCCATTGTACTTCGCCATTTTGTTCAACTCGGTCTCGCTGCTGTTGGCAGAGGGGTCGGCTTGCTGTTGAGGGGAGAACCACTGTGCTGTTTCAATCACCGTCTGTCTCCGGGGCTCAAATTTCTTGAGTGTGCCTGCAAGGGTCGACCAGGGAGCAAAGAACCGCACATGCATGTGGCTGACATGGCCGGGCACATGTTGAATGATACAACCTGGTTTTGTTCCGGCCCCTGCATTCGCAAAGATTTTCGCCAGATCATCGGGATCGGCTCCCTCACTCAACGCCTGCCGATAGAGTCGCACCTGGATACTCCTGTCCAGGAAAATGTGCTCCACGCACTGTGTGCTGAGCAGACTCCGGATCTCGCACCATGTCTTGGCAACATCGAGCCTGCTGGAATTCATAGGGACAAGGCGATCCAATGGGACATTGTCTTTGACAAACAGCCCGATGTCCACATCGCGTCCGTTCTGGTGCGATTTGTGGTGCTTGAGCCGCCCTCCGCCCTTAGCGGAGAAATCACCCAGAACGACGTCACAGGAATCGGGATACATGGCCTTGAATCCCTCAGCCGCTTCGAGCAATGCTCCCACCACTTCCGGGGTGGTGAAGCTGCAGTTTTCATCTGTCAGCCTGTAGCCGTGCAATGGTGAAGGGAATTGGACTCCGTTGATCAGACTGCCTCTGAACGGCTCACCAGTCGAAATCGTCACGGCGTCTACAGGCTGGGCGAATATGGTTGATAACATGGTCAAAAAGATTACCAAAGAAAGGCACACTCCACTTGGAACGTCGAAACCCCGACATCGCGTCATTAATTCGTCCTCATTCAAATGGTATGTTATGGTGGTTTTGGGCTAAGACATGGCAATATGCGTGCCTATGGTTACGCTGTAAGATGTGGAGAGGAATTAGGGAAAAGATCGCAGGATGGAATAGCCGCCAGATGCAGAAAATAGCGGTATTTCCCGAATTTTTAGCTGTTTTTGTCCAATTTTTGACTGTTTTTGCTATCTTAGTGTAATGAGATGCGTCAGGTGGTTGACGGCTTTCTTAAAAGCGGGGGCGGAAGAAATCGAGAAGCAAGGAACAAGGAGCGGGAAGCAAAGAAGGATTCATATGCGTACGGTTGGAAAGCCCGCCACACAAATCAATGACGAGCAACAGCGTTGAGTTGCGTCGAAACTAAAGCGCCGCTGCTCGCCTCCGAAGGTTTGAGTGGGATTAAGTTTCGCAGCGGCGGCTCGCCGCATCATTTCCATTGTGGTTTGCGTTTCTCCAGGAAAGCACGCATCCCTTCTTTCTGATCATCTGTGCCGAAGAGCATGGCAAAAAGACGGTTTTCATAATCCAGGCCGCTTTCAAGTGGCATATCCTGGGCCTTGAGTACAGCGTCTTTGACCATGCGGGCTGCAAACGCCGGCTTGGCCGCAATCGCAGCAGCTAATCGTTTCGCTTCATTCAGAAGTTCTTCGACCGGCGCCACGCGGTTGACAATACCCCACTCCAATGCTTTCCGTGCGTCGATAGGGGCTCCTGTGAGCATGACCTCCATCGCCCGGGCTTTGCCGACTGTTCGGGTCCAGCGTTGCGTTCCGCCCGCTCCAGGCATGATACCGACATTGATTTCCGGCTGGCCGAATTTAGCAGTCTCCGATGCTACGATCATATCGCAAGCAAGCGCCAGCTCGCATCCACCCGCAAAGCAGTAGCCGCTCACCGCTGCAATCACTGGTTTGGGGCAGTGGCGCAA
This sequence comes from Syntrophobacter sp. SbD1, assembly GCA_900290365.1. Taxonomy (GTDB): domain Bacteria; phylum Desulfobacterota; class Syntrophobacteria; order Syntrophobacterales; family Syntrophobacteraceae; genus SbD1. Next base: position 10,436 of record OMOE01000122.1, on the reverse strand, counting down.
CAAGCCAAATATGGAAGACGTGAATCGGTCGAGTATATCCCTGGGCTCACGTGAAATCATTTCATTGACGTCCGCACCTGCGCAGAAGGCCTTTTCACCGCCGGCGATGATAATGCAGCGTACTTTGTCGTCCTTGAGAAAATTTTTCAGAACTTCGGCAAGCTCGCTCAAAAGGTGATCATTCAATGCGTTGAGGGCCTCAGGGCGATTGAGCTGTATGATACCGATTTGATCTTCGACGCTCGCGACTATCGTATCGTAGGTCATAGGGTCTCCTCTCTCTCCAAGGCTGATCATGTATATACACCTAATTGACTGCGTGTCAATCCCCATTTTTCCTAATAGGTACGGCATACCCGAACTGAACACCGGCATGGAAGCATCTGCAGGGGCAGGCCCGAAAGAGAAACCTCGACCGCGCTCGAAGTTTTGGGTATATGATGGGATCACAAACGATCTCGATGATTTAAATCTGTGGAGGGCGTCCATGACCCCGAGGGAAAATATATACAATGCTGTTTCGGCACTTCAAAGTGCGGCAGAAAAGATAAGGCGAATTGAGGACGAAGCTCGAGAATCTCTGTTTACAAAAGATGATCCTGAGACACACCGGCAAAAACTTCGAGAGAAAACGATGCTTCTGATGGAACTGCCTGAGTTGGCCGGTCCGTTTTGCGACGGGATGGCCAAAGATGCCAGGGCCGAGTTCGAGAAGGCACTGAACTCTTTTGCGATGAGAGCGGAGCAGGCGTGGGAGCTTTCAAGCATTTTCTACATGTCTGCCCTTCTGTACCCGGAAGATTACAGGGAGGGCGATCGCAACGATCTGGAATCATTCATAGATCGACTCCGGATCAAGTACCTGTCCTGATATGGACGGAGTTTTCAAAGAGTTAGACCCATCGCTGTACGGCTTCCGCAGTGTCACTCGGCTTTGTATTGAAGCAGAGTTTTGGCTTTCTATTTAAACCGTTCGCTGGCCCAGTTGGAATCCGGCATATTTTCATCACCGGGGCAGTGCCGATGCCGATGTTTGATGAGTGTCAGAGAAAATAGAAACTGCTGCAAGGGAGGCGTTTATGCGCGGCGCTGGCGGTACAGAGGGTGGGACTGGGCACTTCTTTCTTGGTCTTCTTATGATGGCGGGCGGAGGGTATCTCTTTTTACAGAACATACAGGTTAGCCTGGGGTTCGGCCTCGGCTATCAATATTTCAGCGCCTGGGGAATGGGAATCACGAGCGGGTACGTGCTGTTCCCTTTCCTGTTTGGCGTAGGCATGATCTTCTACAACGCATCCAACATCCTGGGTTGGCTGCTCGCGGTCGTGTCCCTCGCAATGCTGGCGTTTGGCGTCATTGCCCAGACTCGCTTCCACCTTCATAATATGAGCGCTTTTGAATTGCTGACGATTCTTGTCCTGTTGGTGGGCGGCATCGGCCTTTTCCTGAGTTCACTGAGAAGCCGAAGGAGCAGTTCGAATGGATGATATAGGTCATAACGAACCGCGCAGCGGCGAACCTGGCCGGCGGTCCCACCGCCGATTTTTCTTGCCGCCGCCGAAGGTGGCGGCAATCCCGGCTGCGGTCCCACCGCCCTGTCATACGTCAAATACTTCCTTGACGAGTTCCGTGTAGGCTTTGGCTCCGGTTGACGACCGCGCGTATTCCGTGGCTGAGACTCCGCTGCGCGGGGCTTCGGCCACTCTGGTGCAGGCGGGAATCACGGTTTTGAAAACCTTCTCGCCATATCTTCTTCTCATGTCTTCAACCGACAGCCGGGACTCCCTGGTGCGAAGGTTCGACATGGTGCCGAAATAACCGAGTATTCTGATATCGGGATTTAATCTGCGCCGGACCTTTTCGACGAGTTCATTGATATCCTCCGCAACCCTCAGGTCCAAATAAGCCGTTTTAAATGGAACGAGCACATCCTGGCTCATTCGTAGCGCGTTCACCATTAAAAATGGCGAGATGGGCGGCAGATCCATAATGACGAAATCGTAATCGCTCGCATGTCCGGCAAAGCGCTCGAAGAGGATATTCTCCTTGCCGATCTCGGCGTTGAGCTCCGATTCACAGCTTGCCAGACTTTCGTCGGAAGCGGCAACATAGAGGTTTGCAGTCGCAGTCGTGTATATAGCCTCTGAAATATCTCCATTGGGATTGCACAGCACATCCGTTAGAGTCCTGCTTGCAGGGTCGAGCTTGATTCCCAGATGGGAGGTCGCTCCAGTGTATGGATCGAGGTCCACCAGGAGCGTCTTCTTTCCGGCTTGTGCGAGGCAGCAGGCGATGTTTACAGCCGAGGTAGTTTTACCCACTCCACCTTTAAGAGATAATATAGCGACTATTCTAGTATAGGACATCGTGGTCTTCCTCTTGACAGCGTAAGCATTCAACTCTTTAGCACACAATACCGCCCGAGGAGTTCATCGATCTTCCTCTCCTTGACCAGGGTCTTGAGGAGTGGCAGGATACTTCTCTTGTCCCTTTCCAGGTGTTCCGCTATCTCCCGGACTGTTGCGCCCTCGTCCGCAGATTCGAGAAAAGCTATGATACCGGCAATTGTGGCGGCTTTAGCTTGAGCACTACCGGTTTGGCTCTTAATCGGACGCCCTTTAGTTTCCCCGGCGCCGCTGCTGCTGCGAATCTGTGCGGCCCTTAGCAAAGAACCCTCGGTCCCGGCCTCGGGCACACCTGCGGCAAGGCGTTCTTCTTCCAGGCCTTTTTCCTGCGCGGGTTCATCCATTGGAACTGCGGCAGGCGCATCAAAAGATTGATCCTGAACCATGGCCGCCTCGGGACCCGGTTGCACAGGTACCGATGTTTCCCTTCCGCCGAGTCCAAGGGCTACTCGGGTTAGGTCCAGAGCAAGTTCAAACTGAGCCGAAACGAATTTTACCCAGATGTCTATCATAGGACTCCTTTCGTACCCACAGTATGAGACGGTATATCCGGCCTGCGACCAGCTGCTGTTTTGTGCTTGGCGACGGGGTCATATCAAAGCTCAAGGTTGTATTGCCCTTTACACTATAATGCTGAGTTTAATGATTTGCCCGGGGAAGGCAAGAGGAAACCTGTGTATTCGACATTGAATGCCGATGAGAGCAGAAGCCCTTTGTGCGCCGTCACCCGATCCAAAGGATCTTCAACTTATCCTCCAACGGCTTAAACTCAGGGTCTCCCGTTACGAGCCGGGCTTTTCTCTCGACATAAATGTAACAGAATAATCAGTTATTGACGCGGCAGTCTATTAGGTGTATATACTCTTATCTCATTGTTCGCAAGGCTGAGTCTTTTTTTTGGATAATTAGGTGCATATACACTTGCAACAATAACCCGGAGGTTATGCCGATGAACGAAAGATCCAATCCCAACCTGCCGCATCAGATCCAAATGATGCTCAATGGTTCTATTCCGCCGCCTCCCATAGCAAACCTGATTGGTTTTAAGCTCGTCTCATTCGGTTCGGGGCAAGCTGTGATCGAGTTTGAAGCCGGCGAAAAACACGCTAATCCCATGGGAACTCTTCATGGAGGAGTTCTGTGTGACATAAGTGATGCCGTCATGGGCATGGCTTACGCGAGCACATTGAAGGAGGGTGAATCGTTTACGACGCTCGAGCTTAAGATCAATTTCCTCAAGCCCTTCTGGAAGGGCAAGCTTCGAGCCGAAGGCAGCGTCGTGAACGGGGGCAAGAGCGTTGGATTAGTAATGTGCGATGTGCTCGATGAAAAGGGACGTCTCATTGCTCGGGTGAGCAGCACGTGTATGACTCTGAAGGGTCAACAGGCAGAGGGCCGATAGGCGGTGGGGCGGTGGGACCGCCCGCCGGAGTTGCCGCTGCCTGCGGCGGCGGCGAGAAGGCGGTGGGACCGGCGGCATGAAAAATCTTGAAAGGAAGCGCACAAATGACAAAATCTAATATGGGCCGGGAGAACATGATTTATTCTGCAGCGGAGATCAAGAAAATCTGCCTCGATGCGGGGGCCGACGATGCGGGTCTGGTGGAACTGGACCGGGAGTCGCTGCAAAATGAGCGAGAGGGGATCTTGAACATCTATTCCCTTGCGCGCACTGTCATTGCCGTCGTAATAGCAAATAACCGCGAGAACATTCAGAGCCCGGCCCGTTATGTGGCCAATGAAGAATTTCACCATGGGGGAGACAGGACTTCCAGCATTTCCCGGGAGATCCTTCGCCGCCTGAACCAACTGGGCATTCGAGGAGTCGTCGTCAACAAGGGATGGCCAATGGCTATGGATCGTTATCCGGGGAAGATATGGGATGTAAGCCACAAGGTCATGGCAGTGGAGGCCGGTCTAGGGCACATGGGGATGAACCGGCTTGTTCTCCATCAAAAATACGGCAGTTGCATCGGGTTGGAAAGCATCCTGATCAATGGGGTGGTTGATGAATATGATCGTCCCCTCAAGGAGAACCCCTGCATCAAGTGCAACCTGTGCGCTGTCGTTTGTCCCACAGGAGCTATCACCAAAGACCGGCCTTTCGATTTCTTCGCTTGTATTACTCACACCTATAGAGATAATTTTGCCGGATTTCAGAACTGGGTGGACGCCATGGTTACCTCTGACGACATGGGTGAGTACCGTACTCATTTCGATGATCTGGAAACGGCCCTCATGTGGCAGTCTCTGATGTTCAGGATAGGCTACCGGTGCAGCTACTGCATGGCCGTTTGCCCGGCGGGAGAAGATATCAAACCTGATTACCTTGAAAACAAAAAGGAACATGTTGAAAGAGTGCTGAAGCCCCTCAGGGACCGTCAGGAGCGGGTGTATGTAATGGCAGGGTCCAAAGCGGAATCAAGGGCCAGAAAAAATCCCCTTAAAGAAGTTAGGATAGTTACGGGAATGATGCGAAAACCATAATCCAGGAGGCAACGAAGATGGCCGGACAAGTGTATCATGAACTGTGCAAGATACTGGCTAAACGGGGGGGAAGATACCCTGGCAGGGATATTCCCCAGTTTTATGACCTGGTTGAAGAACTGTTTTTCCCCGAAGAAGCGGCAGTCTATAACGCGATACCTAAAGGATCTCATACGGCCGAAGCCATTGCCCGGGAAATGGGAAAAGAGGTAGACGAAATCAAGCCCGTTTTGGAAGGCATGGCTTCCAAGGGGCTTTGCATCGCCGTTTCCATGGACGGAGTCACCTTTTACAGTGCACCGCCTTTTGTGCCGGGGATCTTTGAATTCCAGTTCATGCCGGGGACCAAAACGGAAAGGGATAGAAAGCTTGCCCATCTGATCCATGCATACAAGGCGGCTGTGGACGCCGGGCAGGGTCCGATGAAAGATACCTACCCAACGACCCGCGTCATTGCGGTGGACAGGAAGATTCAGGCAGAAAATACCATCCATACCTATCAGCAGGTGGCCTCCTATATAGAAAAATATCACCCCCTGGCGGTATCCACCTGTTTCTGCCGTCATGAGGCCAAGCTGATCGATGAAAAGGATGATTGCGGAAAACCCGACGAAGTCTGCATGCAGTTCGGTACGTGGGCCCAATTCATCATAGACAGGAAAATGGGCAGGCAGATCTCCAAAGAAGAAGCATTCGAGGTCCTCAACAAGGCGGAAGAGGCCGGACTGGTCCATGCGGCCCTAAATCGCCAGGAAATCGAATTTCTTTGCAACTGCTGCAGTTGTCACTGCATGATCCTGAAGACCGCCCTGGCCCACCCGAAACCGGGGTTGATTTTGAACTCCGGATTCAAACCACAGCATGACTACGGTCTGTGCACATCCTGCGGCGCCTGCATCGACCGGTGCCCCGCCAAGGCCCTGGCAATGGGCAATGAAGACAGGCCTGAACTCAATTTGGACCGCTGCATCGGATGCGGCGTCTGTGCCGGCGGATGTGACTTTGATGCCATCATATTGGTTGAAAGGGCCGGTATTTTACCGCCCCCGGTTGACCAGAAAGCCTTGCAGGAAGCCATCAAGGCCAGCAGGTGACGGGTGCGCTGAACCACATTCCTTTTTGTTGCTAACGGTCATACGTGTCCATATCTTTAAATCAAAGCGCACTGTACGTAGTGGGCTTTAATTGTAAGTGTGTCTTTATCTCAAAAAGGAATGAAACCATGAATGGATCTCAGCCAGATCAGCCGTCCCTAAACTCTGGTCCAAAGGATGGCAGAGTTTCCGGTTGTCCCGATACTCCCAATTGCATATCGAGCGAAAGCCCTGATGAAGCTCACAGGATTGCTCCATTGCCGGCCGGTTCAGCACCTGAAAGGGCCTTTGACTGCCTCAGAGCAATTGTTTCCGGAATGGATAGAGTGACAATCCTTCAAGCCGATCAGGAAAAGATCAGTGCTGAATTCAGGACCCTTCTCGGATTTGTGGATGATGTGAAATTCCAGCTCGATAGGGTGAACAGGGCGATCCTGATGCGTTCCGCCTCGCGAGTTGGCTCCTATGATTTCGGGGTGAACCGCCGAAGGCTTGAGGGGATAAGAAAGAGGTTCGAACGAGAATGCGGAGGATACTATTATGGCTCTTAAACCCGGAGTTCACGCCCCTGACTTTTCCCTTTCAACCACTCCTGATCAAAAAGTATCCCTCTCCGACCTTGACCTTAGTGGAATACGGCGATTATCAATGCCCTTACTGCGGAGCCGCCTATCCCGTCGTGAAGCGGTTGCAGAAGACGTTGGGGAAGAAGCTGCGATTTGTGTTCAGGAACTTCCCTTTGACCCAGGCGCACCCCTATGCCCTGATCGCGGCCGAAGCGGCGGAAGCCGCGGCGCTCCAGGGTAAGTTTTGGCAGATGCACGATCTGCTTTTTGAACAGCAGACCTTGCTCGAGCCGGACATCATTGCCTCGTGGGCTGAAAGGATCGGGTTGAATCTCGAACAATTAGGCAACGATATCAGGCAGGGCGTTCCTGAAAAGCGTATCAGGGAGGACCGCCAGAGCGGTATCCGCAGCGGCGTTAACGGCACGCCCACCTTTTTTATCAACGGAACACGCTACGACGGTTCGCCGGATTGTGATTCGCTGTTGGCGGCCTTAAACGAAGTTGCGTCCAAGATGAGATTTTCAAAGCCCTAAAAGCGCGGGGGAATGTTCCCCCCCCTCCCGGGGGGGCGCAGCTTCCCACGATTTTAAGAATCTATCTTGCTGATCCCCTCGCTGATATTGCAGCGGCGTGATTCGCCTCGATGCTGGAATGGAAAAGATGACGATCAGAAAGGTCGAGATTGAACGGTTCAGCGTTATATCTTCCAAACCGTTCGAGGCGGTAGTGGGGGCGATCGAAGCGGCCGTTGGGCATCCGGATATGGTCGAGTTCGCGAAGGCAACCAGGGGCGCACGGACCTTCGCTGAACTGGAAAGTGCGGTCCATAGAGGTTTGGGCAGGACGGGGCTGATGATGTTTATGAAACTCGATCTCGGCGCGATTCTTCGTAGGGAGACAGGTCTCGACACGCCGAGAATCGTGCGCTTTGTGATCGGCAATCCTCTCATCATGAAAGAAATGGCAAAGCATGTTCCCGAAGCCTGCTCTTACGCTCCGGTAACAATTCTGGTGGATGAGCGGCCGGACGGCGTGCATTTGACCTATGACAGGATGGCCAGTCTGCTGGCCCCCTACAAAAACCCGGCCGCTCTCGCTGTCGCTCGGGATCTGGATTCGAAAATCGAGGCCCTTATTCAAGAGTCAGGATAGCGGCAGGCTACTTCCTTAAATCAGAGGACCGCTTCGCTTGTCTCCGTTGCTGAACCGGCTTCCACATCCTGCACCCACAAATAGAGCAACCATTCTCCTGGAACTTGTCTTGCACCTCAAGTTTTGCCCGACATCTGACGACACTAGTTTGAACCGCATCTCTCAGGGCCGGACTAAAAGCGGCGTGTTTGCCGGATTTTGATTCAAGGCAGGGTCCCTATTGCTGAATTCGCATGAAAGCACAGATACTCTAACCTGCCCCAAGTGCGGGCATGTACAGCCGGAAAGCGAAGAGTGCTCTCGATGCGGCCTGATCTTCAGGAAGCATCAGGCCGGATTTGCGGGAGACCTTGGCGCAGGCAGGATCGTCATTTATGACGGCGTCAAAGAAAAAAAGCAGATGCTGCTGGTTTTTCTGGCCCTGCTTTTGGCCTTCGTCCTATATATGGAAGTCCGGAGCTCGCGAGGACTAACCTATCCGCCCGGAATCCTCATAAAGTCCGAACCGCAGATGGTGCTGATCAAGGACCCAAAACCGTGGAAAGTTGGAAAGAAAGTGATCTTTCCCATGGTCGAATTTTGGCTGCAGGGTCGAGTGCTATGTTCTGAGCGCTATGATGATGATCCATTGTCAGACATTTGCCCGATCGATATTGGTCTGGGGTGGGGACCCATGTCCGATCAAAGCATCATAGATCAATTGGATATTGTCCAGGCTAACCGCAAGCTCGAATATTCCGTCAGTGACCAGGACCATCCGCCGCCCTCCTATGCATCGCTTTGGGAATACGTCAAAAACGTTCATACGCTCCCCGCCTCAGGCGATATCAAAAAGAAAGTCTGCTCGGTTCGAACCGGCGATCTGATAGAACTCAGGGGCTGCCTTGTGGCCATCCAGGAAAATGGGCAATGGACGTACGTCAGTTCCCTAAAGAAGGAAGTCGGCCTGGACCATACAACATGCCTGATTTTTTGGGTTACGCAGTTTGAAAGGCTTGATATCAAAAGTCACAATTCCGATAATTGAGTTTACAGAAGTATTATGCTAGGTTCCGCGAGGACCGAAGAGCGAAGACCGACGACAGGAGTATTGTCAAGATGGAACATATAGTTACCCGATTTCCCCCCAGCCCGACGGGGTCTCTGCACATTGGTGGGGCGCGCACGGCTCTTTTCAACTGGCTTTTTACACGCAACAGGGGAGGCAGATTTATCCTCCGGATCGAAGACACGGATGTTGAACGATCGACCGACGAGTCGGTAAAAGCCATCATGGATGCCATGGAGTGGCTGGAGCTTACCTGGGACGAAGGCCCTTATTTCCAGACCAACAGGCTGGACGTCTATAGCGAATACGCAAAAAAACTGGTGGATTCCGGCAACGCCTATTGGTGCCAATGCACTCCGGAAGAACTCGAGATGAGGCGAAACGCGGCAATGGCTGAAGGGCGCAAGCCCAAATACGAAGGGGCATGCCGCACGAAAGCCTTTGGTCCCGGCCCCAACAGGGTGCTAAGGTTCCGGGCCCCGGATACCGGCACGACTGTTCTGAGGGATATCATAAAAGGTGCCATCGAGTTCGACAACTCCGAACTGGACGACCTCGTAATTGTAAAAAGCGACGGCATACCCACCTACAACTTCGCGGTCGTTGTCGACGATATCACGATGGGGGTGACGCATGTGATAAGAGGGGACGATCACGTGAACAACACGCCCCGGCAGATTTTAATCTACCAGGCGCTGGGCGAAAAATTGCCCGAGTTCGGCCACGTGCCGATGATCCACGGCGAGGACCGCTCCCCCCTGTCAAAGCGCCACGGGGCGACATCGGTAATGGAATACAAGAAGATGGGATTCCTTCCCGAAGCCCTTGTGAATTGCCTCGTCAGGCTGGGCTGGTCCTATGGGGACCAGGAGATTTTCTCACGCTCCGAGCTGATTGAAAAATTCACTCTTGAAAACATCGGAAAATCCCCGAGCATTTTTACGATGGAAAAGCTTTTGTGGCTGAACGCGCACTATATCAAGGAAAAACGTCCCGAAGAACTGGTTTCGCCGCTCAGGCCGTTTTTGGCCCTTCGAAATTACACGGACAAGTCCGATGCATATTTAGCCGGGGCAATCAGGACCCTTCAGACCCGCTCGCACACGCTTGTCGAAATGGCCGACGCCATGCGGTTCTACATGGTGGATGAAGTCGAGTTCGACCCGGCGGCGGCCGACGAATTCCTGACACCAGAGATTGGCAAGGTTTTCGAGCTGATTATCTCGGAACTGTCCAACCTGGAGACATTTGACGAAAATAGCCTGGAGACTGTTTTCAGAAAAATTGTGGCAGATTTGGGAATCAAGTTTGGCAAGATAGCTCAACCGGTCAGGGTGGCCCTTACGGGCGCAACGAAAAGCCCAGGCCTTTTCGAAATAATAGAGGTGCTGGGCAAAAAGAGCGTAGTCGAGCGGCTTCAAAAGGGCCTCAAATATACCAGGGAGCGGTAAAGCTTTCACCACAGGCACAAAGAACACAGAGGCAGCAGGGCCACAGTTAACATATGCGCTTCGCGAGCGCTCGGCCTTGCGCGTGCTGCGCGCATGGCCGAAACTTCTCCGCGCCTCCGCGTCTCCGCGTGAGATCCTTGGCCGCTTTTCTCCGCCTTTCTCCGTGCTCTCTGTGCCTGGTTTATTGTTGTCAACACTTTCTAGCCTTAAATTAGTTCTGCCCACCCGGA
>OMOE01000123.1 GCA_900290365.1 Syntrophobacter sp. SbD1 | reverse complement strand
TATTTGGAACCGCCGCTACATTGACCATGTGCAGATTACAGTGGCGGAAAATGGCGGGGTCGGGCGCCGGAGCGGCTACTACGAGAACGCAGGAGCGCTGCGGGACATTATCCAAAACCACCTTATTCAAATCCTTTGCCTCATAGCCATGGAGGCCCCGGTCTCGTTCGACAGCGATGAAATCCGCCAGAAGAAGGTGGACGTAATCCGCGCTATTCGGACCATTCATCCCGAACAGGTCCATCAAAATGCGGTCCGGGGCCAGTATGGCGCAGGATGGATCGAGGGCGAACACGTCCCGGGGTACCGCTCCGAACCGGGAGTAGCGCCTGATTCACCCACGGACACGTATGCGGCTGTCAAACTCTACGTGGACAACTGGCGCTGGCAGGACGTGCCGTTTTACCTGCGCACCGGCAAACGTTTGCCTGCCAGGATTTCCGAGGTTTCCATTCACTTCAGGCCTGTTCCACACCAGACATTTCCGCCCTCGGCGCTTCTTGATTCCCGCCCGAATCGCCTGATCATCGCCATTCAGCCCGAGGAAGGCATCCTGCTGCGCTTCGAGGTCAAACACCCCGGCCAGCAAATGGCGCTGGCGCCCGTAATGATGCAGTTCTATTACCGCGAGGCGTTCAAGGTCCGATCACCCGAAGCCTACGAAACCCTGCTGCTCGACATCATGAAAGGAGATTCCACCTTGTTCATGCGCGCCGATCAAACCGAGGCCGCATGGGCGGTGATTGCCCCCATTCTGGATATGTGGCAGTCGGTGAGACCTACCGATTTTCCTGACTACCAGGCCGGGACCTGGGGGCCGGAAGCAGCCGATATATTCATCGCCCGGGACGGAAGAAGCTGGACGATGCCTACCTTTCTTCAATGCCGGGAGGACCTTGCTACATGCCGGGTTGCAAGCGAGTCTCCGCAATAGTCCACACCTATCCCGACCACGAAGCGCTGAGCCGCGCGGCTGCGGAGCTTTTCGTAGGGCTGGCCAATGAGGCGATAAGTGAGCGCGGACGGTTCAGCATCGCGCTTTCCGGAGGGCACACCCCCCAACGGGCATATGAGTTGCTGGCCGGCCCTCAATTCAACAACCTGCTGGATTGGGGCCGGGTGCATCTCTTTTGGGCAGATGAGCGGTGCGTGCCTCCGAATGATTCGCGGAGCAACGCCCTGATGGTCCGTGAGAAACTCCTCGATCATCTTCCCGTGCATCCCGGGCATGTGTATCCGATTGCCTGTGCGGACGGGGCGGACAAAGCCGCCCGGAACTACGAATCGCTTCTTCGCTCCTTTTTCCCTCCCCCTTTTCCAAAGGGCGCAACTCCACGCTTCGATCTGATCTTTTTGGGGCTTGGAACTGACGGGCACACGGCCTCTCTATTCCCCGGTACGCCGGCGGTGACGGAAAAGGAGCGCTGGGTTACCGAAATTTATAGCGAAAAAGAGGGTATTTATCGGGTCACTTTGACGGCCACGATTCTCAATCAGGCCTCGGTTGTGGCCTTCATCGTATCCGGCGCCTCCAAAGCGGGCGTGTTAAGGGACGTCCTTTCCCGCCGGCCCGGATCGGAGCATCTTCCTGCCCGGTTGATTACACCCGAATGTTTTGGAGGCAGGCTCTACTGGCTGGTGGACAAAGACTCCGCATCGTTGCTCGAAACAGATTGAGAAACTTCTTCCTTATCCTGTGGGCCGTGAAAAGACTTGGACAGGATTAAAAAACAAAACTGTTTTGCAAGGTCCGCGCGACATTCTTTTGCTCTTAATCCTGTTAATCCTGTTAATCCTGTCAAAAAAGGCCCTGCCCTAATTTTCCATTCTTTTTCGTTAATCCTGTCTAAGTTTTGCCTTTTGCCTTTTTCTTTAGTCCTGTAAAATGTGGCCGGTGGCGAGCTTGGCCGGCGGTCCCACTGCCCCCGGCGCTTTTAGTGAATTGGATTCGTTTTGTAAGTATAGCTTTAGATGCACTAAAATCTGGTTCCGAGAGGAAGAAATATGACGAATGCAAAACTGAAAGATCTTTTCTGCCCTGAATCCGTGGCAGTCGTCGGGGCATCGAACAGTTTCGATAAACTTGGCTATCACGTAATGAAAAGCCTTGTTCAGGGCAATTACGGGGGGCGAATATTTCCGGTAAACCCCAAAGCTCAGCAGGTCTGGGGCATTAACACCCACCCGGCCCTGAGCGAGATCCGTGAGGCGGTTGATCTTGCCGTGATCGCAGTGCCGGCCCCGTTTGTCCCTGAAGTCCTTCACGAATGCGGAAGAAAGAGGGTAAAGGGCGTTGTCATGATCACCGCTGGATTTAAAGAGATCGAGGACGCTAAGGGACAAGCGCTTGAAAATGAGCTGGGAAGTATTGCCCGGCAGTACGATCTGCCGATCATCGGCCCGAACACCTTCGGCTTTGTCAATCGGACTTTCGGAGTCAACGCATCGTTTACACCGGAATTCTCCCTGTTGGAAAAAGGAGGCGTTGCGCTTATAAGCCAGAGTGGAGGCATGTGCCACCTGTGCGGCTTCCTGGCCATGGAACAAAGGATGGGCGTGTCTAAATTGATGAGCCTCGGCAATCGCCTCAATGTGGGGTTCCCGGAGCTGTTGAAGCATCTCGTCGAAGACGACGAGCAGACCAGGGTGATAACCCTGTACATCGAGGGATTGGATGACCCAAGGGACCTGCTGGATACAGCGAAATCGCTCAGGGGCAGGAAGCACATAATCGCCTATAAGGCCGGTAAAAGTGAAAAAGGCGACAGTGCGAGCCGATTCCATACGGGGTCACTGGCAGGGGACTACCAGATATGGAAAGGGGCCCTTCGCCAGGCAGGTATCCTCGAGGTTACCTCCGCCGAAGAGCTGATCGATACGGCCAAAGTCCTCGATAAATGCCCGCCCGCTAAAGGGCCCCGCATTGCTGTGCTTTCGGGACAGGCAGGTCCTGGGATGATCGCAGCCGATGCCGTCGAGAAAACAGGACTCAAGCTCGCCCGCTTCTCGGAAAAAACACAGGAGGAGATTAATCGCCTGCTTCCCCCGATCGCCATCCGCACCAACCCGGTCGACATGGGCCCCAGTTGGTATGACACGAAGAATATCCTCGATATTCTCAAAGCGGCACTCGAAGATGAGGGTACCGATGGGATCATTTTTATTGCCATGTTTGCATCGGCAAATGTGCACCTCGCAAAAGGGATGGCAGATTACTTGAACTCCATGGACCATTTCAAAAAACCGGTTGTCGGTGTTTTCACTGCCCCGCCGGGTATATGGGATAATGAGATCAGGGCGATGGACGGGCAAAAGGGCCTCTCGATCGTTCCCACGCCCGAGAGAGCCGCAGCGGTCCTGGCTAACCTGTGGAAAGCGAATTTACTTTTTGGATAGAAAGAGGTGCGTATGGACAGACTTTTACTCGGGGTGGACGCTATCGCCTTTCTCGATAAGGAAGGCATAAGGGTGCTCGAAAGCTCCCTGGCCAGAGATGAGAATGAGGCCGCGAGCATGGCTTCCAGGATAGGGTTTCCGGTAGCATTGAAGATTTCCTCTCCCGACGTTATTCATAAGACCGAGACCGGAGGGATAAGGGTTTTACTGAAAAGTGAGCAAGAGGTAAGGCAGGCATTCAGGGAAGTCACCACTGTGTTTAGATCGGATAGCCCTGAAAAAAAGCTCGAGGGGGTTATGGTGCAGAAGCTGGGCAGGGGCTTTGAACTGATCGTAGGGGCGCGAAAGGACCGGCAGTTTGGCCACGTTCTGATGTTCGGGTTGGGTGGAATATATGCAGAGGCAGCAAAGGACGTCTCCTTCAGGTTGATTCCTGTCACGAAAAGGGACGCCAGGGAAATGATCGAGGAATTGCAATGCTATGGAATGCTTAAAAATCCCAGGAGCGGCACCGTTGACCTTCCAGGTATCGAGGATTTCCTGCTCCAGGTTTCAGCTCTAATTGAAAAACATGAGGAAATTCAGGAGATGGACCTAAACCCCGTATTCGCATCATCGAGCGATATCGAGGTCTGTGACGCAAGAATCAGGATTGGTTAGAGTTCGTTGAGAGCCTTCCTTCGGCATCTGTTCGAGACTTGGATCGAGGTAGCAGGATGGACGAAAGTTAACTTGCATGTTCGATTGGTAAATCGTACAATTTCACGGACCTTGGGATGTTCCGGAAGTTTCTGGAGCCGGAATCCAATCCCAAAATGGGGTTAGCCATCAGTTGACAGCCACGCTGAGCCATTAATTCAAGTTGTTATTGTTAGACTATATTGAATCTGTTAAAGGAAGGGTTAAGATGAGAAAGCTTCTATACACCTTTTTAACTGTAGCGCTTTTTGTTATATCAGGTTGTAATCCTTTTGGTGAGGGAGTCTTAGGTACTGGATATAAAGCAGAAGGGGTTGAGGAACAAGACATAGTTGAATTGCAGGGTCCACAGTATGCAAAGCTTAACTCTATCGGATGCTCGGCCCCTGATGATGTGCAGAAAGCACAGTCGCATGATTTTGACACAATAGACAAATTAATAAGAGACAAACGATGTTTCGTAATCCCTACAGACAAAACCATTTATATCAAGGAGCGTGCCAGAGGTGAAATTGTCAGTGTGTACTTTAAAGATACAACAAATATATTCTATACTGAAAGAAGCAATTTAGTTCCGAAATAAATTAATAAACGCGTATGTTGCTGAATTTACTTAAACTCGGGTAAAGATTCTCGTAGTCCCGGCGCAGGAGACTGTGTCGTAATTCAGAAAATGCTCGGACAAATCGTACGGAACCAGTTTTGCTTCCCCCTTTTGTAAAGGGGGATCGAGGGGGATTTTAAAGGCTTATGGAGCATCGGAGACTCAAAATCCCCCCTGCCCCCCTTTAGATTAGAAAAGGGGGGAAATATGTGGACCAGAGGCTTTGTGACACAGTCTCGCAGGCCGGGGTCCGGTGCCTTTTGCGTTAATATCAAATAGTTGGAGAAAAGTCTGGATTCCGCCCCGGATTAAAAATCTCCGGGGTGACGCGCCCCCCCGGATCGCAGTCCGGGGCAGGCTTAATGACGAACTCATTAGCAATTTTCGGACGCTTCTCCCACCGTAGAACCTTCATTCAGCATCCTGCTATGTCTGCTGACTGCATAAGATACTCCTCTTAAAATACAGCTTATTGCCTATTTACACGGTCAATGACTCACCCCAAATTGTGCCGGGACCATTGACTCGACGCAGGCGGAAAGAGCAGGACTGAGGACTGAGTGGAAACACATCCTGCTGCTCGGGAGTGCATAAAGCCGTGTAAATCGGGGGCAAGAGTTAGCGAGTTGGGCGCGTGCAACGTAAATAAACGGCACTATCAGATTGGCCGGCGCCTGATCGTAGATTTCGAGTTGTTTCTCAACCCGTAACCCTAAACCCTAAACCCTAAACCCGCTCTTGAACTGTGCAATTAATTGATCACAAGGTGGAACATCCTATGCCGGAAATTCTGCGCATCTTGCTTTTTGAGGATAACATGGACGATGCTCTGATTATTCGGGAGATACTTGAAAGAAGCGGGACGCACTTTCAGCTCACAGTAGCTGAAACACTGGCGGACTACCTCGAAACATTGGGTTCGGGCTCCTTCGATTTTATCCTCTCGGACAACGGAAGTCCCGGCCGCGGCTGCATTTCTGCCTTCGAAGCTGCGCGGAGCAAATGCCCGGGAGTGCCGTTCATAGCCGTCTCCGGAATATCCCCGGAGGGCGCGCAGGCAAAGAAGCTCAAGGAAATCGGCGCAACATTCGTTTCAAAACAGCAGATGCTACATAATCTAATGCCCGCTATCGAAATGATGCTCTCCATTGAGGCGCAACAACTCAAAAAGGGAAATTTTGTCCCTTATAATAAAGCCATGGAACAACTTATCGAGGTGGTGCAGCAACTTTCGCTTGCCGGAAGCCTGGACGCCGTTATGCAGATTGTCCGAAAGGCTGCGCGGGAGCTTACCGGCGCCGATGGAGCCACCTTCGTACTGAGGGACGGGGATCTGTGTTACTACGCTGAAGAAAACGCCATAACCCCTCTTTGGAAAGGGCAGCGATTCCCCATGTCCGCCTGCATCAGCGGCTGGGTCATGTTAAACTGCCAGCCCGCGGTTATCGAAGACATCTACGCGGATGAGCGTATTCCCGCCGATGCCTACAGACCAACGTTCGTGAAAAGTCTCGTAATGGTGCCTATCCGCACGGCTGCTCCCATAGGCGCAATAGGCAATTACTGGGCTGAAAAATGCCGGCCTCCCCGTGAGGTGGTCAAAGTCCTCCAGGCCCTCGCGGACATCACCTCCGTCGCCATGACAAACCTTCAAATTTGCCAGGATTTGGAGCGGCGTGTCAAAGAGCGCACCGCCGAACTTGAGGACTCGAATGAAAAGCTTCGATTAACAAACAGGGAACTGGCTATCTTGAATAAAGAACTTGAAACGTTCACGGGCGCGGTGTCACACGATCTGAAGGCCCCCCTTCGCAGAATCACGAGTTTCAGTGAAATGCTCGATCGAAGGTGCGCCGAGGATCTTGACGAGAAGGGCAAAGACTATCTCCATCGTGTCCGCCTGTCAGCAAACCACATGAACGAGCTGATCGACAACTTGCTCAACCTCTCCCGGGCCACGCGCACGCCCGTTAAAATGGATGTGGTGGATATGTCCGGCCTGGCTCGGGAAATTGCGTCGGACCTGCAACAGGCAGCCCCTGAACGGCAAGCCGAATTTAGGATTGCCGATGCAATCATGACTATAGGAGATCCGGGACTTTTGCGTACGGCCCTGGAAAACCTGCTGGGCAATGCCTGGAAGTACACATCCAAAACGGCTGCCGCCCGCATCGAGTTCGGGGCGGTGCACGAAGGCGATGGCCGGATTGTCTATAGTGTCAGGGACAACGGCGCAGGGTTCGATATGGAGCATGTCGAAAAACTGTTCGTTCCATTTCAGAGGCTTCATTCGGCCGGTGATTTTCCCGGGACGGGAATTGGACTTACAACCGTACAACGGATAATTTGCAAACATGGGGGCCGCATCTGGGCCGAAGGTGCAGTGGGCGCCGGAGCAGCCTTTTATTTCACTCTGGGACACTCTGGGCTGTAGGCGACTCGCAATAGCCCTTTTGAATATTATCCGGTGGAAGGTTGGCTCAACCGGGTCGTCATCAGATGGTCACGCCAGCTCCGAATAGCACGGAGTACGTACCTCTGGTGTTCCTTAAGTCCTCCCAACCCTTTCCTGCCGAAATGAAAATTCACTTCAATAAACACCGGCTCCCCCTCGTCCGGGAACATGAGATCAAAGCCGGCAATGTCAATTCCCGCACGCCCGCAAAACGAACGGACAGCGGAAACGCCCTTCTGCTGCAACTCAGGCCAGCCCCCATGATCGAGTTTGCCGCCTCGGCAGATGTTGTTGTAAAACTGCCCGCCACCAACACGAAAATAGCTTACGGCCTGATCTCCATAGATCACCACACGAAGGTCTTTTCCACCGTGTTCCACCCATTTTTGGATCAATAACGGCTTATCCTGTGGGAGATTCAGGAGATGTTTGGGAACATCTTCCTGCCCATAGATAGCAAAGACCGTCTCGCCCCCGCCGCCAAGGTCCCCTTTGAGCACGATCGGATATCCCCAGGGGGAGCCATGTTCGTTCAGGTAGTCTTGCAGGCGGAGAGGAGCCTTAAAGACAAGGCTGTCCGGATGTCGAACTCCCATTCTATGAAAGAGATGAACTTGCCTGGTCTTGCCCTGGAAATTGAACCGGGCCTCCAGGCGGGGGAACCAGTTTTTTGCATGTTGAGTAATGCTCCGATATACCCACGGAGAGACATTCGAAGGCAGTAATACACCCACGGCCTTCCTGAGAAGCTCTATTGTTCCCGGATCCTCGATTCTGGTGAAAGGAGGGAGGTTTTCCTCCATTCTGATCTCAGTTCGAAAGGAGACAAAATAGGGCGGCACAACGACTCCAATGATGAGGAAGCTTATGGACAGCGTTCATTAGCTTCAAGAATGGTCCACATGCATGCAATAGCACCTTGCTATATAATGAAAGGAGGAAAGAGGCAACCCCTGCAAGGTTAACAAGAGTCCTGTCAGCTTCACATCGCGTCCTTTCCGCCTGATCCTCTTCCTCTGAATCGGGCGAGTGGCCAGGCAACCAACCTGCCGGGGCCGGCATGTCCTCAGCTCGCCCAAAGGGCAATTGTATACACGCAGCTTGTATTTTAACTGACATTTTGAGATCATTGAATAGACCGGCAGTCAGTTTCTGAGCATTCCGGGATGGAATCCGTTCCACAAACTGTGCTTCGGAATCTATTGGCAGCCGGTGATGCAGTATCCTGGCAACTTGTTGCCGGCGGCTTTTGACAGATGCTATCTTGAAAGATTTAATCCGTGGCCGATGAGAGAGTACTGTTCATCAACCTGGCCCCTGAGGAAATTCGGCATATTCAGGAGTTGCTTTCCCATTTTGACCTTGAAATCGAATCAACAGCAGTTCCCGCAATAGGAGATGCCGAACGATACTTAAACCAGGGAGACCTTCTTCTGGTGATTCTTGACGTGAGCAAGCATCAGAGAAGACCTGATCAGGACGTCCATCAGGTTAGACACTTGATTGGCCGATCCATACCACTCTTAGTTCTCGTTTCTCCGGATCAAGCCACAAAAGCCAGGGAATACCTCCGCGCCGGTGCGGATGAATATTGGATACTGCCGTTGGATTCCACGGCTTTTCCTCCTCGACTCGAAGTACTGCTCCAATGGGGGCAGTCTGCATCGAGTGGAGAGATTACTCGAAGCCAACAAGGAAGTTTATCCAAGCTGCCTGGAACATCATTTTTTTCCCGTGCGTACTACTCTTTCCGAAATCTCTTCACGCATGCCGGTTTTAAAAAGACGATGCCGCCGGAACTTTCTCCTCTCATTGCCAATAAATGGAAGAAGATACGCAGACTGGGTTTCGGAAGCCAGGCAGAAATTTGGCTGGTGAAGGAAGAGCGTGCAGAGGTGATGTCGGTCGCCAAGATCCCTCATTCCAGTCAAATGAACACCAACTTCATACGAGTGGCGGCTATCCTGAAGCGGATGGCGGGCCATCCCAACGCGGTGCAACTGCAAGAGGTCGTTAAGGAGGAGGGGAGAGTAATCCTCATTCAAGAGTACGTAGAAGGTTCTACCCTGAGAGATCTTCTCGATCAGGGGATGGACGGCGTCACAAAAGAAAAAGTCTTTTTGGAACTGCTGGATGTGGTTGCTCACGCTCACGAGCAGAACATCATGCATAGAGACATCAAGCCCGAAAACATTATTATTACGCCTTCGGGAGTCACAAAACTCCTGGATTTCGGCGCTGGTAAAGATCTCTATCGCCGGAGCACCAGCGCCACATCCATCGGTACGCGTCCCTTCATGGCGCCGGAACAGATCATGGGAGAGAGCAGCCTGGCGAGTGATGTATGGTCATTGGGGATAATCCTTTATCTCTTTTCGACGGGATCTATTCCTTTCTATGATGACAACGATAAGAACCTCATGGACCTGATTCTTGAATGCAACCCTGAATCTCCATTGAATCTGGAACCGGGATTGCCGTTGCAACTGGAATCCATCATTCTAAAATGCTTGCAAAAAGATCCGAATCAGCGTTATCGGAATGCATTGATACTGCGAAGTGAACTGCTGAGGATTTTTCCCCGATTCGGAGCGGGAAAGGTCCTGCCGCAGTCATGATTGATCTAAGAGAGAGGCAGCACTTCCAGTTCGGATACTGATGCAATATCAGATTTCTCCAGGTCGGCTACCGCAATTCGCCGGGGGCTGTCGATCGCCCTCGTGCTCATGATCGTCAGGCAGCGCTTGTCGAATATGGTCTGGAGGACGTTCGGCTGGTGGGAGCGAATCAAGACCGTTTTGCCATACTGGTTCATTGCGGAGTCGAAATACGCCCTGCCATACATGGTTCTTCCGCACCCATGCGAGGAGCGGACACGGCGAGGGCTGTCGGTAAAATCTCCCCAGAAAAGCGTATGCCAGGCTTTGCTGCCGGGAACGACCTCTTTGAGGTCAATTAGTCCACCGGGAAAGGAAAGAGCCGGTGGCGCTCCGTGCAGTGCAAGAATCCCATTGCTGCTGAGGGCTATGTAGGGAAGAAGTCCGCAGAGTTCACCAAACCGGGCTCTCTCGACCTCTGAGAGGCCTTCCCAAAAGTCGGCCGGGGAAAATTCCTGAAAACAATATCCTTCGTGGTTTCCCATGAGAAGGTGCAACCTGTCCGGGGCTTCCAGTTTCCTGGTCAGAAGGAGGGATAAGTTCTCGCGCGATGAACAGCCTCTATCAACGTAATCCCCCAGGAACACGAGGGTATAGCCCGGTTTGAAGTAGCGGTTCAGGACCTCTTTAGTGGCTTCGACATCTCCGTGGGTATCCCCCACGAAGACAGCCTTGCCTTTCTCGGGGAGCCTGACGATTCTGGGCTCGTTTTTCAAGCAGTTCCTGATTTCCGTATAGTTTAGATTCAAGCCGATCACCTCTTTTGAACAATGATGGTTGCTCGATTCCCGGGGCTGGCAAAGGATGGAGTCTTGCGGGAGGCCCCTTATTCTGCCCTCTTTGTGAGCCACTCCTTTCCCAGTACCCTCATTATCTCCACCCATTCCCCGAAGCTTGAGGGTTTTGTGATAAAGGACTTTGCCCCTGCTTCAGCGGTCAGGTCGATATCCGCTTTCTCTTTGGATGTACTGAGAATGACTATGGGGATATGCCGCAGAGCGGGCAGAGATTTGATTTCAAGGAGGACCTCGCGGCCATCCTTGCGGGGCATATTCAGGTCAAGGAGGATCAGATCGGGCAGCCCTTTTGAATCGGAATTGGTCCGCTCCAAAAGATATAGCATCAGTTCATTTCCGTCTGCAACACAATCGAAAACAGCCTTGCCCCCACTTACCACAAACGCTTCAGCCGCCAACATGCAGTCATCTGAATCATCATCGGCCATCAGGACGGCCTTTTGGTCCTCTCCAGCCATTATATTCCCTTCCAAGATAGTCTCACCTTTCTAACATTTCCGGTGGGCTATTGCGAGCGGCCTTCACTTTGTTTTGCATCACGGGAAGCCTGATTATGAATACCGAGCCTTTCCCCGGCTCGCTTTCCGCCCGAATGATTCCCCCGTGCCGCTCGGCGATTTTGCGGCATATTGCCAGGCCCATTCCGACGCCTTCATATTCAGTGTGACTATGCAGCCTCTGGAAAGGTTTGAAAATACGCTCCGCATACTGCTGCTCAAATCCGATGCCGTTGTCCTCGAAAAATATTTCGCAATACCCCCGTCCATCCTGCTTTGCGCTGATCCTGATTCGAAGGCTTTGGCTGCTTCGGTATTTCAAAGCGTTGCCAATAAGATTTTGAAAGAGTTGCAGCATCTGGGACTCGTCCGCTTCGATGCCGGGGAGGTCCCCGGTCTCGATCGAAACGCCTGCTTCTTTTATCTTTTCTTCAAAAATATCTGCCGCTTCCCCTATGATTTTTCCCAAATCAACTGTTTTGAACCGCTCCAGTCTCCCTGCAACCCTTGAAAACTGGAGCAAATCGTCGAGAAGATGCCGCATGCGGGATGCCGCGTCAATGACGCGATCCAAATATCCCCGTCCTACACTGTCAAGAGCCGATGAGCATCTCATTTGAGCCAGATCGCAGAATGTCTGTATCTTGCGCAGGGGTTCCTGCAGGTCATGGGAGGCTACGAAAGCGAATTCCTGCAGCTCCTGATTTAATATTTCCAGCCTTGCTATTGAAGCGCTAAGTTCGGCTGTACGCTCCTGGACCCGCAGTTCCAGTTCATCGTGCGATTTGCGAAGTTCCTCCTCACTTAGCCGCAGCGCCTGCATTGTCAGCCGCAGGTCCTTTGTCCGCTCCTCGACCTTCCGTTCAAGCCCTGCGTGTGCACGCAGCAACTCATCTTCGGCCCGCTGCCTCAGCTTTTTTTCTTCAGCCTCTTTCAAGGCCCTCCTGACGCAGAGCGCAAGACGTGACAGCCGGTCCTTCAACACTAAATCCGTGGCGCCGCTTTTCAAAAGGTCAACCGCACGATCCTCCCCCAGTGCGCCGGTAACGAAAATAAAGGGCACATTGGGAGCTATCCCGGCAGCCAGCATGAGGGCCGATTCTCCGTCAAAAGAGGGAAGCGAGTAATCCGAGAGAATAATCCCTGGCGAAAAATCTTCAAACGCTTTCAGGAAGGACTCTTCACTGTCCACCCGCCTGGCCTCGAACTCGATCCCGGCGGAGCGAAGCTCGTTTTCCACCAGTTCCGCATCGGTCGAGATGTCCTCCAAAATCAGGACCTTGAGGCGCCCATTGAGTTGATCGTCGGGCATATCGGGTTGCCTCCGGCAGAATCAGTAAGGGGGCTTATTGAGAAAAACCCAGTAAAATCCTATCTCTGAGACCACACCGGCGAAGCTGTCGAACTCCACGGGTTTAACAATATAACTGTTTACCCCGAGGTTGTAACTCTCGACCCTGTCTTTTTCTTCTTCCGAAGAGGTCAGGACAACTACGGGAATGAACTTGGTCCGTATATCGGAGCGAATCTTTTCGAGCACTTCGAGCCCGCTGACCTTGGGCAGCTTCAGGTCCAGCAATATCAGGTAAGGGCAACCCGCTTTGTTCGCCGAAAGGTCGCAGGAATTGAACAGGTATTCGAGGGCTTCCTCCCCATCTGTTAGGACCTTCACTTTGTTGGCCAGGTTTTTCCTTTTCAGCGCATCAAGTGTAAGCTCTATGTCGGCCGGGTTATCTTCAATCAGCAGTATCTCGACATCAGCCCTTTTCATTGCTGCTCCTTTGGTGAAAGCGTAAAATAGAAAGTGGCCCCTTTATTGATTTCTCCTTCGGCCCAGACCCGGCCGCCGTGCCGCTGGATTACCCGCTCAACGATGGCCAACCCGACCCCTGTCCCTTCGAATTGGCTCTCGCTCACCAGGCGCTGAAAAACGCCGAACAGCTTATTGTAGTATTTCATATTGAATCCTGCACCATTATCTCTTACATAATAAACCTGCTCCCCCGGACTTTTGTTGCTGCCCACCTCGATTCGGGCGTCCTGTTTGCCTCGGCTGAACTTGACGGCGTTTGCCAAAAGATTCAACAGGACTTGCCGTATCATGGCCCGGTCGCCGTATGCCTCCGGGAGTTCACCAATTTCGGCTTCGAACTCGCGTTCGGGATCTGCCGACCGAATTTCCGCCAAAACTTCCTTCACAAGGCCTTCCATGCTCAACTTCGACCAATTCAGTTCGGTGCGGCCAAGGCGTGAAAGCCTGAGCAGATCGTCAATCAGTTGCCCCATTCTTTGGGCATTGTCCCGGATTACTCCGAACATCCGGGTTGTCTCCGAATCGAAGGAAGTCCCCTTCTCATCGAGTATCTTCCTGGTGAAACCGATAATTGCCCGAAGAGGCGCGCGCAGATCGTGGGAGGCGGAATAGCTGAAGGATTCAAGCTCCTTGGTGCGCTCAAAGACCAGCTTCTCAAGATGGGCACGGTGTTTCTTTAGCTCTGCTTCCGAGAAGAGCTTGTTTACAGTTGTCCCTGCCAGACCTGCGACTGCCAGGTATACGTTGAGTATCTCTTTTGAGATTGGTCCGGCCGTCACATGCCCTACAAACATGACATCGGCGGTTTCGGCGCCGGCCACAATCGGCAGCAGAACAACCGTATACGGCCCTTCGAAAGCCGTCAGGGTGCGCAAGGCCAGGAAACCGGTTTGCAGCACCTCTCTAACGCTTTCCCTGAACTCCTGGGACTCCGGGAAAGCGCGGCAGGACCGATCGGTTGGCATCAGGTTGTGGAATTCTATCTCACCGTTTTCGAGCTGCCTGGCAAAGCCCGCCGAATCGGCCCCGTAAAACTTAACCATCAGCTCTGCAATATGATTCCAGACGTCCTCGTGCGTTGTCAGGCCGGCGAGGTACTGAGCTGTTTTCATGAATGCATCGAGGTAGGCGCGATCGTTAAACTCAGAATTTCTAATAAATTCTGTCAAGATAGAGCCCCCCCATAAAAAAGTCGTCGAACCCGTCGCATTGGGCCAGGTTGATCAGCTTTGCCTTGCTCTTGATCTCGTCCAGGGTCTTCCCGGAATCTTCCGACATCAGGAGTTCTTCGCACCCTCTAAGGGCAATGTTGCCGCAAAGTTCGATGGCGCTGGACTTCAGATCGGGCAAAAGTCCGATCTGCCTGGCATTGTCTCTGTTCAAAAAATGGCCGAAAGGGCCGAAAGCCCCTCCGATATAGATTCGCCGCAATTGTGCGGGACTCATCTCAGCCATCGAAAGCAGGACCTGAACCCCGGCGAATATGGCTGCTTTCGCACGCTGGAAAATATCCACGTCCTTTTTGGTCAGCAGCAGATGTTGCCGGTCTCCATTAAGAAGAGTGAGGCCGCCTTGTGGAACTTCTGGTGAAAAGCGCCCGATGCTGCTCAGTCTGCCGGACCTGACCAGACATGCGATGAGATCGACTATTCCGGAGCCGCAAAGACCAAGGGGCTTTTCATCGTCTATGGTGCGAAATTCGAGATCGAAGCATGCCAGTTTACTCCAAAAAATCATGTCTTCCAAATTCGGGCAAGCGCCACCGGGCGCCGCCGCGCCGCCCGGATGTTCACGGACCTGAAAAATGGCCCCCGGCCCGCCCGGGATTCCGCAACCGATGCCGCACCCCTCGAAGGCAGGGCCTCCGGCAGCGGAAGTGACCCACAAAGACTGGCCATCCCATAAGGCCATCTCGGAGTTTGTCCCAAAATCGATCAAAAGGGCGCCGGGTCCTTTTTCGACAAGCTTCGTCCCAACAACACCGGCCAAAAGATCGGAACCGACAAAGCCCGCCAGGGGCTGCATGACCTCGATGATTGCTTCCGGGTGTATCCCCCAGGCCGATGAGAACTCCCGCGGATTTTCCGGAAGACATCCCAGGGGGGCCATCCAGTAAGCGGGCTGAAGCAGCAGGTCGCAGTTTCGCCCCGAAAGCACCGCCAGCATGGCCGTATTGCCGACCATGGTCACTTTTACAACCTGCTCCGGACCGATGCCCTCGCGGACAGCCATGTCCATAATGGCCGAGCCGATTGCATCGATGACCAGACCCCTCAAAGTGCGGGCCGTTTCCCGTGACTCGTTGTAGGCAATGAGCCTGGTCACGACGTCTGAGCCGAAGCACGCCTGCGGATTCAGGCCGTGACGCCCTGCATACCATTCGCCGGTGGAAAGATCGTAAAAGGATACGCTGATGTGCGTCGTCCCGATATCCACGGCAGCCCCGAGAGGGCTTCCCGAGGACCGGGGCAGCTCTGAGGAAAGGCGGGAAAAGCTTCGGGAGGCGCCCGGCAAGGCCCTCCACGAGGCAACCGGCTCCCGGTTAAGCACCGTTACCTCGATGTCCTGCTCCGGTTTGATCAGGCAGGCCAACCGGACACCCGACGCTATTTGATCCTCCGAGAGGTATTCGCGCTCTATCAGGCTGGGTTCTGCCGGTTCATTTGTCCTCACATTT